>CAYYWA010000012.1:21047-21667 GCA_964475255.1 uncultured Sorangium sp.
GGGCGGGGGCCCCGCCCGGCTTTCCGGATCGCGCGGGGTGAGACGCTCGAGCTCGAAGCCGAGGTGCGCAACCGGGACGTGCGCGCGGCACGCTACGTCGGGTTGCGGGCCGTGGCCGCACCCGCGCTCGACATCGAGCTCTATCCGGATCGCGGCGAAGTCCCGGCCGGGGGGCGGCTCCGGGTCACGCTCTGCATCACCGGGCGCCGCGTCGGGCACCACGCCGTTCACGGGCTCTCTCTCGAGGTGCAGGGCGGCCCGGGGCTCTTCGAGGTGCCGCTCACCTTCGCGAACCCCTGCGGCATCGAGGTGATGCCCCAGCCGTATGCGCGGCTGTCGCGCTCGGCGCGTGGCGGACGAAGCCGGCGGGACGCGGATCAGGGACGCGCCAGCCCGTTCGCCGGAGAGAGCGGCGACATCCGTGAGCTCCGCCAGCACCAGCCGGGCGACCCGTTCCGGCGCATCGCCTGGAAGGCCTCCGCGCGCCGCGGCGAGCTGCTCGTCCGCGAATACGAGCGCGAAGAGCGCGACATCGTGTTCCTGCTCCTCGACGCGTCGAGCGAGCTCGCCGCGGGCCGCCCGGGCGAGGCCGCGCTGGACAAGGGCATCGCCCCCGCGGC
>CAYYWA010000012.1:21677-37756 GCA_964475255.1 uncultured Sorangium sp.
GCGCCGAGAGCGCGGGGGCGAGCGGGCGCATGTGCGCGAGCACGCGCAGCGCGACGTCCGCCTCGGCGAGGCCGCGGCGATCGGCGTGCACGGGGCGCGCCGCGCACACCGGGCGCCTGCTCGAGGCGATGGCGCACGCGGCGAGCCCCGTGCACGCCGATCGCAGCGGCCTCGACGAGGCGGACGTCGCGCTGCGCGTGCTCGAGCACATGCGCCCGCTCGACCCCGAGCTCTCGGCGCACGTCGGCGCTCACGAGCTCGAGCGCATCGCGGAGCGCGCCGAGATCCTCCAGAAGCGCGCACCCTTCGCGGACGCGGACGCGTTCGCGACGAGCCAACGCGAGCGCATGCTGCGCCGCTACCTCGAGGCGTTCGGCCTCGGGTCCCCGCTGCGCCTGGCCTCGGACCGCGCCGAGGTGGACGAGCTGCTCGTGCAGAGCCTCGCGCGCCTGCGCGGGGCGCGCCCGCGGCCGAGCTTGATCTATCTCTTCACGCCATGGGCGGAGCCAGGAGCCCGCACGCGGCTCGTCGAGGCGGCCGCGCGCTACCGCTCACGGCGGAGCGAGCTGCTCTGGGTGCGTGTCCCCGTCACGAGCGGGCTCGTCGGCAGAGACCCGTATTCGGGCCTGGTCGCGCGCACCCTCGCACGGCGCGCCGAGCTCTCCGCGGCGCGAGCCGAGCGCGCGCTCTTGCGCCTCGGTATCCAGCTCGAGCGCCTCACCGTGAGCGACGCGGCGCCGCACGCGGGCCGCGAAGCGCGCTGAGCGGGGATCTACCCGGAGGTCCGACCCTCGCTTGCACCCGAGCCTTCGCCCGCGAGCGCGGCGATCTCCGACTCGAGCGCCTCCCACTCCGCGAGCCAAGCCTCGATCTTCGGACCGAGCTCCTTCTCTTCTTTCTCGAGGCGCTCGAACTCCGTCGCCTCGGTCTGCACGTAAAAATCCGGGTCGGCGAAGCGCGCTCGAATCCACGCGCGGCGCGCCTCCGCCTGCTCGATCTTCGCGAGCACGGCGTCCCGCAACCCGGGGAGCTGCTTCTTTCTGTTGTTGCGACGCTTCTGCTCCTCCCACGAGAGCGCCTTCTTCTCGGGAGCTTCGTTCTTCCGTTCCGACTTCGCCTTCCGAGCCCGTTGCACCACGGCTTCGGCGTCGAGGTGGTCGTCGCCGCAGCGCGCGAGGTACTCCTCGTAGGTCCCAGGGAAATCCCGGAGGCCGTCCGCGGTGACTTCCACGACGCGGGTCGCGAGCGCCGAGACGAAGGCGCGATCGTGGGACACGAACAGGAGCGTCCCGTCGAACGCCTGGAGCCCGGAGACGAGCGCCTCGATCGACTCGAGATCGAGGTGATTCGTCGGCTCGTCGAGCACCAGCACGTTCGGCCGCTGCACCATGATGCGACAGAAGACGAGGCGCGCGGCCTCACCCCCGGAGAGCGCGCCCACCGGCTTCTGCACGTCGTCGCCCGAGAAGAGCACACGCCCGAGCTGGCCGCGCACGAAGCTCGTGCTCTCCTCCGGGACGGTGTTCCAGATGACGTCGAGCGGCGTCGTCTTGGGGTCGCACAGGACGTCGCGGTGGTCCTGCGCGAAGTAGCCGACGTGGGTCTCGTAGCCCCACGCCACGGTGCCGGAGTCGGCGGCGAGGTGGTTCGTCGCGATCTTGAGCAGCGTGGACTTGCCGAGGCCGTTCGCGCCGATGATCGCGACGCGCTCTCCGCGCCGGACGGCGAGCGACACGTTCGTGAGCACGCGGTTTTCGCCGTATGCCTTGGAGACTTCCTCGATGGTGAGCACGTCTTTGCCGCTCGCCCGCCGCGGCACGAACGAGAAGGACGGCGTCCGCCGTGAGCTCGGCGCCAAGACCTCCACCTTCTGCTCGATGCGCTCGATCTGCTTGAGGCGGCTCTGCGCCTGGCGTGCCTTGGTGGCCTTGGCCTTGAAACGCTCGACCCACGCGCGGCGCTCCTCGATCACGGCGCGCTGCCGCTCGAGCTCCGCCTCCTTGCGCGCGCGCGTCTCCGCCTTCTCCGTGACGAACGCGGAGTAGTTGCCCGTGTACTGGGTGATCGTGCCGTAGTCGACGTCGAGGACGTGCGTCACGACGTTGTCCAGGAAGCGCTGATCGTGCGAAATGATCACGGCGCACCCGCGATACGCGGCGAGGAACTTCTCGAGCCAGCGGATCGAGAGGATGTCGAGGTGATTGGTGGGCTCGTCGAGCAGAATCGCATCGGGTCCGCCGACGAGCACCTGCGCGAGCAGGACGCGCAGCTTGAACCCTCCGGAGAGCGTCCCGAGCGGGTCGCGGTGGACGCGAACGGGAATGCCGAGCCCTTCGAGGATTTGGCTCGCGCGCGCCTCGAGCGTGTAGCCGTCGTGCGCGGCGATTTGTTCCTCGAGCTCCGCGAGGCGCGCGGCGTCGGGGACGCCTTTGTCCACGAGCTCGCGCTGCTCCGCCATCGCCCGGCTCACGATCTCGTCGCCGGCCATGGCCACGTCGAGGATGCTCTCCGCGTCGTTCAGGAACCGATCTTGGCGGAGCACACCGACGCGAGCGCGCGCGGGAAAGGTCACCGAGCCGTCGCTCGCCGGCTCGTCCCCGGCGAGGATCCCGAGGAAGGTCGTCTTCCCGGCGCCATTCGCGCCCACGAGCCCGTAGCGCGCGCCGGCAAGGAGCTCGAGCGACACGCCCTGGAACAGCGTGCGGGCGCCGAAGGACTTCGCGATGTTGCGGACCCCGATCATCTCCGGCGCCGTGTATAGCCTAGATTTCTGCTCGATGCCGGAGGGGCTCCGGCGCCGAGCGGGGTTGCGCCGGGGCAGGAGGGCACGGCTCACGGGCTTTCGACGCAAGGAGACAGGCCCCGAGCACGGCGCTTGCACCGTTCTTCTGCATGGCGACCGTGCAACAACCGTCAACGTTCGACGTTGCCCCCTCCGCTCCCGAGGGCGGCTTCCGGCGCACTCTGTTGAGCTGGGGAGCCATTTTCGGCGGTGCCGTCGCGGCGCTCGGCATCTGGGCGATGCTGTACGCGCTCGGGCTCGCTTTCGGGCTCTCGGCGATCAATCCGCAAGATCCAGGAAGCCTCCAGGGCACCGGTATCTTCACTGGGATCTGGGGCATCGTGACGCCGCTCATCGCCTTGTTCATCGGCGGGTTCGTTGCGGGCCGTGGCACGGGACTCATCGCCCGTGGCAGCGGCGCGCTCCACGGACTCGTGATGTGGGGCCTCACCGTTCTCGCCGGCCTGTGGCTCATCGGGAACATCCTCCAAGCCGTCGTCTCGGGGGCTGCCGCCGTGGGCGGCACCGCGGCACAAGTCGGCGCGAAAGTGGTGGGCAGCGGCCAGGGTCCCGAGGCCGCCCAAGCGCTCGGCATCGACGCCGAGCAAGCGCTCGGCCCCATCAACCAGAAGCTCCGCGCCCAAGGTCGACCCGAGATCACACCGCAGCAGTTCCAAGCCGCGACGAAGGACGTCGTCCAGGACGCGGTGCGGACCGGCCGAGTCGACCGCGAGACGCTGGTGAAATCGCTCGCGGCGAACACCGCTCTTTCCCAGCAGGACGCCCAAGCCGTCGCTGCCAACGTGGAAACTCAGGTTTCCCAGCAGGTCGGCCAGGCCAAGCAGTCCGTCCAGTCGACGGCGCTTCAGGCCGCAGAAACGACCGGGAAAGCCATGTGGGGCGTCTTCGGAGCCCTGTTCGTCGGCATGCTCGCCGCGATCCTGGGTGGCATTCTCGGCGCTTCGCGCTTCGCTCGACGCAGTGAACGGCGCGTCCTCTTGCAGCGCGAAGAACGGGAGCCGTTCGTTCCGCGCCGCGAAGCCTATCCCTGAACGAGCCGCACGACGTGTTTCGTTCCCTCGCGCCGGGCTCGACCGAGCTCGGCGCGAGCGCGTTTCGGCGGCGGAAAGACGTGAGCTCGGTGGCCTCGTCGACGGGCCAGGAGCGACGAGGATCGAGGGATGGCCGTCGCCGGCGAAAAAGACCCAAATCTAGGGCTAGTGAACGAATTCAACGGTCGTGCGAGTGCTTCTCGCGAGCTCGGAAAGAAGAGCTCGCCCTAGCTCTTTGAAAGGGGGCACCCGTCACTCCGAGGCTACGTGCAGGGCTCTGCTTGTGGCGTGGGCTCTTTCATGCGGGGCCCCTCCCCACGCGGGCACTCTGCCCGACGCTGTTTTCCGCATATTTCGGCGCATTCCTAGCCGTTTGTCGCTCTAATTTAGCGTCCGCATCCTGGGCGATGGGTGCGCCGCGTGGTTGCGGTTGACGAGCGGTGGAGCGGCTAACGCGGCACGGCCTTCGGGGCCGTGCTGCGCTCGACGTCGAGCTCGACGGCCATTCGCGCAAAGGCGCTCGCGTCGAGCTCCTCGCCCCGTCGTTCGAGATCGATCCCGGCGCGGGAGGCCGCGCTCGCGAGCGCCTCGCGCGGCGACAGTCCCTTCCAGGCGTTCCCGAGCTTTTTTCTCCGCCCGGCGAACGCCGCGCGAACGAGCTGACTGAACGTCTCCGTCTCCTCGATCGGCGCGCTTCGCGGCGTGAGCACGACCAGCGCCGAGTCCACGTTCGGTTGCGGGTAGAAAGCGCCGCGCCGGACGACGAGCGGCCGATCCACGTCGAAGGCGGCCTGCACGAAGACGCTGAGCGCCCCGTAATCCCCTTCTCGCGGGCGCGCCGTGAGCCGCGCCGCCACTTCGAGCTGAACCAGGTACGCGACGCGATCGAGATGCCGCGCCGCGCGCGTCGCGAGCGTGAGGAGCGGCCCCGTGATCTGGTACGGCAGGTTGCCCGCGAGCGCGTGGGGTGCGGGCTGTCCCGCGAGGAGCGCGGCGACGTCGATCGCCTTGGCGTCGGCCTCGACCACCGTGAGCCGGCCCGCGCTCACCGCCTCGCCGAGCGCGGTACGGAGCTCGGGCACGAGATCGCGATCCCGCTCGACGGCGATCACGCGCTCCGCGCGCTCGAGCAGCGGCCGCGTGAGCGCGCCGAGACCCGCGCCGAGCTCGAGGACCGTTCCGCCCGCGGGCGCGGTGAGCTCGGCGATCCGCGCGGCGACCCCCCTCCCGGCGAGACACCCCTGCCCCAAAGGATTCTTCGGCGCGTGCCCTAGCCGGCCGAGCGCTCCCTTGGGGCTCTCGGCCCCAACGTCGCGCGGGTCTCGCTCGCCAAGCCCCATTTCCGCCTTCCTCGAGGGGCTCACTCCCCCTCGAGGCTCTCGAGGTGTCTAGAGCGACGAACGGTTGGGGACGCGCCCCGATATGCGGAAGACGGCGTCGAACAGGGTGCCCGCGTGGGGAGGAGCGGCGCGTGCCGCCTCGGCGAGACCGGGCGAGAACGCCGATCCGCGGACCCCATCGGCGTCCTCACTCGGACTCGACGCAAGCGAGCTCGTGCAGGCGGTCCGAGCGTCGCCTGCGTCGTCATCAGCCCCGCTCGGCGGGAGCCTGCTGCGTGGCTTCGTCGGCGAGGTCGGCGTAGCTCTCGTGCTGGCCGAACATGAGCTCGCTCGTCGTGCGCAGGCGTGGCGGCGGCGGATCCCCGTAGAGATCGAGCTGCACGGCCGCCCAGAGCTCGCGCGCGACGAGCTCGCCGTACTCCGGGCTCGTGAGGTCGCCCGTGTACTTGTCGAGCGCCTCGTCCGCGTCCTTGAGCTCCTTGCGCACGAGCACCGGGTCGATCTGCTCCTTCGTGGTGAAGCGATCGGTGAGCAGCAGCGCCCGATCGTCCGAGATCTCCACGAACCCCGAGCCCACCGCGACGGCGTGCGTCTGGCCGTTCTTCACGTACGTGACGATGCCGCTCGTCAGCGCGGCGAGCATGGGACGGTGGCTCGGCAGCACCCCGAACTCGCCGTCCACGCTCGGCGCCGTGAGCTCGGAGACCTTCTCGGAGAGCTTGATGCCGTCGGGGGTGACGATCTCGAGCGAGAGGGTGTCCGCCATCTCAGGCCACCTGCTTGAGCCGCTCGGCGCGCGCCTTCGCCTCTTCGATGTTGCCGACCATGTAGAACGCCTGCTCGGGCAGGTGATCGAGCGCGCCCGAGAGGATCTCCTTGAAGCCGGCGATCGTGTCCTTGAGCGGCACGTACTTGCCCTGCGCGCCGGTGAACTGCGCGGCGACGAAGAACGGCTGCGACAGGAAGCGCTGGATCTTGCGCGCGCGCGACACCGTCAGGCGATCGTCCTCGCTGAGCTCGTCCATGCCGAGGATCGCGATGATGTCCTGCAGGTCCTTGTAGCGCTGCAGCGTCTGCTGCACTTGCCGCGCGACCGAGTAGTGCTCCTCGCCCACGATCTGCGGCGAGAGCATGGTGCTCGTCGAGTCGAGCGGGTCCACGGCCGGGTAGATGCCGAGCTCGGCGATCGAGCGCGAGAGCACCGTGGTGGCGTCGAGGTGCGCGAACGCCGTGGCCGGCGCGGGGTCGGTGAGATCGTCGGCCGGGACGTAGATGGCCTGCACGCTGGTGATGCTGCCCTTCTTCGTCGAGGTGATGCGCTCCTGCAGGGCGCCCATCTCGTTGGCGAGCGTGGGCTGATAGCCCACCGCGCTCGGCATGCGTCCGAGCAACGCCGAGACCTCGCTGCCCGCCTGGGTGAAGCGGAAGATGTTGTCGACGAAGAGCAGCACGTCCTGCCCTTCCTCGTCGCGGAAGTATTCGGCGCAGGTGAGCGCGCTCAGCGCGACGCGCGCGCGGGCCCCCGGGGGCTCGTTCATCTGCCCGTAAACGAGCGCGGTCTTCGAGAGCACGCTCTCCCCGGACTCGAGCTTCGACTCGCCCATTTCGATGTAGAGGTCGTTGCCCTCACGGGTGCGCTCGCCGACGCCCGCGAAGCAGCTCACCCCGCCGTGCGCCTTCGCGACGTTGTTGATGAGCTCCATGATGAGCACGGTCTTGCCCACGCCAGCGCCGCCGAAGAGGCCGATCTTGCCGCCCTTGCGGTACGGAGCGAGCAGGTCGACGACCTTGATGCCGGTCTCGAACACCTCCACCTTCGTGCTCTGATCGACGAAGGGCGGAGCCGCGCGGTGAATCGGCAGCCGCCGCCGCGCGTTGACCGGGCCGCGCTCGTCCACGGCCTGGCCGACGACGTTGAGGATGCGCCCGAGCGTCTCGGGACCCACGGGCATCTGGATCGCGTTGCCCGTGTCGGTCACCTCCGCGCCCCGCACGAGGCCGTCCGTCGAGTCCATGGCGATCGTGCGCACCACGGATTCGCCGAGGTGTTGCGCCACCTCGAGCACCAGGTTGTCCTTTTGGTTGCTGATCGCCGGGTTCGTGACCGTCAGAGCGTTCAAGATTTTCGGCAGGTTCCCGCTCGGGAACTCCACGTCGACGACGGGTCCGATGACCTGGGTGATCCGCCCCTTGTTCTGCAGCGTTGCCATGTGCGTTTGCGGTGTCCTCGAATGGAAATTTCCTGGGTGCGACGTCGGGGCCGCCTCTACCACGGTCACCCGTCCCCTGCCAACGCCGGCGAGCTGGCCGAATGGGCGGCGCGTCCGGTTCGGACGCGGGCGCCTCGCCGGTGCGCGCTCACCGGCACCGTCGCCGCTCTTCGGGGCGTCTCGCCGTCAGGCGCTCTGGCTGTGATGCACCTTCCGCGCGAGGAGGGCGCCCTTGAGGATGACCCCGAGCAGGTCGCGCAGGCCCTCGTAGAAGGCGCGGTGCTCGGGGCTCCACGACAGGACGGCCACGCCGAGCGATTCGTCCGCGTACGTGAGCGGCAGCGCGAAGACCGAGCTCTGGTGGAAGCTCTCGAACTCGGCGGGCGCGAGGTCCCGCGCCGGAAAGCGCGTGCTCTTCGGTTGCACGTCGGCGTGGTGGAAGCCGAAAACGAGCTCGAGGGTCCGCGAGTCGCCGGGCACGAGCTGGGAAACGGCGCACTCGTCGACACCGAGCGCGGGCAGCTGCGAGACGAGCGCCGTCGAGAGGCCCGCGGGCGGCCCGAACATCCGCGCGGTGAGGGCCCGTGCCGCCTCGTGGAGGCGCACCGAGAGCGCGGCCTCGCGCGACAGGCTCGCCCCCGCCACCAGACGGCTCACCAGAACGCGCGCGCGGTGCACGGCATCCTCCATCCGCTCGCGCGAATCGAGCTCCCGAACGACGGTGAGCGCCTCCGCGCGCAGCGTCGTGAGCAGCCGCTGCACGGTCATCAGATCCGCGCCGGCGTGGGTCAGGCGTTGCAAGAACGGCTCGAGGACCCGCTCGAGCGCGCCGAACTTTCCCGTGGCCTCGAGCAGGAGAGCGTCGCCGAGTTGTTTGCTGTAGCTCCGCTCCCAGAGGGAGGCGACCCGCCGCGCGGCGCCCCCGAGCCCGTGCATTTCTTTCTTCGGCGAAGGCGGGGCCTCGGTGGGCGTGCAGCCGCAGGAACGGCGCAGCACGAGCTCGGTGTCGAGGCGGCACACGGCTTCGGGCGACCGCTTCTCGAGCAGGTCGAGCACGATGCGCACGCCCTGGTGCCCGAGCTGCTCCATGGGCTGGCGCACCGTCGTCAGAGGCGGTGACGACGACGCCGCGTCGTCCACGTCGTCGAAGCCGACGACGGCGATGCGATCCGGCACCGTAACGCCGCGGTGCACCAGCTCCTCGATGGCACCCGCGGCCATGTAGTCGTTCGCGGCGACGATCGCGTCCACGTCCGAGGCGGCGATCTGTCGCTCGTCGAAGAGGATGCGCACCGCCCGCGCGCCGCCCGGACGCGTGAAGTCCCCCGGCAGCACCAGGCGCGGATCGTTCGCGAGCCCCGCGCGGGCGAGCGCGGCCTCGTACGCGGCGAGGCGCCCCTGGGCCTCCGCGCTGGCGGGCGGACCCGCGATGTAGGCGATCCGCCGGTAGCCGTGCTCGGCGACGAGGTGCTGGACGAGCTCGGTCGTGCCCGCGGCGTCGTGCACGAGCACCTGGTTCACTCCATCCGCCGGCCCGATGCTGCACACGGGCACGGCGTAGCGGCGGAGCCAGGAGCCCATGCGGGTCGGGCCGATGTACTTGCCGACGGGGCCCGAAATCACGAGGACGGCATCGACCGCCGACGGAGCGATCAGGTCGAAGAGAAACTGCTGCGCTGCCCGCGCCGGATCCGGATCTTCGAGCGAGCAGCCCGAAAGGCACACCAGGGACGCGCCGTGTTCTTCGGCCGCCATTCCCGCGCCGCGTTGGACGAGCCACTCGTAGTCGTTGTCGAGCCCGGCGAGGAGCAGCGCAATCCTCGGCCGCCCCGGGGCGGAGCGCGTCTCGACGGGGGACAGGGTCATTTCGGCGAGAGGTCTCGAACGACGACGGCCCCGGGAATCCCGGAGGGCCTCCTCCTTCCACGTACCCCAACCCGCGGCCGAATGGCTCAAAAAAGGCGGAGCTGGCCGCCCCGATCGGTCGGCCGCCGGAACGTCCCGCTGCGCGGCGCGGGAAACGGGCCGAACCCGAGGCGGCGCGCCGTCGCTTCGAAGACCTGTTCCAGCGTGCGCGCGTAGGCTCCCTGCCCGCGATAGCGCGAGAAGAACCGAGGATCGTTGAGTCGGCCGCCGCGAACCTCCCGGGTCCGCGCGAGGACCTTTTCACACGACAGCGGCAGGGCCTCCCGGAGCCGGGCCTCGAAGACCTCCGCGACGGGCCCCGGTAGGCGAACCGGCAAGGCGATCGCGGACACGGCGCCGGCCTCGCGGGAGGCTTCGAGGATGGGAATGAGGTCGCGGTCCGACAGCCCGGGGATCAACGGAGCGATGTGGACGACGACCGGGATCCCCGCCGCGCTGAGCCGCCGGATCGTCTCGACGCGCCGCCGCGGGGGCGGCGCATAGGGCTCCACCGCGCGCGCGACGGCGTCATCCCAGAACGTAACGGTGACCGACACGCCGGCCGAGGCGCGCTCCACGAGGCGGACGAGCACGTCGATGTCGCGCTCGACGAGCGTGCTCTTCGTGATGACGTGGACGGGGTTCTGGTAGTCGGCGCAGACCTCGAGGCAACGCCGCGTGAGCCGAAACCGCGCCTCGATGGGCTGGTACGCGTCCGTATTGCCGCTGAAAACCACGAGGTCCCCGCGCCAGCTCGGTCGCTCGAAGGCCTCACGCAGCAGCTCGGGCGCCCGCGGCTTGAACACGAGCCGCCGCTCGAAATCGACGCCGGCGCCGAACCCCAGATACTCGTGCGACGGCCGCGCATAGCAGTACGCACAACCGTGCGCGCAGCCGCGGTACGCGTTGACGCTATAGCGGAAGGAGAGGTCGGGGCTGTCGTTCTCCGAGAGGATCCGCTGCGTCTCGTCCTCGAAGAGCTCGAGCGGAGCATCGGGCGTCTCGCCGGCCTCGTACGAGACATGCGTGCGTTCCCAACGATTTCGCGGGTTTCGGCGTGACAGGGGCCGCAGCATGGACGCCAGCATAAACTGAGCACATGTTCAGCACAACCACCAACGGTCCGCCTCCGACGCCCGCTCCCGATGCTCGCCCGCGGCGCCCGTCGCCCTGCAGCACCCGTCGGCCGTCGACGCCGTTTCGGAAGCCAAACGGAAGGACGGACCGGCGCTCGCGCCGTTTTTGGGGTATGCGTGCGCCGTGATCGGGCAGGAGACGCTCGACCGCGTCCGACGAGAAACGGATATCGTCGCCTTGATCGGCGAATCGCTGAAGCTGTCGAAGCGCGGCCGCAGTCACGTCGGGTTGTGCCCCTTCCACAAAGAGAAGACCCCGAGCTTTCACGTGAACGCCGAGCGCGGCTTCTATCACTGCTTCGGGTGTCACGAGTCGGGTGACGCGATCAAGTTTCTGCAGAAGCTCGAGGGCCTCGATTTCATCGAGGCCGTGCGGCGCCTCGCGGAGCGCGCGGGCATCGAGATCATCGAGCAGGCGACGGATGCCGATCGACAGCAGCGGCTCGAGGCGCGACGGCGCTCCGACGAGCTCTATCAGGTGATGGATCTCGCGGCGGCGTTCTACGAGCGGATGTTGCGCGAACACCCGCTCGCCGCCTACGCCGAGCGGGAGCTCGAGCGACGCGCGCTCGCGCCGAGCAGCGCCGTCGATGCGATCAGCGACACGCTGCAGGCGTTCCGGGTCGGCTACGCGCCGTACGGCTGGGATCCCCTGGTGCGGCATCTCTCGCAGCGCGGCGCGAGCCTCGGCGCCGCGGAGCGTGCAGGGCTCGTCGTGGCGAAGCGCGCCGGAGCGGGCTACTACGATCGCTTTCGTCACCGCCTGATGTTCGCCGTCCTCGACGCACAGGGACGCGTGGTCGCGTTCAGCGGTCGCGCGCTCGACGACCCGACCGCCGCCGAGCTCGGCCCGCTCGGTCTCGAGCCGCCGCGCCCGGGCGCGGAGAAGCCGGCGAAGTACATCAACTCGCCCGAGTCGCCCGTCTACCGGAAACGGGAGACGCTCTTCGGCATTTATCAGGCCCGGCAAGCGATCCGCAGCGACGACCGCGCGATCCTCGTCGAAGGCAACTTCGACGTCGTGAGCCTGCATGCCCACGGCGTAAAGAACGTGATCGCGCCGCTCGGCACCGCGTTCACCGTCGAGCAGGCGCAGCAGATCCGACGGCTCACCACCGATATCGTCCTGCTGTTCGACGGCGATGCCGCGGGACGACGGGCGGTCCGCGCGGCCCGCGAGGTGTGCCAGCGCGCGGGGCTCTCGGCGCGGGTCGCCCCCTTGCCCGAGGGCACCGATCCCGACGAGCTCGTCCGGCAGAAGGGCGGAGGCGAAGCCATCGCGCGCCTCGTCGGCGCCTCGCAGGCGTTGCTCGAGTACCTCATCGACGGCATCCTCGACGAGGGCTTTCAGCGCGAAGACGCGCGCGGGCAGGCCGCGCGCGTCCAGGAAGCGCTCGAGCTCTTGCGGAGCGAGGAGGACCCCACCGTGCGCGCGCTGGCGGAGCGCCACGCCGATCGCATTGCCGCACGCCTAAACATCGCGGACGCGCGGACGTTCCAGGCTCTGCGCGCTACTGTGCGCCGGACCCTCACCCCGGAGGGTCCGCCCGGAGGCGGTCGTTCCGTGGTCGAGGCACCTGCCCGCGCTCGCTCACGCGATCGCCGCCACGAGATTGGTCTCGAGATCCTGGGAGCTTTCTTCGACTTCCCCGAGCTCATGGAGCAGGCCGGCGACGAGGTTGGCACGCTGCTCGAGGGCGACACTGCCGTGGCTTATGCCGCATTGCGTCAGCTTCGCACGGATGGCGGATTCCCGAACACGGAAGATCTGCTTGCTAAGCTGCCGGCCCCGATCCATGCATTCGCCCGCGCCCGTCTGGCGGCACCCAAGCATCAACGGTCCGAGGACGCATACACCGAACTCTCAGGGAACGTGAGGCAACTCAGAGCGCTCGTGCTATCGCGCGAAAAGATGACGGTGGTCGAAGAGCTCGAGCGGGCGAAACGGACCGGCAACTTCGAGGAGCAACAGTCGCTCCTCGGCGAGCTGTTCCGCAAGGCACGGCGGCACAAGGCGTCAGCGTCGGATGAGCGAGGTCAAGGTGGGATCCAAGAAAGCTGATCGTTCAGCAAAGAAGAGCGCAGCCATCGCCCCTAAGAAGGCGCCGTCGCAAGAGAAGCAGAAAGCGAAGGCGAGCTCGAAGCGCGCGGCTGCCGCAGCCGCGCTCGCGCCCGAGTCTCGCGAGGACGACGACGACGACGAGCCGGTGTCTTCGGCCAAGGCCACGAAGACGAACGGCAAGGCGAAGGACCAGCTCATCTCGCTCGGCAAGAGCAAGGGCTTTCTGACGTACGACGACGTCCACGAAGCGCTCCCGGGCGAGGACGTCGGTCCGGATCAGATGGACGACGTGTTGAGCGCGCTCGACGACGAGGAGATCGAGGTCGTCGACGACGCGAGCAACATCAAGATCGCCCCCCACCGCGTGGCCGACGGCGAAGAGCCCGCCAGCAAGCCCGCGGCCAAGACCGAGGAAGAAACGGTCAGCGAGGGCCCGGCCTCCACCGCAGGCCGCGCCGCGGAGGACGAGTACTACAAGAGCAACGACCCCGTGCGCATGTACCTGCGCAAGATGGGGAGTGTTGCGCTCCTCACGCGCGAGGGCGAAGTCGAGATCGCGAAGCGCATCGAGGAGGGCGAGAACGAGGTCCTGGCTTCGATCCTGTCGAGCCCGATCGCGGTGCGCGAGATCATCGACATCGGCGAGCGGCTCCGCAGCCACAAGGTCCGCGTCAAGGACATCGTCCGCGACGCCGAGGACGAGGAGCACGAGTTCGACGAGGAGGAGGCCGACCGGCGCATCATCCGCCTCATCGACCGCGTGAAGCGGCTCGACAAGAAGAACAGCGAGCTGCTCGAGGAGCGCCGGGGTGCCGCCGAAGCGCGCCGCAAGCTCATCGACAAGGAGCTCGCGGAGAACAAGCGCGATCTCGTGAAGACGCTGCAGGAAATGCGCTTGAACAAGAAGACGATCGACAAGATCGTCGCGAAGCTCAAGGGCATGATCGAGCGCGTCTACCGGATGCAGGGCAAGGTCATCGAGCTCGAGAAGCTGACGGGGACCAGCAAGACCGAGCTCAGGCGCATGCTGCGGGACGCCAAGGACGACCCGATCGCGGAGCACGAGCTCGCGCGCAAGCTCGGCGTCGCCCCCGGCGAGCTCGACATCATGGACGAGGCGCTGCGCAACGCCTCGAAGGGCGTGAAGAAGGTCGAGGAGGAGCTGCGCATCGACGTGGGCGAGCTCCTCAAGACGTACCAGGCGATCCGCGCCGGCGAGCGCAAGGCCGAGCGCGCCAAGGCCGAGCTCGTGGAGGCGAACCTGCGCCTCGTCGTGTCGATCGCCAAGAAGTACACGAACCGCGGCTTGCAGTTTTTGGACCTGATCCAGGAAGGCAACATCGGCCTGATGAAGGCCGTGGACAAGTTCGAGTACAAGCGCGGCTACAAGTTCAGCACCTACGCGACGTGGTGGATTCGGCAGGCCATCACGCGCGCGATCGCCGATCAGGCCCGCACGATCCGCATCCCCGTGCACATGATCGAGACGATCAACAAGCTCATCCGTACCTCCCGTTACCTCGTGCAAGAGTTCGGACGGGAGCCGACGCCGGAAGAGATCGCCGAGAAGATGGAGCTGCCGCTCGACAAGGTGCGCAAGGTCCTCAAGATCGCCAAGGAGCCGATCAGCCTCGAGACGCCGATCGGCGAGGAAGAGGACAGCCACCTCGGCGACTTCATCGAAGACAAGAGCGTGATCAGCCCCGCCGACGCCGTCATCAACATGAACCTGAGCGAGCAGACGCGGAAGGTGTTGAAGACGCTGACCCCGCGCGAGGAGAAGGTCCTGCGCATGCGCTTCGGCATCGGCGAAAAGAGCGATCACACGCTCGAAGAGGTCGGCCAAGACTTCGAGGTGACCCGCGAGCGCATCCGCCAGATCGAAGCCAAGGCGCTCCGCAAGCTCCGTCACCCGAGCCGCTCGAAGCAGCTCAAGAGCTTCATGGAGAGCTGACGCGGGCGGCGCGCTCGCACCCACCGACGCCGCGTCGCGCCCAGCAACTGGTTCGGCCCGAGCACGCTCCGACTGACTGGGCGACCAATCAACCCGTTTGGCCCGGTCCCGACCCACGGTCGGAACGGATCTACCGCTCCCTCGAGCGGATCATCCGCCCTCCACGCATCACGCGGGGCGTCTTCGGAGCGGATCATCCGCCCTTTCGAGCCCTCCGAGCAATCGCGCGGGCGGTTCATCCGCCCATTTTGCGACCTCGCCGTCTTTTCGAGAGCGGATGATCCGCTCCCTCGAGCGGATCATCCGCCATTCAGGGCGGATGATCCGCCCTCCCGAGCTCTCCAAAGCCCTCGAATGGGCGGTTGATCCGCCTCCCAAGGTCCCCGAAGCCTCCCAATGGGCGGTTGATCCGCCTCCCAAGGTCCCCGAAGCCTCCCAGTGGGCGGTTGATCCGCGTTTGGTGGAGCCTCTTGGGCTCGATCGCACGGTCGATCCGCGTTCTGCCCGGTGCGGACGCCCCCGGTGGTGCCTGGGCGCTTCGGCGCGGCGACCCCGTGGGGAGAAACACGCGGATCGCTGGCCAGAACGGCGCCACCCGAGCTGAGGACCACTACCCAACGACAATCACTCATGACCCTGCGACCGCCCCCGTGGTCGCCGTGGCGTTCCATCGCGGATGATCGAGCGCGTCAGGTGGCGCGGGTGCGGGCTCGTGTAGCGGAGCCACCTGCTCCGGCTCTGCACGAATCGTTGTCGCCAGGCTGCAGGAGTAGTTGACGCCGATCAGGGCCGCGTCGTCGGTGCTGCGGGCGAGACTGCAGTCAGAGTCGTCGTTTTGCCCTGTGACCAATCAGATCTTCACTGTGCTTCCGGTGATCCCATGAATGTCCGGCGCCGAGCGTCCGCGACTACGCATTCAGGCTCGAACAGGGTCGCTCCCATCCGGAAGCGCAGGGGCGAACTGCTGATCCACGAAAGGGACCGAATGCGGTCACTCCGCATGGCTCGCGGTGGACCCGCCTGCCATCCCTGCGTGTTCCGACCGGATCCGATGGCCGTTCCGACGGCACCCGATCCCGGGATTCGGCGACGACTCGTGGCACTGCTTCGTGTAGGCGCGAGTCGGAGCAGCCGCACTCGGATGGAGCGCGAAACGAAGGTGAGCGGCGAGCGGCGATCACGGCGTCCGCATATCGAACTGGTTATCGACGCTCTGCGGGAGGCTCGGTCGCATGGAGCACGAACACGCGTGTGGGCTCCTGTGCGTGGCCAGTCGTTCGGGCGGGGATGCTTGACGGGCGGTTGGCAAGGGTGCGAAATGGGACGCGAAAACACCGGGGAAACCCGACTCAACCGCTTAAGGAGTCGATCGATGCACGGATCTCGCACGGGATCGAAGCTCGTCTCATCCGTCGCGCTGCTCACGGGGGCTCTCCTCTCCGTCGCGTGCGGTGGAACGATGGCGTTCCAGGGGGATAGCCCGATCAGCATCATGGGCACGCCTCCGCCTCCCCCGCCCCCGCCGGGGCCGCGGACATCCGCCAGGGCCAGGCGTGGCATGACCCCCATTCCATCCGGTGCCCCGCCGACCTCGCGGGCGGCGACGGCAGCGGCCTGTACACCCGTGCCGAGCGGCGT
>CAYYWA010000013.1:0-14158 GCA_964475255.1 uncultured Sorangium sp.
TTCCGCGTCTCGGGCCGCGCCGCCGAAGCCGCGGGCGCGTACCGCGAGCTCCTCGCGCAGCATCCCCGGAGCGCGGAGGCGCGCGCGGCGTTGGTGTCGCTCGGCGAGATCGAGCTGTCGCAGCTCGGTGACCCGAAGGCGGCGCTCGCATCGTTCGAGGCGTACCTTCGCAAGGGCGGTCCGCTGGCTCAGGAAGCGAGCCACGGCAAGATCCGGGCGCTCCGCGAGCTCGGGCGACGGGGGGAAGAGCGCGCGGCCATCGAGCGTTTCCTCGCCAGCTATCCGGAGAGCCCTCAGGCGGAACGGCTGCGCCAGCGGCTCGAGGAGCCGTGATGGGCATGGCGCGTGGGACGGCCCGCCGCCGTCCTCGTGCCCTGACGGCGCTCCGGCTCGACGCGTTGCTGGCGCTCGCGCTGGGGCTCGTCGGCTTCGGCTGCCACACGGACTCCGACGTAGTGGCCTCCGGTCCCCACACCGCGCCGCTCTCGGGAGAGCCCTACGATCCCGCGCATCCGCCCGGTGTGCTTCCGCTCACGGGAGACATCGGCGCGCACACGCCAGCGATCCTCCGCACCGAGAACGGCTGGGTCGCGTTCACCACGGGCGCGAATATCCCCATGAAGCTCTCGGACGATCTCGTGACCTGGCGCGATGTCGGCCGTGCGCTCCCGGAGGTCCCGGCATGGGTCGCCGAGAAGGTCCCCGAAGCGACCGATCTCTGGGCCCCCGACGCCGTCACCTTCGGCGACCGCGCTCACCTCTACTACGCCGCCTCGACGTACCGCAGCGATCGCTCGTGCATCGGACACGCCGTGAGCACGAGTCCCGAAGATCCGGAGAGCTTCGTTGACGACGGTTGGGTGATCTGCTCGAACGTCGAGGAGTCGGGCAAGGATCCCTGGAACGCCATCGATCCCACCGTGCTGGTCGAGGACGGCGTTCCTTGGCTCGCGTTCGGCAGCTATCTCGACGGCATTCAGCTCCTTCGGCTCGACGCGAGCGGAAGAGCCACGAACCCCCCCCTCCACCACCTCGCAGCGCGGCCGGACGACGGGGACGCGTTGCAGGGCGCCTCGCTCCATCGCCGCGGCGAGTTCGTTTATCTCTTTCTCTCGTTCGATCGGTGCTGTCTCGGCCTCGACAGCACGCACAAGATCGTCGTCGGACGGTCGCGCTCGGTGACGGGCCCCTACGTCGATCGGGACGACCGCCCGCTGCTCGAAGGGGGCGGGACGTTGGTGCTCGAAGGCGACGAACGCTTCGCCGGCCCGGGAAGCAACATGATCATCGACGACGGGCGCTTTACGTACAACGTCTATCACGCCTACGACGCCGAGCTCGACGGCAAGTCCGTGCTCCGCATCGCGGAGCTCGCGTGGGACGACGAAGGCTGGCCCGTCTCAGGCGGCCCCTGAACGCCTTCGCCGAGCCCGGCCCTCGACGCGCGAGGGCCGGGTCGACCGGAGACGGCTCCCCGCCGAGGAAGACCTCAGGGCTTCACGAACTTGAGCGTCATGCGATCGCTTTCACCGATGGCGACGTACTTCTCGCGATCCGTGTCACCTTGGCGCAGCGTGGGCGGCAGCGACCAGACGCCTTCCGGGTGATCCTTGGTATCCCGCGGGTTCGCGTTCAGCTCGGACTTCTGTGCGAGCTTGAACCCCGCTGCCTCGACCTGCTCGATCACCCAGCGCTCCGGGAGGTAGCCCTTCTTCGAGCTCTCGTCCGGGTTCGCGTCTGCGGGCGCCCGATGTTGCACGATGCCGAGAACGCCCTTCGGCTTCAACGCACGGTGGAACTCGGTGAGCCACGCGCTCAGGGTGCCGTTGTTGTGCATGCCGTGCAGTGAACGGATCGCGAGCACCAGATCCGCAGTGCCCTCCATGCCGAGCTTCGGAGCGCGCGGGTCGATCACGATCGTGCCCACCTTTCCGTATGCCTCCGGGAGGCGCTCGAGGAACAGACGCGTCCGCTCCCCGTAGAGCGTCGCTCGCTGATCGCGCGGCCCGTTCGGGTCGGTCATCGTGACGTAGAGCTTCCCCGAGCTCGCGAGCGTCGGCGCGAGCAGCTCCGTATACCAGCCTTCGCCGGGACCATACTCGATCACCGTCTGATTCGGACGCAGGCCGAAGAAGGCCAGCGTGTCGACGGGGTGGCGCTGGACGTCGCGCTCCGGATTGCCCGGCTTCCTGTGACGTCCCTTCATCGCCGCTGCGATCGCTTCTCGACCGTTCGTGTGGCGCTTCTCGGCGAGCGCCTTCGCTTCCGCGCGAATCTCGGGAGTGAGGCGCGCGAGCTCGGCTTCGTGTGCCGCCCTCGCGGCCGCGAAGTCCTCGTTCAACTTCTTGAGCTCCTCGGCCTTCTTCAGCTCCTCCGGAGACGGTTCGGGTGCCGGTTCGGCAGGTGCCGTCGCGGCAGGTTCGGACTGAGCCGTTGGCGCTGGCTCGACCACGGGCGAGACGGGTGCCTGAGCGGGCTCTCGCACTTCCGTCGCCGGGGAACAGGCCAGAAATACCGTGAACAGAGTGGCAGGGGCGAGCACGGTGGTCTTCATGAGAGACGCGTTTACCAGAACGAGAAGCCCTGTCGATGGGCTCTCGCTCGTCGCGCCGCGAAAAAGGCCTTGTGGCAGGCAACGCGCCCGTGGTCGGATAGCGCGCTGCACATGGCAGACCGGGTCGCCGAACTCGAGACCGAGCTGGCACGCGTGTGCGCGGAGCGAGACGAGCTGGCGCGCCGCCTGAAAGACGCGGAGCGGTATCGCACGGCCGTGGACGTCGCCCAGATCCCGATCATGTGCGTCTCGGCGATCGAGGGCCGCTATCTCTTCGCCAACCAGGCCTTCGCCAACGCGATTGGTTGGACCGTCGACGAAATCCTCTCGGGGGATGCCTACCAGATCTGGCTCGACGTCACCCATCCGGACGACCTCGAGGTCGAGCGACGCGCCGTCGAGCGGCTCGCACGCGGCGAGGCGGACAAGGCCCGCCACGAGAAGCGTCTCGTCCACAGGAACGGGCAGGCACGGTGGTATGCCGTCGACGTCACCGCCGTGCGAGCGCCGGACGGACGCCTGGAGAGCATCATCGTCCAGTTCACGGACGTGCACGAGCAACGCGACGCCGCAGAGATCCGCGAGCAACTGGAAGCAGAGCTCCGTCAAAAGCAAAAGCTCGAAGCGCTGGGCAAGCTCGCCGGCGGCGTCGCCCACGATTTCAACAATCGCCTCGTGATCATCATGGGCTACACCGAGCTCCTGAAGCGGAGCTTGCCGGAGGACGGCACGCTCGCGCAGCACGCGGACATGGTGCTCACCAGCGCTCAACGCGCCGCAGAGCTCACGCATCAGCTGCTCGCGTACAGCAGGCGCCAAGTGCTCATGCCGCGCGCGTTCGACCTGAACGAAACGGTCGATCGCATGCGGCGGCTCTTGGAGCGCCTGATCGGCGAGGACATCCAGCTCGTCACCTCGCTCGCCGCGGAGCACCCGATTTTCGGAGATCCCGGGCAGATCGAACAGGTCATCTTGAACCTGGCGCTGAACGCCCGCGACGCGATGCCGAACGGCGGCAAGCTCATGCTCGAGACGAGCGACGCCTCGCTCGGCGCGGACAACGGCGAGGGCTTGCCCTCGGGGGACTACGTCACGCTCGTCGTCCACGACACGGGCGCCGGAATCCCGGAGTCCGTTCTCCCCCACATCTTCGAACCGTTTTTCACCACCAAGGCGCTCGGCAAGGGCACGGGCCTCGGGCTGGCGACGGTAGACGGCATCGTCCACCAGAGCGGCGGCACGATCCGCGTCGAGAGCCGCATCGGCGAAGGGACCGCCTTCACGATTCGTTTGCCGCGCGCGAACGCGACGGCGGCCGCACAGGCCCCCTCCGCGCCGCAGCCCGAGCCCGCGATGGAGCGCCCCACGCGCTTCGAGAGCGTGCTCGTCTGTGACGACGACGACGGCGTCCGCAAGCTCGTCTCCGATCTCCTCGCCTTTCGCGGGTACCGCGTGCTAGAGGCCTGCAACGGGCGCGACGCGCTCGAGCTCGCGGCACGCCACGATGGCCCCATCGAGTTGCTCGTCACGGACGTCGTGATGCCGGAGATGGGCGGCATCGAGCTCGCGAGCCAGCTCAAGGCGCGCTTTCCCCGGCTGCGCGTCCTCTACGTCTCCGGCTACAGTGACGACGCGTCGCTGCTCTCTTCGCCGCTCGAGCCCGGCACGTTCTTTTTGCCCAAGCCGTTTCTGCCAGGCGATCTGACGCGCGCCGTGTATTCGATCCTCGAAGCGGCGGGCTGAGGCGAGACATCGGCCCTCCCCGCCGGCGCAGGCCGATGTCTCGGCCCGAGCTTTCGCGAAACGTTTCGATCAAGCGCGCCGGAGCGCGCGGATCGCCATCACCGCGAGCGCAACGGCGCCGATGCCGCCGAGAAACTTCGCGGCGGCCCGGGGGTTGTGCTCGACCACGTCCACGCGGTCCGCGAACATCAACAAGAGCCAGCGGCGAGCGCGATAGTCCGGGATTCGGTAGGCGGCCCGTCGCAGAACGCCGCTCAGCCCGCGCGGCGGGAGCGCCGTCGAGTACACGGGCGTGAGGCTTCGCGTCGCGGCGACGAGCGGCGCGCGCTCGGTGTGCTGCTGCTCCGGCACTTGCCAGCTCGGGTTGCCCACGGGGCGAGGCGGGCTCTGCTCCATCGGGACACCCGGGCGATCCTCGAGCCGGCGGTCAACGCCCCAGCCCATCACGTCGGTTCTCTGTGGCTGCATGATCCTTCACTCCGGAAAACGAAACCCTCACGCTGCCGCCGGCAGGAGCACGCACTTGATGCACTCGTCCTGCTTGCGCGCGAAGATGCGGTACGCCTCGGGCCCTTCCTCGAGCGGCAACCGGTGCGTGATGATGCCTTTCGGATCGAGTCGCCCCGCGCGAACGTGCTCGAGCAAGTGGGGCAGGTACCGCTTGACGTTGCACTGAGCGGCGCGAATGGTCACGCCCTTGTTCATGGCCTCACCGATCGGAACGAGATTCCAAGGAGGGCCGTAAACTCCGATGATGACGACGTTGCCGCCACGACGGACGGCTTGAATCGCCCAGGTGAGCGCCGTCGCCCGCCCGGCCTGCAACATCGCGGCTCCGAGCATCGTCTGCAGACCCGATCCGGACGCCTCGAGCCCTGCCGCGTCGATGCACACGTCCGGGCCTCGCCCGTCGGTCATCCGCTTCAACGTGCGGATCACGTCGGCGCCGCCTTCTTCCTCGTAGTTCAGGACGTCGGCGTTGGCCCAGCTCCGCGCGAAGTCGAGCCGGTAATCGACGCGGTCCACCGCGATCACGCGCCCCGCGCCCATGAGCCACGCGGACTTCATCGTCATGAGCCCGACGGGTCCCGCCCCGAAGACGCACACCGTTTCTCCTTCCTGAATGCCGCCCATCTCCGCGGCCTGGTAGCCCGTGGGGAGGATGTCCGTCAGAAAGAGCACGTCCTCCTCGTGCATGTCGTCGGGGATCTTCATGGGTCCGACGTCGGCGTAGGGCACGCGCACGAGCTCCGCCTGACCGCCCTCGTAGCCGCCCGCCAGGTGAGAATATCCGAAGCAGCCGCCGAGCAGCTCCGTCGCGGGGTTGACGTTGTCACACACGCTCGTCAGCCCGCGTTCGCAGTAGAAGCACGTCCCGCACGCGATGTTGAAGGGAACGATCACGCGGTCTCCGCGCCGAAGCGAGCTGACGGAGGGCCCCACCTCCTCCACGACACCCGCGAACTCGTGCCCGAAGGTGGTCCCCACACGCGTGTCGGGGACGAGCCCGTGGTAAAGGTGCAGGTCCGATCCGCAAATCGCCGTTCGGGTCACGCGCAGCACGATGTCGTTCGGGTGCTCGATGCGCGGCTCCGGTTTCTCGGCAATCCTCATCGTCGACGGTCCGCGGTACGTCAGCGCCTTCATGGCGGGCGAGCTTTGCAAGGCCCGAGCCGACCAGCGTCCCCCGACGTCATGAGCCCGCCACGCATCGCGCCACGCCGCAAAACGCGGCGGCGCGACAGCTTGCACCGGCTGCCCGAGGGCAAGCGCTTCGCGCTCCGAGATTTCCTTCTTACGGGCTCGCGCTTCGAGGCAGCTCCTCGCGGAGCGTCGCGGGGCGGTTTTCCGCGGCTCGGCGCACGTCCGTCGTGGCGCTCAGATCCTTGGTTCGGATCGTGGACGGACCGACGATGACGCGGGCGCCGTGCTTGGACATGATGTACGCCCAGATCCAGTTCAGAAAGACGACGAGCCGATTCCGGAAACCGACCAAGTACCAGAGGTGGACGACGGCCCACGTGAGCCAGGCGAGAAACCCCGAAAGCCGGAGGTTGCGCAGCTGCGCCACCGCGCGCGCACGGCCGATCGTCGCCATGATGCCCTTGTCGTCGTACTCGAACCGAAAGCGCATCTCGCCGTTCAGGTCGCGCAGGATCGTTTCCGCCACGAAGCGCCCCTGCTGAATCGCGACGGGGCTCACCCCGGGCAGTGGTTTGGTTTCCCCTTCGGGCACGAACGCCGCCAAGTCGCCGATGACGAACACCTCGGGGTGCCCCGGGACGGAGCAGTCCGGAAGCACGATCACCCGACCGGCGCGGTCGAGCGGAACGCCGAGCACGCGCGCGAGCGGGCTCGGCGCGACCCCCGCCCCCCAGAGCACGGTCGCCGCGGGCAGCAGCTCGTCCCCGAACCACACGCCGTTTTCATCCACGGCCGTGACGCGCACGCCCGTCCTCACCTCGACGCCGAGCGCCTCGAGCTGTTCGACCGCGCTCGCCGAGAGTCTCGGCTCGAAGGGCGTCAGGATCCGATCGGCCATCTCGACGAGCACGACCCGCGTCATTCCGGGCTTCAGGTGCCTGAACTCCCGATCGAGGATGTCCCCCGAGAGATCGGCGATGGCGCCGGCGAGCTCCACCCCGGTAGCGCCGCCTCCGATGACGACGAACGTGAGCAACCGGTCTCGCTGCTCCGGCGTGGCGGCCCGCTCCGCAGCCTCGAAGGCGAGCAACACGCGCCGGCGGATCTCGATCGCGTCGTTGAGATCCTTGAGACCGGGAGCGTTCTCCTTCCACTGGTCGTTCCCGAAGTAGTTCGTCTGCGCTCCTGCCGCGACGACCAGGTAGTCGTACTCGTCTTCGGCGCCGTCCCGCAGCTTGATTCGCCGCGCCTCGAGGTCGATGTCGACGACCTCGCCGAGCACGACCTCGATGTTCTCGAACTTGCTCAGCACCGAACGGATTGGAACGGAGACGTCGGTCGCCCCGAGCCCCGCCAGAGCCACCTGATAGAGCAGCGGCTGAAACAGGTGGTAGTTGACGCGGTCGTAGACCGTCACGCGCACCGGCTGCGAGCCGAGGCGCTTCGCGGCGCGCAGACCACCGAAGCCGCCGCCGATGATGATGACGTGCGGAACACGCCCTGCGCCGTCCCCACGGCTCACGCCGTCTCCACGGCTCGCTCCGTCCCCACGGCTCGCGCCATCCCCACGGCTCGCGCCGTCGTTCCCGAGTCGCTGTGCTTCGATAGCAGACGTCGGCTCCTCCATGGCAGTGCCTGACAGCACACACACTCTACCCCTCGTCGGGGCGATGTCCGGCCCTAGCCCGCCCGTGCAAGCCGCGTTCCGAAGGCTCGCCTGAGCCTTCCGATTTCCTCGTCGGTGAAAGCGCGAACGCGAATTTGCCCGGAAATCCGCTTTGCTCTCCGCCTTCCCTCCGGCGTCGGCCCGAACGGCTCAGAAAACGTCGAGGCTCGAGCTCGAGCTGCTCGGACCGCTACTCGCGGTCGAAGCCGAGGACTCCCGCCGCGCAGGCCCTTCCCAGCGCTTGCCAGCTTCGCGCCGCGACGCCTGCGTGACGATCTGAGTCGCTGCCGCCCCCGGACGACGCGGCATGGCGGGGCGAGCAACGACCGATCCTTCTTCGGACTCCGCCGTACCCCGAGGAATCAGTTTCTGCTTGCGCACGAGAGCGCTCAGGAACTCCGCGCGCCCAGAAACCCCCGTCTTCTGGAAGATCGACGCGACCTGGTTGGCGACCGTGCGCACCGACGTGCCTCGGAGCCAGGCCATCTCGGCGTAGCTCTTCCCTTCGACGAGCAGCCGGGCCACGGCATGCTCCGCGCCCGAGAGGATCGCACCCAGCTCGGTATCGGGACGCGGCACGCTCACCACACGGCACGGGCGGCCCCCTCCCCCGCGCAGCGCGTCTACCGGCAGATCCGCCACGCCGGGCAGCTCGAGCGCAAGCTCACTCGCGCGGCCATGCGTGAACGGTGTTTCCTCCGTGAGCGCGTGCGCGGCCATCACGAGTGGAATGGGAACACGCGCCGCACGGCCGTCGAGCCCCATGCTCTTCAGACACTCGGACACGGTGAGCGCGATCGTCGACGGCGCCAAGCGGAGGTCGACAGCTACGGCCTTTTGGCGCTCACCTCGGAGGGTGCGAGCGAGCATCTCCGTTTTCCGCTCGGAAAGCGGGCGCCGCGGCTGTCCGTCGGGAGGCCGAAGCTCGAGGAGCAAATAGCACCACTGCTCACTATGAAATGTGTCGACCACGTGGACGCGCCCACAGACGAGCTGGTCCCAAAGCTCGGTCAAGGGAAACTCAACAGCCGCTTGGTCGAAGTGCTTCATTTCCGCTCCGTTGTGCCCCCTGGCCCAACAGGGCCTCGGGAGTAGCCCCCATAAAAACCCGGAGAGAAAAGCTCGTCGATTACAGGCAATTACAGCCGATGACAGGCCGGAAGCGCCCCTCGATGAGCGCGAATCCCCCTCGCCTAAGTTCAGTCCTCCTCAAGGAAAATTCACCGACGCGCGGTCCGGCGCCGCGCCGATTGCGGGGCAAGCCGCCCGGCCGGCCGTAAGCCCGACCGGCACCGTTCCCAGACGAGAACGCCGGCGATCGAGGGCCTTCAGAGCCGCACGATTTCGAGGCTGCCCGTGCCGATCCGGAGCTGACGCGTCCTCGGCCGGCGCTCGATCACGCTGAACGCGTCCTGCAACCCGGCCTTGGCGAAATGCTGGCGGATCCTGAAGATGTCGATGTTCAGTTGGGTGGACGTCGTGTCGAGGCCGCGAAGCAGATCGTCTTGATAGATCCACCCGCTCGACGCTTCGGCGATCCCGGCGCGCACGTCCTCGAGTCGAGCGCGCGCGAGCGTCAACAAGAGGTAGTTGTGCGTTCGGCTGCCGAGCTCGAACGTGCGGTCCCCCGAGATCGCGGACAGCTCCACGTGCTCTTCGTCGGGGGACACCGAAAAGCGCAGGGTCACGGGGCGAAACGGGTGGAGCACGCTCCCCGCGGAAGTGGATCCGACGCTCTCGGGGCAAGAGAACCGGAACGGGCGCGCCCCGACCTGGAACATCTTGTTGTTCTCGAGCACCGTGAAATTGCCCTCGAGGTCCTCGAGCTTCCACGTGCCGTCGGTGTCGCGATAGAGGCTCGCCTCCGGCGTTTGATCGGACGGCATCACGAGCACGTCCTTTTCGACGACCAACGGATCGCCGCCGTCGAGAGGGATCGCCATCGCCTGCGGCGGTCCGTCGTCGGTGAGCCGCCAGCACTCCGACCGATGTCCGAACGCGAGCTCGACGCCCCGCACGAGCGGGTACTCGCGCCCGGGTTGTAGCGCCGCGCCGTTCAAGAACGTGCCGTTTCGGCTGCCGAGATCTCGGAGCTCCCAATGGGAGCCCGCCCACCGCAATGCAGCATGACACGCCGAGACGTACGGGCGATCGAGGCGCAATCCGCAGGACCACGCGCGCCCGATGATGAGCTCCGGCTCGACCGCGAGCGTTCGCTGGTTCCTGGGATCGAAGAGCGCCGCCATCGGAGGGTTCGAGAACGACGCGGCGGGGCACCGCCGCCCCGGAATTAAGGAGCAGCATTTCCGCGCGATCAAGGGCGGTCGACGCCCCCCAGGCCTCACCGCGCGAAAGCGTCGTCTTTCGACGGTCGAACGGGGCGCTCGCAGCGACTCGAGCGGGAACCGTTCCGCGCTCGCCCCCTCACGCGCTCCCAGACGGCGCATGCGCGGGGCTGCGGGACGGTTTGGTATCCGAAATGTTACGGACTACTCCGCCGGGTCGATCTCGCGAATGCAGGCCGCGCTGCAGCCGTCGTGGTCTGCGTTGTTCCCGTCTTCACATTGCTCGTACTGAGCTTGCAGCTGACCGTCACCGCAGTACGGCCCGAGGACGCAGCCGGGAGCGCATTCGCCGTAGCCGCCCGCGTTCTCGCCGTCGTCACACTGCTCGAAGTCGGGCTGGACGATGCCGTCGCCGCACCTCGGGCCAGTCTTGCAGTCCGGAGTGCAGCCACCGTACGAGCCGTCGTTGATGATGCCGTCTCCGTCATCGACGTCGCCGTCGTCGCACTCCTCGCCGTACTCGTGCTGGACGATCTCGTCGCCACAACGCGGGCCGAGGGTGCAGGTCGGACTGCACTTGCCGTAATCGCCCGTGTTCTCCGGGCCGTCGTCGCACTCCTCACCCACGGCGATCACGCCGTCCCCGCAGTTCGTCGTGCACTCGCTCGGGTTCAGGTTGAACCCGCTCAGCGTGAGCTGGAAGGACGAGCCGTAGACCTTGCGCTCCGCGTGGAACACCGCGATCTCGTAGACCTGCCCCGCTTCGAGCCCGTAGTCACCGGCCGTGGCGTCCTCACAGATGGGCTCGTTGCTGAGCGGGGTCGGCGCGCAGAGCTCCACGTCAGCACCGTCGATCGTCAGGCTGCCGCTGAGCGGCGGGTGCCATCCGCCGAGGTCCAGCGCGAGCTTGCGGTTCAAGAACACCCAAACGTCGTCGTCGCCCGTGAAATCGAGCCGCGCGGGGAGCTCGGGATCGTACTCGAACCAGTAACGGACCTCGGTGGTGAAGTAGAAGTTGTGCGCGCTGCCGTCGAATATCCAGCGGTACCCATAGGGTGGCGCGACCTGCCCCGCTTGCGGCATGTCGCCGGACGGCAGGGCATCGACCGGAAAAAACAGGGGGTTTCCGTCATATCGTTTCTCGGTGAAAACGCACGAGTGGTCGCCTCCCTCGGGCTCGCAGGGGTCGAAGCACACTTCACCGGGTTCAAGCACGCAGTCGCCACACATATCACCGGCGTCAGCGCCGCAAGGCGAGTGACCGTCTTCGTCCTCCAGCTCGAGGGCACCGATCCACTGCTCGCCCATGGGTCCCCAGCGGTTGACGTACCCGCCGTTGGTGTTGTCGTAGAGGGTCAGCGTGCTCACGAGCGAGGTGCTCTTGTTGCTGTCGCGGTACCACTCGGCGAACGACGCCTGGGACTGGACGCCGGCGCCGTTGATATTGGTGAACACCGGCTTCCCCTCGGCATCGAGCTCAGCCGCCACGATGCCCGGTGTCACGACCTCTTTGTTGCCACTGGGCTCGAAATCCGGGTGATCGGAGTCGAAATCCCGATAAATGACGGGCACGACGATCGTGCACGGCGTGCCCGAGCTCGGATCGCAAGCACCGGCGTCGTTCGTACACTGGTACCCGTCTTCGACGGTGCAGGTGCTCGAGCAGCCGTCTCCGTCGCGAAGGTTTCCGTCGTCGCACTCCTCGGTGGTCGTGAAGACGATGCCGTCCCCGCACTGCGAGCTGCAAGCGCCGCCCGAGCAGTCCGGCTCCGCGCGGCAGGTCGCGCTGCAGCCATCGAAGGGGATGACGTTGCCGTCGTCGCAGCTCTCGGCTCCCTCGACGACGCCGTCACCGCACTTCGTCTCCGTGCATTCGCTGGGGCTCCCCTCGCACTTGAACCCGAGCTCGAGCCGACACTTCGAATCGCACCCGTCGAGGTCTTCGGTGTTGCCGTCGTCGCAGCCCTCGTTCGGATCGACGACGCCGTCGCCGCACAGGTAGACGCGCGTACACGGTTGCCCGGGGGTTCGGCATGCGAAGCCCTTCTCGACGAGGCTGCAGCTCGCGGCGCAGCCATCGCCGGCCTCGGTGTTCCCGTCGTCGCACGCTTCCCCCGGGCCGACGACGCCGTCCCCACACACGATCGTCGAGACGCACGGCTCACCCGGAGTGGGACACTCGTAGAACTGCTCGATGACGCAGCGACCGGAGCACCCATCACCGGGCAGGCTGTTGCCGTCGTCGCACGCTTCTGGCGGGTCGAGGTTGATGAGCCCGTCGCCACAAGCCGGGTCCTGCGGGACGAGCTGGCACTCCGGCTTGCTCGGGTCGTCCTCGCACGGGTCCGGTGGCGGCGCGCCGGGATTCTGAATGGGAGGCGTGCCCTTGTTGCCCCCTGGGGGCGAGGGCAGGCCCACGCCGTTCATGCCGGATTCGCCGCCCGTCCCGCCCGTTCCCGTCGGGATCCTGCGTTCGGGAGCCTTGCCGCCCCCGCTACAGGCGAGGATCAGGCCGACAGGAACCACGAACGAGAGAAGCGAGCCTACGCGCATGTCGGATCCCGAGCGGTGCGGGTTCGGAGCCAATCCCCCGAACACGATGCGCCATTCTAACAGAGCGGCACCGACTCATCATCTCGGATCCACGGCACACGGGTGCGCCGCCGCTCCAAGCCGAGACGTGAAGCGAGAAACGCCGATCGGCGAGGCCGATCGGCGTTCTCGTCCCTGTTACGCGCCGGAGCGCGCGCTCGTCGCCTTCACGCGCTGGAACGCTTGGCGCGCACCTCGAGGCGGATCAACACCTCGTCGCGGATCAGGTCGTCCGGCATTCCGGGATAGACGATACCGAAGTCCTTGCGGTTGATACCGAACTCCGCGTCGACCCCGACCTGGTCCGGGTCCACTCGAATTTTCGCGGGAAAGGATATCGACTTCGTAACGCCGTGAAGCTCGAGATTTCCGGTGATGGTGTGGGTTGCGCCGTTGTCCCCGCCGGGGCGGATGCTGGTCGAAGTGAAGCGAGCCTTGGGGTGCTTCTCGACATCGAAGAAATCGGGGCTCTTCAGGTGCCCGGTGAGCTTCTCGGTGTCGGAAAAGACGGACGCGGTCTCGACCTCGACCGTCACGGAGCCCTTCTCGGGGTTCCCTTCGGGAACCTCGATCGTTCCGGTGAACGTGCGGAACCCTCCGTCGTGCTTGGCGCTCACTTTCGCGCCGACCCACTCGAGCTTCGAGCCCTCCTGCGAGAACGTGTACTTGGTGGCGGAAGCCGCCGCAGGAGCCGGTGCCGCCGGCGCGACCGCCTCGGTCACCTCGGCCTTCGGTTTGTCCTTGGTCGGGTTGGTGTTGCAACCGGTGGCAGCCCCGAGCACGAGCACGAGTGCCGTACCGGAGATGGGTCCTGAGCGAAGAATTTTCCAGACTCGTTTCATCGAAAGTCCCTCTCGGACGTGGCGCCCGCCCATCGAGCGCTCGCCGTGGCCCCCCTTTGTGGGGTCATTCGCCCGGGGCGGCAATGCCGTTTTCCGCCGCCGGCGGGCGGCAGAGGTCCTACCTCGACACGCGACGCCGCGCCGCGCGGTTCGGTGCTCGCCTCCCCGCTCGGATCTCCGCCGTACGGAAGCGACCGACCACGTTGCGCACCCGCTGGGCGATTGAGCCGTGCGCGCCGCTGAGCAGCACGCGCGGGCGCCCCGCCTCGACGACGACGCGCAGCTCGGCGTCGAGGCGCGTGCCCGAAAAGACGTCAGAAAGATCGTCGAAGAGTGCCTGCGGAACCCTCCCCCGCACGAGCTCGGGCCGCCCGCGGCGGACCCGCATCACGAAGAGCTCGTTCGAGCGGCGCAACGCTACCCAGAGGGGCACGCTCAACGCAACGAGCAGTCCAAGACCGACGAGCAACGCCATGTGCCAAGAAGACCGGCTCCGTTTGGACGCCGGGGCATTTTAGCTAGCGCAAAAATCACCGCTTTGGCACCCCGCACGAGTGGCGGCGCCCCGAACGGGGTGTTACGCCCGCCCGCCTCATGGCGACCCCGGAGCGTCCGAAGGCCGTCCTCGTGGCGGTGAAGCTGCCGGAGATCGAGCACGGCGAGCTCGAAGCGAGCCTCACCGAGCTCGAGCGGCTCGTGACGACGCTCGGGTACGCCGTCGTCGCGCGCGTCACGCAGGCGCGCGAGCACCTCGCTCCTGGCGCCGTCCACGGCGAAGGCAAACAACCCCCGCCCCCCGCGCGTTCCACCCCGCCCCCGGGCCCGCCCCCCC
>CAYYWA010000013.1:14168-36556 GCA_964475255.1 uncultured Sorangium sp.
GCTCCGCGAGCTCGCGGAGCTTGCCTCCGGGCCCGGGAGCACGACCGCGCCGAGCAAGGAACGAGGGCGTGACCACGAGTCGGAACGCGAGACCGCCGAAGCGGTCCCCTCCGAAGAACGCCGCGAAAAGGCCGAGATCGCGCTGGTGGCCGTGGACCACGAGATCACACCGAGTCAGCTCCGGAATCTCGAACGGGCGACCGGCGTCCCCGCTCTCGACCGAACCGGCGTGATCATCGAGATCTTCCACCGCCACGCGCGCAGTCGCGAAGCGCGCCTCGAGGTCGAAATCGCGCGCCTCACCTACACCGCACCGCGGCTGCGGGAGGCTCCGCGCGGCAAGGAGCGGCGCATGGGGCGTGGCTCCGGCGAAGCAGCGCTCGAGCTCGATCGTCGGCGCATTCGCGACCGAATCGCCGAGCTTCGGGCAGAGCTCGCGCGCGCCGAGAAGGAACGCGAGGTGCGGCGCGCGCGCCGACGCGGCGCGCGCCGCGTGGCGCTCGTCGGCTACACCAACGCCGGCAAGTCGTCGCTGATGCGCGCGCTCACCGGAAGCGACGTGCTGGTCGAGGACAAGCTCTTCGCCACGCTGGACACGACCGTGCGCGCGCTCTTCCCGGAGGCGCGGCCGCGCATCCTGGTGAGTGACACCGTGGGGTTCATTCGCAAGCTGCCCCACGACCTGGTCGCGAGCTTCAAGAGCACCCTCCACGAGGCGCTGGAGGCGTCGCTGCTCCTCGAAGTCGTGGATGCCTCCGACCCCGACTGGGAGGCACAGCTCGCCGTGACCCGCGGCGTGCTCGCCGAAATCGGGGCGACGCACGTGCCCGCGCGGCTCGTCCTCAACAAGCTCGATCTGCTCCCCGGCGCGGAGGTCGCCGAGCTGACGGCGCGCTTTCCGGACGCGTGGCTCGTTTCCACGCGCCGCGCCGCGGACGTCTCCCGGGTCCGCGAGCACCTCATCGCGTTCTTCGAGGCCTTCTACGAAGAGGCGGAGCTCAGGGTTCCGTACTCGCGGCAGGCGCTGATCTCGGAAATGCACGAATCCGGTCGCGTGCTGGAGGAACGCTACGACCCCGACGGCGTCACGGTCCGGCTCCGAGCCGATCCGGAAACGCTCGCGCGCTTTCGGGCAGAGCTCGCTACTCCGTGAGATCCGGCGTGCAGAGGACGATGCCCATGGCGTGCTCGCAGTGCTCCTCGCGCTCGTACATCGCCGCCGAGGTGACGTGCCAGAGCCGGCACTGAACCGTGTCGCTGTCGGCGAGCACGGGGCTGTCGAGATCGTAAGGCGGCACGTCGGGGAGACGGGCGCAGGTCTCGAGGCACGCATCCATATCGGGAAAGGAGAACGGATCGGTCTCCCCCGGGATGCACGTCGCCTGCATGATCGAGCAGAACCCCGCGCAGATGCTGCCGCACCGGCCCTCGCTGCCCGGCCCGGCCGCGCCGCAGGCGAACTCGAGCTCGGAGCCGCGCAGGTACTTCGCGCCCGAGGCGTGCTTGAGACGGCACGCCACCGTGTTGCCCTCCGGCGAGGTCACGGAGCCCTCGGGGAGGAACGAGCAGATGCGCAAGCACTGCGCGCGGTTCACGTACTGCGGGAAGGTCGAGCAGTTCTCGTCCATCCTGTCGCAGTACTCTTCGCACAGCGTCTTCGGCTGCCCGCTCGGAGGCGCTCCCGCCTCGCCGCCGGGGACCTCCGGCTCCGTGCCGCCCGTGCCTTGCACCGAGCCGATGCTGCGCTCGAGCTCGGGATCGACGCGCGCTTCCTCGATGCCCAGCACCTGCGTGCACGCGGCGAAAGCCACGAGAACGAGCGCACCGACGCTCGCTCGACGTTCGGGAGAATCGTTTCGGTCGCGCATCAGAAAGCTCCCTCGACGAACAGCTCGAGCCCGCGAGCCCGCGGTGCCCCCGCGACGCGCAGCGACGACGCGGCCTTCTGCGGCTCCGCGCGCTTCGGTGCGGTCACCAAGAGCACGACGCCGCCCGCGAGCAGCGCCGCGCCCGCGCCGACGGCGATCGTGGAGAGGTTGCCGTTGCGACGTGCCTCATCACGGAGCTCCGCCCCGCGCGCCGTGCACGCGTTCGCGTCGTCCCGACGACAGAACGCGAGCGACTGATCGTTGAGATCGTACGCGCGATACCCGAAGTAGCCGCCCACGCCGAGCCCGACGATGCCCACCGCGCTCGCTACGTAGCCGAGGGTGCGCTGCACGCCGCCGCGCGCCCTCGGAACGCCCGTGTCGATCGGCACGGCCGGCGCGCTCGGCCCCGCCACCGCGGGCTCGGGCGCGGCTTCCGCAACCGGGACGAGGCGCGGGAGAGAGAAGGAGCGCTCGACGGGCCCCACGGGAACGTCCACGCTGCCGGACCACGCCTCGTGCCCCGGCGCCGCGACCTCGATCGTTTGCAAGCCTGGGTCCACGGGGATGGGTGCGTTCCAGGTGGCCTCCGGGATGGCAGCGCCGTTCAAGCGGACCTCGAGCCCTGCGGGCGTGTCAGCGGGCAGCTCGAGGGTCAGGCGAGACAGGCGTCGTTCGAGGTCGTCGGCACGCGCGGTCGCGATCTGCTCGCGCTCCGGCTGATTCGTGCTGCGCGCGATCGCGGCCGCCTCCGTGAACATCGCCCAGGCGCTCGCGGTCTTGCCGATGCGATCGTAGCAGTCGGCGAGGTGGAGCATCGTGCCGAGCGCGGGATCGAGCCGTTGGCTCCCCTCGAACTTCACGCACGCCTCGCGGAAGCGCTCTTCCGCGCTGAGCTCCGTCCCCTGTCGGAAGAGAGCCTCGGCGGCGGCCTTCTCGTTCGCGCTCGGCTGCGCGGACGCGACGCGCGGGAGCAGCAAGCACGCCGCGAGGCACAGCCCCGGAACGGCCTTCCGAACGTAAGCGATCAACGGCTTCATGGCGGCGGTGCGAGCGACCATCCCTCGAACTCCAGACCGTTCGTTTGTCCCGAGCGCACGTCCGCCTTCGAGCGATACAGCGGAGCGCCCCGATAGGCGACCTGCGCGATCCCGTCGTGTGAGACGAAGAAGCCGAAGAGCGTCGGCTCGAGATACGACACGGGCGTGATCGTGCTCGGCGCGTACGGCTCGAACGCGTCGCGGCACGCCCCCGTGCACGCGCTCACCGGCGGTGACTCGGCGGTTCCGACGGTGTCACCGGCGTACGTGTAGAGCGCCTTGCCGTCCACGTCGCCGAGAAAGCGCGTCTGCTCGACGCGCATGATCACGATGTTCGGCAGCTCGAGCTCCGCGAGGTGCCAGATGCGACCCTTGCCCTGCCCCGTGACGTCTCCCGGCTCGAAGTCGTCCTTGTAGTAGTAGAGGGGCCAGCCTCGATACGTGGTCTGGTACGTCCCGTCCGCGCGCTCGATGGTGCCGAAATCCCCGTCGTCGAGCTCGGGAGCGAGCGTGCGCTCCTGTGCATTGAAGATCGGCCAGGCGATCTCGCAGTCGTTGTAGCAGTTCGAGACCGGCTCGTACTCGCAGTCTCCGGGGAAGTCGACGCCGTAGACGTACAGCGCGATGCCGCGCGAATCGGCCAGGTACTTCCCGACGAACGGGCTCGTCTGCACGGTGATCGAGGGCGACGGCTCACCCGCACCGCCAGCGCCGGCTGCGGCCTCCACCTCGGTCGACTCGTCCGATTCTGTCCCGCCAGAACCCGAGGCAGCGCTCGGGTCCCCTGCTTCGTGGCCCGCCGCACCGCCGGCACCGCCGCTCGCGCCGGAAACGCCCCCTTCACCCGCGCCCTCGATGCCCGTCTCGCCGCCGTCTCCCTCCGCTTCCGGCTCGGGCGCGGGCGCTTCGAAGATCACCGGCGGGCTGTGATACACGCAGCGTTCCGCGGGCCCCTCGTCAGGGCTCCCGGCACCGCTCGGGTGCGGCGCATGGTGCACGTCCCCCGCGCTGCCGCCCGAGGACGGCATGGGCTCACCCGACTCGCCCGCGGTGCCGCCGCTCGACGCGATCGCACCGCCCGAACCGAGAGAGGGCACCTCGAGCTCGCCCTGGTGATCCCCGCAAGCGGCGAACGCGAGCCCCGCGCTCAGCACGCTCCCGATCACCCGTAGGCGCGCTCCGTCCTTCCGACCTCTCGTGATCGCCATCTCCCCTCTTCCTCGATCAGTGTCGCGATCCGAAGCTGCTCGGATCCCACGCATTCAAGACCTTCGGCGCACCCGGGCTCTTCGCCTCTTTGGGGGCTTCGACGGGCTGCTTCGTCGCCTCCCCCGGCTTGGGTACCGCGCGCTGCGGAGCGCTGCGTCGCAGGGTCGCCGGGGCGCTCGCAGGCTGCGGTCGCAAGGCGGTCGCCCGAGCTGCCGGCTTCGAAGGCGGGGACGGCTCGTCGACGGTCGCCTCGGCGCTCGGCGTCGCTGGGGCCGCCAATGCAGCAGGCTCGGGCGCGATGTGACCGCTCTCTAGCGTCGCGTTGGGAACCGGGCTCGCGGCGGCCGCAGGAACGTCCGGTGTTGGCTCGGACGAAAGGCCTCGCGCTCCGAGCCCTGCCATGATGCCGCACAGCACGAGCCCCGCGCCCCACAGCGCCTTGCGTTGCCTCCCGCGGCGCGGCGCAAACTCGACGACCTGCGTGCCGGAGAGCGGAGCCTCCCGCAGGGCCGTCGGCTCGGCGCGGATGATGATCTCCGAGCCCGTTCGCTCGATGGAGACGGCGCGGAGCGATCCGTAGCTGCTCGACGAAGGCGCCTGGCCCGTGCTGTCGCGTCCGCGGTCGATGCGCTCCTCGGCGAGCCGGAGCTGGCGCCGGCGCTCGATGCCCCGCGAGCCCAAGATGGAGCTCAGATATTCGCCGACCTTCGCGTCGAAGCTGCGCTCGAGGCATTGCGGCATCGCCTCTTCGAGCGCGCACGCCATCTCCTCCGCCGTCGCGAAGCGGGCTTCGGGCGGCTTCTGCAGCGCGCGCAGGATCACCGCCTCGAGCGCAGGGGGATAGTCGGCCACGATCGCGCTCGGCGGGAGCGCCGGCGCGGGCGAGGCGATGTTGCGCACGGTCTCGCTCGCGCTCTCGCCTTTGAACGGATGGCGCCCCGTCGTGAGGAGATAGAGCAAGACGCCGATCGAAAAGATGTCGGAGCGCCGATCCACGGGCAGACCCGAGACCTGCTCGGGGGAAACGTAGGCGACCTTGCCCTTCACCTCGCCGGCATCGGTGAGCACCGTGGCCCGCGCGGTGGCTTTGGCGATCCCGAAATCGACGAGCTTCGTGGTGCCGTCGTACGTGACGAGCACGTTCTGCGGCGACATGTCCCGGTGCACGAGACCGAGCGGCGCCCCGTTCTCGTCCCGTTGCTCGTGCGCCGCGTGCAGGCCGCGCAGCGCCTGGCCGACGATGTTCACCGACATCGACAGGGGGAGGCCGCCGTCGTCCTGCGCGTGCGTGACGATCGTGTGGAGCGGCTCGCCGTCGACCCACTCCATCACGAGATAGAGCAGGCCGTCGTGCTCGCCGAGCTCGAGCGTCTGGACGATGTTCGGATGCTGCAGGTGAGAAGCGAGCGTCGCCTCCTGCAAAAACATCTCCTCCATGCGGCGATCGTCCATCGTGCCCTGGAGGATGGTCTTGATCGCGACGACCTTGCGAAACCCGCGCGTTCCGACGAGGCGGGCGGCCCAAACCTGCGCCATCCCGCCTTTGGCGACGGGGAGGAGAAGCTCGTATCGTCCGAGCACTCGTCCTACATGCGGCGGAGAGCCGGTCATCGTGATTCCCTCTCTGTTCCCTTTAGAGCGCGTTGCGCGATTAGTGCAACGGCTTTCGATGAGAACCACTTAACCACTCTCACCCCCAATCTCGTTCGTCGCGGCGCGGCGTGATCGCCGAAATCGCCGCGCGCAGTGGCTCGCGCTCAGCCCGCGAGTGTGCGGCTGTGCTCGCGTCGCTCACGTCGGTTCACGCAGCTTCCCGACACACCGAGCGTTCGTTGCTCGCCAACCACGCTCGGCGACGGACGCGCGCACGGTTCACGCCGACACTATCCGTGCCGCGCGCCGTCGAGCTGCACTTCTGGAAACGCAGGCCCCGGGTGTGCGAACAAGAATCCCTGCAGCAAGTCGCAGCCCAGCTCGACCAGCGTCTCCCGCTCGGACTCCGTCTCCACGCCCTCGGCCACCGTGAGCAGCCCCATGTCCTTGCAGAGGTTCGCCATCGAGGCGACGAGCTTCTGTTTGACGGGATGACGATCGACGTCGCGCACCAGCGTCATGTCGAGCTTCACGATGTCGGGCTCGAGCAGCGCGAAGCTCGACAAACCCGCGTATCCTGCGCCGAGGTCGTCGACGGCGATGCGAAACCCGATCTCGCGCAAACGCCCGACCTTCGCGCGGACGTTCTCGAGGCTCTGCAACGCGGCTCGCTCGGTGATCTCGAGGACCACGCGCTCGGCGACCGCCGCGAGCGCCGAGTCCGGCGCCGCGATTTCCGGATCCACGAGATCCAACGGGTGCAGGTTCACGAACAACACGGGCTCGCCCGGCGTGCTCGACAGCGGAAGCGCCGCCTTGCTGCGCACGAGCCGGCCGAGCCGGCCGAGCTGCCCCAAGCGTTCGGCCGCGGAGAGGACGGGGAGCGGTCCGCGGAGCGCCGGCTCTTCGCTGCGCAGCAGGGCCTCGTACCCGAACACGCTCCGATCCGATGCGCGCACGATCGGCTGGAACGCCATCCAGAGCGACGCCAGCGCCCGCTCGAAGCACGCCTCGAGCCCCGCACGATCCGACGCGCCCTCGGGAACACCGATGAGGGCGAGCGCCTCCCGCTTCGCCCGCGCGAGGCGGTAGACGTGCACCGCTCGATCGACCGTCTTCTGGACGACCGCTGGCTCCACGGGTTTGACGATGTATTTGAACGCGCCGTATTCGACGGCCTCCGCGGCGCTCTCGACCGCAGGCAGGCCGGTCATCAGAACGACGGGGAGATCGGGCTCGTGGACGCGGATCGCGCGCAAGAGCTCCACGCCCGTCATCCCCGGCATCGTGATGTCGCTGACGATGACTTGAACGCCGCCCCGCTTCACGCGCTCGACCGCGGCGACGGCCGAAACGCAGGTCTCGACCCTGTACTTTCGTTCTGCCAAATAACGGGCGAGCCCCCGCACGCACGTCACATCGTCATCGACGATGAGCACCGTGCTCGGCTCGACGGAAGCGGGCGGGAACTCGCTGGTCATGCAGGCCCCCTGAGAGAGCTGGCCCAAGATTCAGGCTAGCCGAGTCAAAGCACCGAACCAACTTCCACGCCACGTCGCTGCGCCCAGCCGAACCGTACGGCCGACCAGCCCGATCCCCGCCAGTCGGAGGCCGAAACACGTGGTAGAGGCACGAGCAATGTCGACGCTTCCTCGTGTGCCCGGCGCTCGAGCTCGTCCCAGCCGAAACACGTGGTAGAGGCACGAGCAATGTCGACGGACGACGTCGCGACCGCCCTCGAGGCGTTTCTCCGGGAAGTTCCCGCGGCCGGCCTGCTGCTCGACCGCGGTCGTTCGGTATCCGGAGGACCAAAATCCCCAGCTTTTCGCGCACTGTTCGCGAGCGCGGCGCGCCGCCTCGCCGACCAGGTGCTCCCGAGTGGGCCGATTCCGGCCGCGCTGATTCCCGCGTTCCGACCGCACCAGTCGCTGGTAGACCTCGTTCGCGCGGCGCTCCTCGCGCGCGCGCTCGAACCACTCGCGGATTCGGCGCGGACGGACGCCGTGCTGGGGCTCTTCGAGCGCGGCGAGCTCGGCGAGCAAGAGAGCGTGCTCCGGACGCTCGAGCTCTTGCCGCAGCCCGACGCCTACGTGGAGGTGGCGAAGGCCGCCTGCCGCACCAACGCGCGGAGCGTCTTCGAAGCCATCGCCTGCGAGAACCCCTTCCCGGCGCGGCGGTTCGCAGAGGCGAGCTTCAACCAGATGGTGCTCAAGGCGGTGTTCCTCGGCGTCCCCGTCACCCGCATCGAAGGGCTCGCCGCACGGCGCACGCCGGAGCTCGTGCGCATGGCGCTCGACTACGCGAGCGAGCGCCGCGCCGCAGGCCGGGTCGTCCCCGAAGACATCGCTCGCATCGTTCAGTCGAATCCCTCGTCGGGAGCATGAAATGAAGTTTTTCGATCCGCACATCCACATGACGTCGCGCACCACCGATGACTACGCCGCAATGGCGGCGGCCGGCATCGCGGCCATCGTCGAGCCGGCGTTTTGGGTGGGTCAGCCGCGAACGCACGTCGGAACCTTCGAGGACTATTTCCTCTCGCTGCTCGGCTGGGAGCGCTTCCGTGCGAGCCAGTTCGGGATTCGTCATTTCGCGACGATGGGGCTCAACCCGAAAGAAGCGAACAACGAACGACTCGCCGACGGCGTGCTCGAGCTCTTGCCGCTCTATCTCGAGAAAGAGGGCGTGGTCGCGGTCGGCGAGATCGGCTTCGACGAGATCACGCCCACCGAGGAGCGCTGCTTCGCGGCGCAGATCGAGCTCGCGCGCGACGCGGATTTGCCGATCCTGATCCACACCCCCCATCGCGACAAGAAGCGAGGCACGGAGCGCACGCTCGCCCTCGTCCGCGAGCACGCCTTCCCCCCCGAGCGCACCCTCGTCGACCACAACACCGAAGAGACGCTGAAGAGCGTGCTCGACGCCGGCTGCTGGGCGGGACACTCGATTTACCCGGAGACGAAGATGGACGAGCGGCGCATGGTCGAGCTCGTTCGCCGCTACGGGACGGAGCGGATGCTCGTCAACTCCGCCGCGGATTGGGGCGTGAGCGATCCGCTCAAGGTGGTGAAGACGGCGCGAGCGCTCGGAGACGCGGGCTTCGGCGAGGACGTGGTGGAAACGATCCTGTGGCGCAATCCCATCGCGTTCTTCGCCCAGAGCGGACGACTCTCTCCTATGGAGCTCGAGCAGCCGCTCGGCGTCGATCAGACTCGCCTGTTCGAGGGCAACTCGGTGTTGCGCGGGCAAACCCCGCGCACCGACCGCTGACCGCTCCGTGCACCCGACCCTCGTCCTCGACGTCGTTGGGCTGACGCCGGGTCTCGTCGGCGCCGATACGCCGCACCTCGCGCGCTTTCGGGACCGCGGAGCGCTGCGCCCGCTCGAGACCATCCTTCCCGCCGTCACGTGCTCCGTGCAGTCGACCTTCGTCACGGGTCGGCTGCCGCGCGAGCACGGCATCGTGGGCAACGGCTGGTACTTCCGCGACCTCGCGCAGGTGTGGCTGTGGCGGCAGTCCAATCACCTGGTCTCGGGAGACAAGATCTGGGACGAGGGCAAGCGCAGAGATCCGGCGTTCTCCTGCGCGAAGCTCTTCTTTTGGTACAACATGTACTCGAGCGCCGACGTTTCGGTGACGCCGCGCCCGATGTACACGGCCGACGGTCGCAAGATCCCCGATGTGTACACGGAGCCGCCGGATCTTCGCCGGCGCCTCACGGACGCGCTCGGGCCTTTCCCGTTGTTCCGGTTCTGGGGACCGGCGGCGGACATCGCCTCCACGCGCTGGATCGCGAGCTCGGCCCAGCACGTGCTCGAAGAGCACTCGCCGACGTTGACGCTCGTCTATCTGCCGCACCTCGACTACGACCTGCAGCGCTTCGGGCCACACGACCCGCGCGCGCGAAAGGCGCTCTGCGAGGTCGACGCGGTCGTCGGCGAGCTCCTCGACTACGCGGAGCAACGCAGCCTGCGCGTCGTCGTGGTCTCGGAGTACGGGATTGCGCCCGTGTCGCGTCCGGTTCACGTCAATCGCGCGCTGCGCGAGGCGGGTCTCTTGCGGGTGCGTGAGGAGCTCGGGCGCGAGCAGCTCGACGCGGGCGCGAGCGCGGCTTTCGCGGTCGCCGATCACCAGGTGGCGCACGTGTACGTGCGCGATGCGGCGCAGCTCCCGAGCGCGCGCCGTCTCTGCGAAGCGCTGCCGGGCGTGGAGCGCGTGCTCGGAGCCGAAGAGAAACAGAGCGCGGGCCTCGATCACCCACGGTCGGGCGAGCTCGTGCTCGTGGCCGAGCCCGACGCGTGGTTCACCTATTACTTCTGGCTCGACGACACGCGCGCCCCCGACTACGCGCGCACCGTCGATATCCACGCGAAGCCCGGCTACGACCCGGTAGAGCTCTTCGTGGATCCGAAGCTCCCCTGGCCGCGACTCGGGACCCTGGCGAAGCTCACCGCGCGAAAGCTCGGGTTCCGCGCGCTGCTCGACATCATCCCGCTCGACGCCACGCTGGTGCGCGGCTCCCATGGACGCCTGCCCGACTCGACGGAGGACGGTCCGCTGTTCATGAGCTCGGTGCCGCACCTCGTTCCGGAGGGGCCCGTGCCCGCTACCGGGGTGCGCGAGCTCCTGCTGCGCCACGTGTTCGACAGCTAACTAGAACGCCGAATTCACTTCGGCAGGGAGGGCGGCGCGTTTCCAAGCCTTCGTCGCTCTGGTCGTCGAGTGCCGCGTAGCCCCCAGAGCGATGCTTGCTCTTCGGCGAGCGGCGCTACGTGCCGCGGATCCGGCGCTGCGCGAAGAGCGTGAGCGCGAACGCTCCCACGGCGAAGAACGCCGGGAGCACGGCGCCCACCGCGGCGAGGAACGCGGCGTCCACGAGTGAGATGCCCGCGATGAGGGAGCCGACCGCCGTACGGATCCGCGAGCTGCCGCCGCGAAGCGCGATGAGGAGCGCGCGCACCGCCCAGGCGACGGGTAAGAGCCAGAGCGCGATGGCGAGCCCCGAAGGCGCTCCCCGCTCGAACAGCACCGCCAGCGCGACCGCACCCGGGGCGAGCACGAACGCTGTCGGCCAGAGCCGTCCGATCGCGGAGCTGTTCTCGAACCGAGCAGCGTGGGTCAGCCCGACGAGGTACGCGAGGAGGGCGGCCGCGCACGCAACGAGCGTCGGGGTGAGCGCCGGCGCGACGGCGAGCGCCGCCATGGCGTACAGCCCCGCGCGGCAGGCCCCCATGATCACCGGTGAGAAGGCGTGCCCCTTGTGCCAGCGATCGTAGACCACGATCGCGGTGACGACGAAGAGGCCCGCCGCGAGCAGCCCGAGCCCCGAAGGCGGCGCGAAGAGCGCTCGAAGCGCGACGAGCAGCCCGAGCCCGAGGGCGAGCGCCCCGAAGCCCCAGGCGAACACCTCGGCGCGGCGCGCGCGTCCGGACGGAATGGGCCGCTCCGGCCGCTCGCGCGCGTCGATGGCGGCGTCGAACGCGTCGTTCAGGAACATCCCGCCGACGTAGAAGGACGAGGCGGCGCAGCCGAGCAGGACGAAGGCGCCCACGCCGAGCGCAGCGCCACCGCCCCCGACGATCGCGCCGGCGAGGACGTTCGACCAGACCGTGGGCAGATTCGAAACGCGACCGAGCTCGAGGAGCGTCCCGACCTTCACGACTCACCACGCGCGTCGAGGACGCTCTTCGTCCAGGCGAGCTCGCGAGCCACGGCCTCGTCGAGCGAGAGCCGTCGATGCTGGGGAGGCAAGAGCCCGAACGTGTACGTCTCCACCTCGAGGTGCGTCGAGCCGAGCTCCCCGCGAAGGAGGAGCTCCTCGAGCTCGCACCGCGTGCTGGTGAACGGCGAGAGCCGCTCCTCGAACACCGGCACGTGGAAGTGGACGCGGAGCTCGGTGTCCGCGCCGAGGGTCGGCGCCGCCGCGAGGGCCTCCGGAAGATCGACGAAGCGCACGAGCTCTCCGCCGGGCGCGCGCCGGGCCACCACTTGGTGCAGGTACACGTCGTCCGCGAACGCGGCGAGCGCGTCGAGCGCCTCCGGCGTCGCCGGCGCGATCAGCCCCGCGCTCACCTGGATCTTCGGCACCGAGATGCCGGCACGCCGTAGGGCCGCGAGCGCCTCGACGGGTGGCTCGAACTCGACGGAGGCGTGGCAGGCATCGAGGCACACGCCCAGGTGGCGTCGCAGCGTGCTCTCGGCGCGCGACCGCTCGACGCGCGCAAGGGACGCGAAGCGCTCCGCCACTTCACCCCGAAAGACCTGCTCTTCGAGGAAGGGGATCGCCTCGCGGCTGGTCTCGAGCAGGCAAGCCGGCTCCGGCTCGAGAGCGAGCGCGATCCGGACCCCCCGTTCGCGCTCGAGCCAGACGAGCGCCGCAACGACGCGCGCGAGGTGATCCGCCGCCAACAAGAGGTCGCCCGCATCGAGCGGACGCTGTCGAAAGCACACCGGCACCGTGCTGATGCTCCCCGTCACGCCCTCGGGAAGGAGCGCCGCGAGGACGTGCGCGAGCGTGAGCGTGTACTGGACCCGCGCTTCCTCCGTCCAATCGGGGCGATACACGGCTTCTTTGATGCGTGTGCCGTGAAACGAGCCGTAGGGAAAGCCGTTCAGCGTGAAGACGTAGAGGCCGTGCTCGGCGAGCGCCGCGCGCGCTTCCGCGAGCCGAGCCGGTTCGTCGAGCTCCCGCGCCGCCTGCGCGCCAAGGCGGAGCCCGACGCCGAACGCGCCGTGGGGCGACACCCGACGCTTCACGGCGCCGATCTCGCGCCCGAACAGCGCCCGCACCTCCTCCCAGCTCTCCCCCGCGTGCACGTTGGTGCAGTAGGTGAGGTGCCGCCCCGCCGGCGCCGAGATCAGCATCCGTCGCGCGCCTCCGCCTCGAGCCACGCGACGGCGTCCTCGATGAGCCGCTCGTCGAGCGCGTTCACTTCGAAGGGTCGTGCGACGCCGCGGAGCAACGTCACCGTGAGCGCGCCACCGAGGTGCTCCCGAAACTCGTCGAGCCCGGCGAGCACACCGAGCCGCCCGTCCACGCGCTCCGAGAGCGCCGGGTGGTAGCGCGGCAAACCGAGCGCCGCGAGCAGCGCCGAGATGCGCGCGAGCTCCCGAGCGTCGAGGTAGCCCGCGCGCTCGGCGTAGCGCGCGTCGAGCAACATGCCGATGGCGACGGCTTCGCCGTGTCGGAGCTCGTAACCGCTCGCGATTTCCAGCCGATGGGCGGACCAGTGACCGTAGTCGAGCGGGCGGGCGCTCCCGAGCTCGAACGGATCGCCCGCGCTCGCGATGTGCTCGAGGTGAAGCAGCGCGGCCCGCCGCACGAGCTCGAAGAGCGGTTCCGGACGCGCTTCGCCGAGCTCCGCCGCGTGCTGCACGAGCCACTCGAAGAACGAGGCGTCGCGGATCAGCGCGACCTTCACGGCCTCGGCCATGCCGGCGCGGGCCTCGCGCAGCGGGAGCGTCCCGAGCAGCGCCCGGTCGTTCACGACCGCGTACGGCGGCGCGAACGACCCGAGGAAGTTCTTGGACGAGAACGCGTTCACGCCGTTCTTCACCCCGACGCCGCCGTCGCACTGACTGAGCACTGTCGACGGCATTCGGACGACGCGCAGGCCCCGGTGCACGCTCGATGCGGCATATCCGATGGCGTCGAGCGCAGCGCCGCCCCCGATCGCGAGCACGACCGCCTGACGATCGAGGTGTGCCGCCGCGAACGCCGCCTGGAGCGCGCCGATGAGCGCCGGATCTCCCTTCGCCGCCTCGCCTCCCGGAACTCGAATCGGCTCGCCGCGGAGCTCCAACGCCTCGCCGTGCACCTCGGCGTAGCGCCGCACGCGCTCGTCGAGCCCGGGAGTCGCCGCGAGGAGGCCCTCGTCGAGCACGGCGCAGAACGGGTGCCGACGTTCGGGCTCGCGCCGGGCAATGGCCCAGGCGAGACACGAGCTCTCCGCCTCGAGCACGCGGTTCTCGAAAATGACCGGGTACTCGAACGGAACGCTGAAGCGCTGGAGGTGGCAGTTGCCGGGCCGAGGCCCCGAAAACAGCATCGCGACGAGAGTCTAGTACATCGATGCGGATCGAGCGGCCGCGCGGCTTGAAGCGGCTCTCCGCAATGCTAACGGGTACGCATGAGCGACTCCGGCATCGACGTGTGGCTCGAAAATTTCATCGTCACGCACGGCGGCATCGCGGGGACGGTCCACGTCCGCTCCGGGGACGCGCTCGCGATCGCCGCTTCCCGAAACGTGCCGCCCAAGGTCGTCGAGGTCACCCGAATCATCCCGAAGGGTAAGGGCATGGCGGGCCTCGCCTGGGAGCGCGACCGCCCTGTCGCAACCTGCAACCTGCAGACCGACGAGTCGGGCGACGTGCGCCCCGGTGCGCGCGCCGTCGACGCCCAGGCCGCCGCTGCCCTTCCGATACGCGACGCGAGCGGGGACGTCCGCGCCGTCGTGGGCATCGCATTTTCGGAGGAGCGCGTCCTCGACGATCGAGAGCTCGAGGACCTTCAACGGGCCGCCGCCAGCGTCATCGAGCTCATTCGATGATTTGCTCGGTCGCACACCCGAGCTCGATCTGAACGGATCCGTCGTCGGTCGACTGGAACGCCTCGCAGCTCGAGCGGCACACGGTGATGCGTGACGGTTCTCCGAGCTCCGGATCCACGTCGTAGTACCAGCCGCCGTTCACCGGATCGCAGGCGTCCTCGTCCGGCACGCGCAAGAGGCGCGTGGTGGTGCTGCCCGAAGTGAAGTCCACGTTCACGAATCCGAAGTCGAGCGTCTCGCCGCTCGGCGGATCGGGAATTTGGAACTCGCAGGTCAGGCGCGTCCCGCGGATCGCGTTCAGCGCTTCGAGGAACTGCGTGGTCACGTTCTGCGACGTGTCTACGATGAAGGCCCGCTCCGTGCCGCCGGCCTGGGCGATCGTGTCGAGGCCCATCGGCGCGCCGATGCTGATGTCGTAGGGGCTGAAGACACCGATCGCGAACGTTTGCACCCCCGTGTCGAGGCCCACTCCGGCGACCTCGGCCACCTCGGCGATCGCCTCCTCGAGCGTGGTGACGTCCTCCCCGATACACTCGGTGGGGAGCCCGTCTGTCGCGAGCACGACCGCGACCTTGTGCTCGGGGTTCTCCTCCGCGAAGCTCACCGCGTGCTCGATCGCGCCCGCGAGCGCGGCTCGCGTCGGCGTGTTTCCGTCGGGCATTCGGGCAGCGAGCGCGCTCACGAGCGCCGCATGCGCGCCAGGCAGCTCCCCGATCGGAACCTCCGGCGTGCCGTACGGCGGAAGCTCGCAGCTCGTCTCCCCCAAGCACTGCGTGATTTCTGGAGGCGGCGGGAGGCACTCGCCGAGGCTCACGAGCTCGCCCGTCGCATCTTGCGTGATGCATTCGTTGCCGGGAATGCAGACGTATCCGTCGTTGTCCTCGCAGACCCCGAACTCGTCGCAGACGCCGGGCTCGGGGTAGGGGCAGTCCGAGTCCTGAACACACGGGATCGCGGCGTAGCCGATGACGTTCCAACACAGGCGCAGAAAGCAGGGGCCGGCGTCGGGACCGCACTCGGCGTCCGACATGCAGCTCGCCGGCACGTCCTCCTTTCGCTGCGGAAAGAACTGAAGACCGACCCCCATGCCCGACGATCCATCGTCGCCCAGGAACGCCTCGAGGGCCGCCTTGACCGCGGTCCATTTGTCGGCGCTGCCTGCCCCGTCCTCGGTCGTTTCGAGCATCGACCCGGACGAGTCGAGCATCAGATAGAGATCGAGCGGGACGAGCTTCGCGGTCGTCGTCTCCCCCGTGCAGCTCTCGCCGCTGGTCCCGGGACCACCCCCGATGTTGACGATCGGTCCGGTCCCGCCGGACGACCCGGGCGACGCCATTCCACCGACGCCACCCGTTCCGGGTCCGCCCGCGACGGCGGCGGGGGCCCCGCCCGTTCCGGTGCCGGCAGTCGCCGGATCAGGCTCGGCCGGACCGGCGCCGTCGGAGCCGCACGCGGCAGCGCCCATCCACGAAAGCCCTGCCACGAGTGCCCGTGCGAGCGTCCGGCTCTGCATGCGGGAGATGTAACCACCAAAGGCCCCACGTTTGGAAGCTCGGCCGGCAGACCCCCACCAAATACCTGAAATCCAAGCATTTTCTGCGATGGATCTGGAGCCGCGCCGGGCAGCCTGCGTTCAGCCACGCTGAAGTGGGCGGAGCCCCAGGATGCCGCCGACTCCCGCGCCCGGGCAGCCTGCGTTCAGCCACGGTGAACGCGCGGCGTTCAGATCGAGTAGCGCAGGACCCGCGGGGGCTCGCCTTCTTCCGCTGCGCGCCGAACCATGTCGGCGAGCGTGGTCGTCTCGAGCACATGAAGCGACGCGGCGTGCGCGTCCTTGAGGACGAGACGAACCGCACAGGTCGTTTCGTTCCGGCACTCCGCGCAGCGCTGATACGCGGTACGGCTCAGGCACGAGACCGGGGCGATGGGGCCATCGAGCACGCGAAGGACGGCGGCGATGGTGATCTCCTCGGGCTTCTTGGCGAGGAGGTATCCGCCGCCTCGCCCTTTGCGGCTGTGGAGAAAGCCGTGCTGCCGGAGCTCGGCGAGGATGAGCTCCAGGAATTTCCGGGGAATCCCCTCCTGCTCGGCGATGTCCGCGATGAGCACGGGCGTCTCCGGCGGCGCGAGCGCGAGCCGACCCAACGCCTTGAGGGCGTACTTCGCTTTCATCGTGATCATGCGGAACTGAGCTCTTTCGCGGAGTGTGTGCCCGGCCGCCCGGACTGCCGACGGGTACGCTCCTCTATTTGCCCCCCGACACGCACGGCGCAAGCCTTTCTCGCATGCTCATCGATCAGCTCAAGGCACGGATGTTCGACGCCATCCGAGCGCGGCGCGACGTGGAGAAGGAGATTCTCCGGGTCGCGATCGGAGAGATCACGACCGACGCAGCGCGTCCCGGTCGCAAAGGAGACGACGAGGAGGCGTTCGCCGTGGTGCGCCGCCTGGTGAAGTCCATCGAGGATTCGCTTGGCATGACCGTCACCGAACAGGCTCGCGAGCGCCTCGATGAGGAGCGGCGCGTGTTGCTCTCGGTCTTGCCTCCGTCGCTCGGGGAAGACGAGGTGGTCGAGGCACTCACCCCCGTGGTGGATGCCATCCGCGCGGCTTCGGCGGACGGCCCTGCGGTGGGCATCGCGATGAAGCACCTCAAGGCAACGGACCGCGCCGCGGACGGCAAGGTCGTCGCCCAAGCGGTGCGTCGCCTGCGCGGCTGAGCGCGGAGCGGTACGCGCAGCGATCACTCGACCACGATCACGACCGGGGGAATCTGGAACTTGTCCCACGCGGGCGTCAGGTTGCTGCCCTGCACGGTCGTGACCTCTCCCGCCGTCACGACCCGGTTCTGGTTCCAGAGGTACACCGCCGGGTAGGTCGTGATCGCACCCGTCGCGTCGTCGACGACGACGCCCGCCATGTAGAGCTGCGACGAGCGCACGCCCGAGGGATTGCCGTCGTCGAGCGTGGCAGGCGTGTGCTCGGAGCGCGGAATGGCAAACTGCCCTTCGTACTTCCGTGCCGAAGAGAAGATCAGAAAGTAGTACGTCTTGCCGCCGACCGAGAGCGCGCTCGGCGACCACTTCGGCCAGCTGTTGACGTATCCGATCTCCGGGTCGTCGCCCGCGCACGCCACCGGCTGATTCGCGCGAAGCGGCGTCGAGGTGCCGCCCGTGCTCGGAATCACGTGGATCTCCCCGTAGCGATGATAGTACGGGCCGTCCACGCACCGCGGGCAGCTCCCCTTGTTCGGAGCGCGCGTGAACGCGATGAGGCGATCGTCGGCCGAGAACGAGGGGTAGTACTCGTAGTAGTTCGGCTCGGCCGCGCCCTCGAGCGGCGTCACGGTGCCGCCCTGACGCGCGTTGAACGGCAGCATGTAGATGTCGGCGCGATTCGCGTCGTAGCTGGGGTGCCCGTTGGGCGACGTGTCCGTCGAGACGTAGACGATGCGATCGCCCGCGTGGCTGAAGTTCGGGAGCACCGCGTTGGCGGGCTCACCCTTCATCTCGAAGACGCCCCACGCCGTGCCCATCGCGGCCTGGATCGCCTGGTTGCGGGCGCGCTGGGCCATTCCGAGCGCGTCGTTGGTGTCGACGGTGGGCACCGTGTCGTCGATCTGAGCCGTCGTCTCGAGATCGATCCACGCGATGCGATCGCTGCCGCCGTAGCCGCTGAACGGAAGCGTCCGCGTGCCATACCCGGTGATGAGCAGGCGGTCGCCCGTCGTGAAGTGGGCGGGGCTCATCGACTGCGTCCCGAGCCACGGCATCTTGAGCAGCGCGCGCGCACCGGGCGTGAGGAAGCTCGGCACGGCGCCGGCGTCGGCCTCGCGCACGGACGCGATCGCCTTGTTCCAGGGCCAATCGTCGGTGAACACGACGGCCGCGCCGTCGGGCGTCGAGGTGTGGCAGCCCACGCACTGCACCTCACCGGGGTCGAACCCGGGCTTGCCACCGCCGTACGTGCCCCTGAGATCGCGGCCCTCCTCGTGGATCACGCCCGTGAACTGGACGCGCTTCGGCGTGAGCGTTTGGACCACGCCTTCTTCCCCGACGCTGAACCCGAGGAGCTTCGTCGCGTCGGGCCCCACGGCGGCGCTGTTGACGGTCCAAAACACCATGCTGCCGACGGCATTGACCGGCGCGATCAGGATGTCGCCGCGAACCCCGCTCGGCGTTCCGGGTGAATTGCTCCGAATGGATCGGATCGTCACCGTCATCGGCAAGCCCGCGTTGTTCGGCGCGGCGGCCTGCCAGATCATCGCGGGCATCGTCCACGTCGTGCTCTTCGTGTACGCGACGAGATCGTGACGCTGCACCGGGCTCTGGATCCGGATCTCGAACAAGTCACCGCTGGCCGTGAAGCGGAAGCGCGGACGCAACCAGTTCGGTGGAATCAGCGCCCCAGGCGAGTCACCCGACGAGAGCTCCGGCTCGAGAACGCAGGGCGCCGGCCCTCCGAAGGAGTCGGGCGCGCCGAACAGGGCGGGCGCATCGTTCGGGACACCGGCTTCGAAGATCGGAGCCTCGGGGAAATCCGTGCAGTCTGCCGTGCAGGTCGGCTGCGGCATCTCCCCGGCTTGCGGCACCATGGGCGGCGTCACCGGGTTCACGATCGGCGGAGGCATCGACGTCCCGGGCGTGGTTGGGGACGTCGGAACCGTCGGCGTTCCAGTGGGATTGGGGCCAGGCTGGGGACGGCCCCGACCGCCCTCGGAGCTCGACGAGCATCCGAGCCCAGCGAGCGCCATCGAACAGCTCAACAAGGAAATGCAGCGTGCGAACGAAGCCATCCGTCCGACCTCTCGCTGAACGCGTAGCATGAAAAGTCGCTGACTGCTTCGGAGCGCCGCCCTGGACTTCCCCACCCGGGCGGCGCGGGTTTCCCGACAAAACCGAAGAAAATCGTGCTTTCGCGGGAACGGCACGCTCCCGTTCGTAAAGCCTCTTTCACTCCGGAATGATGGATCGGCAGTCGGAGCCGCAGCCCCGTCCTCCGTCGCATTCCTCGTCGAAGCGTTCTTGAACGCGCCCGTCACCGCAGTACGGAGCGCGCTGGCAGCTCGTGCTGCACGCGTCTTTGCCGTAGGGGTCTTCTTCGTTGTCGTCGCCGTCGTCGCACTGCTCGGGGCCGTTCGTCTTCCCGTCTCCACAGTACGGCGCGAGCGTGCAGTCGTCGTTGCACGTCCCGTACGTGCCGTCGTTGACGCCGTCGTCGCAGTCCTCACCGGGATCCTTGATGCCGTTGCCGCACATCCATCGGCAAAGCGCGTCGCAGACCCCGCCTTCCATCCCGTTCTCGTCGCCCTCGTCGCACTGCTCGCCGTCGTCGATGTTGCCGTCCCCACAGGTCGGAAGCGGAACGCGACCGCCGCAACCCGCTTCACAGGAGCCGGGCAGACCGCTGCCATTGTCGGGACCGTCGTCGCAGACCTCGCCGAACTCCTCGTCCACGCGCTTGTCGCCACAGTACGGAGCGGGTCGGCACAGATCGGTGCACCCCGTCTCCCCGTAGGCGTCCGGAGCGTTGTCCTCTCCCGCGTCGCACGCTTCGAAGGCTCCCTGAACCTCGCCGTCGCCGCAGTACGGCGGCTTCACGCAGCCCGGTGCGCACGCATCGGGCGTCGTCGCGTACACGTCGATGTTGAGCCCGATGTCGCACTCCTCCGGGCCGTTCACCTGACCGTCACCGCAGTACGGCGCGAGGGTGCAGTCCGGGTTGCAGGTGCCGTGGCGGCCGTCGTTCGTGCCGTCGTCGCACGCCTCGTCGGGCGTCACGATGCCGTTGCCGCACTCGGGCCGGCAAACGGTCCGGTCGGCGTTGAACCCCGTGAGCGTGAGGCGATAGCTCGACTCCGAGGTGTGGCGCTCGGCCTGGAAAACGACGATCTCGTAGACCTTGCCCTCTTCGAGATCCAGATCGAGCTCCCCGTCGACGGTCTCGGTCTCCGTGCGGGTCTCGTGGACCTCCGTCGTCGTCCTCGCGCGACCGTTTGGCTGGAGGGTCATCGTGCCTTCGAGCGCCGAGTGCACGCCGCCGAGGTCGAGCGCGAGCTGACCCTTGATGAACACCCATACGTCGTCGTCGCCGCGGAAGTTCAGCACTTCGCCGCCGCGGAACTCGAACCAGTAGCGGACCTCGCTCGTGAAATGGAAATTACGCGCGGGCGTGCTGCCGTCGACGCCGAACCCGTCGTCGTCGATCGGGAAGAATCCGTCCGTCGGATCATCGAGGTCGTCCGGACGATCGAACTCGTACGAGCCGTCCTGCCGGCGCTCGAGCACCATGCGCTGCAGGATGGTCGTGTTGCGATCCGAGTCGCGATACCAGTCGAAGAAGCTGTCGTCGCTGGTGATGACGCCCGGGGAGGTGCCCCCGATGGGAATGATCACCACCGGCTCGGGAGGAATCGCGTTGCGCCGGGGCTTGCCGTCCGCATCGAGGGTCGTGAGGACGAGACCCTGCGAGGTGGCAATGACCTGCTGCTCGAAATCGGGATGCCCCGCGGGGAAGCCAGCCGGCTCGTCCTCTTCCCTCGTTCGGGCGCGGAAATCGCGAATCACGAGCGGAAGCTCGATCGTATCGTTCGCGATCGGCTCGTCCTCGCATTCGTAGCCCGAGTTCGGCTCGAGCTTGCAGTCCTTGCTGCAGCCATCACCCGACACGGTGTTGCCGTCGTCGCACTCCTCGTCGTCACTCGGCAGGCGGATGCCATCGCCGCAGGCGGAGACGCACTCGCCCTCGCTGCAGTCGGGCTCGAGCTCGCAGAAGGGCGTGCAGCCGTCGCCCAGATCGTTGTTCCCGTCGTCGCACGGCTCGAGCCCTTCGCGAACGCCGTCGCCGCAGACGGTTTCCTTGCAGTCACTCGGCTCGCCGGAGCACGCCCAGCCCGGCTCGAGCTGACAGAGCGCCGAGCAGCCGTCCATGTCGTCCACACCGCCGTCGTCGCACTGCTCGCGTCCGGCGATGATTCCGTCCCCGCAAATGGGCCGGCACGCCGCGCCGGGGGGACATTCCCAGCCCTCCTCGAGCTCACAGCTCGCGGAGCAGCCGTCGCCGCTCCTCGGCGGGTCGTCCCCGTCGTCGCAGGTCTCGTCGCCCTCGACGCGGCGATCGCCGCACACCACCGTGGACACGCACGGCTCCCCGGGCTCGGGGCAGCGATAGTTCGCCTCGATGCGACACTGAGAGCTGCAGCCATCGCCGCCCTCGTCGTTGCCGTCGTCGCACTGCTCTCCCAGAACGAGCGTGACCTCGCCGTCACCACAGAAGTCCGTCAGCACGCACGGCTCGCCGGCGGTGCTGCACGTGTAGCCCGGCGTGACCTCGCACTCGTCCGTGCAGCCGTCGTCCGGGTTCGTGTTTCCGTCGTCGCAGAGCTCGCCGGCGTTCACCACGCCGTCGCCGCACTCCGCCGTTTGCACGGGCCGGCAGGGCTCGCCCGGCTTGGCGCACCCCCACCCGGGCTCCACGACGCACTCGTCCGAGCAACCGTCCCCGGAGTCGTCGTTGCCGTCGTCGCAGTGCTCCTGGCCGCCGAGCACGCCGTCGCCGCAGCGGAGCGTGGAGACACAGCGCTCTCCTGGCTCCGGACACTCGTAGTTCGGCTCCAGCGTGCAAATTCCGCTGCAGCCGTCACCGGCTCGGGCATTGCCGTCGTCGCACTCCTCGCCCTCGTCCTCGTCGAGCTCGCCGTTCCCGCACAGACGCTCCGAAGGCTCGCAGTCGGTGCAAGCGCCGCCGTCGCCCGTGCCGCCGGCATCCCCGGGCTTGGTGGTGCGGCCGCCGGTGTGGACCGGCGGCTGGCCGCCGCCGCTGCGACCGCCGACGCCACCGAGGCTAGTTCCCGGAATTCCTCCGTTTCCCGGATTGCCCGGCGTTATCAGCTCGGGATCCGAGCCACACTGAGGAAGCACCAAAAGGGCGGAGAACGTCCACCCAAACGCAGCAATCCCGAGACGCGACATACGAGTCCCACATCCTATATCGCGCGCCCCACATCGGCAATCGAACCCGGGCTTGGATGATCGATTCTCGCGATCGTTCGAATCGCACCGATCCGAATCACGCAGACCTTCGCGCTCGGCGCGACTGAACGGGCGCCCATGCCTCGCCAAGTCTCGAC
>CAYYWA010000014.1:0-36034 GCA_964475255.1 uncultured Sorangium sp.
GTAGTGGGTTGCCCCCTCCGGGTCTGCCGCCTGTGCACAGGCGATGGAGATGCGCGAGGTCGGCCCGCCGAGATCGAACGACTTGAAATGAGCCTCGGGCACGTCCTCGGCCGACGCTCCAGCGAGCGGCAGCGTCAGCACGCCGTAGCCTTTGACGGGCACGACCGCCGAGATGGCGATGTCCCGCTTGCCCGAGCCGGCGATGATGTCGTCGGGCGTGGCGCCGGCGTCGTCGTAGAAGACGACGGCCACCCGGACGCTGGTCACGTTCGGGCCGATGTCGAACACGGTCGCGGTGGCGTCGGCGACAGCGATGGGGTCGGAGACTTGGGCAGCCATGGGTCACTCACTCGCTGGGCTCATCGTGGCAGGTGGCGACCGTCACACCCGTGGCGGGGTCTTGGCTCTTGGTGTAGTTGAAACACCAGCCAAGGTCGCCGGAGCAGTGCGAGCCCGACCACTCCACGCAGACCGAGCCGACGCAGCAGAGCGGGCCAGAGTCCTCCTGCGGGCACCCGGCCGGGTCATCGCATCCGTGGCAGTGTCGACCGCCCGCGAGTGAGCACAGCGGCCTGTAATCGGCCGGGTTTTGGCTCGGCCAGGCGACCGCCCGCCCGAGCTCGGGTGGCGTCGTGGCGTCCGCATCCGGGCAACCACTGGCAGCGAGGCCGCCGGTGATGATGCCGGCGGCGAGAATGACAGCGTATTTCATGGGTGGTCCTGCCGAGCCAGCAACAAGCAGAGTTTCAGATCGTCGGGCAGTCGGTCGACGTCGGTCATGGCCGACACCAGCGCGGCGTACTGGCTCAGCCCATCGGCCGATAGCTGGCGTGCGAGGTCGTCACCGGTCCGCGCGAGGTGGAGCAGATGTTGTTCGAGCGCATCGGTGCACTCGGGGCGGCGCTCAGTCGGCGGCGGCGGTTCGTCCATCGCCACGTAGCCGACTCCCGCACCGCCGACTGCGAACACGAGAGCACCCGCGAGCCAGCGGAGCACTCGAGCGGCGAGCGGGTATGACTCGGCGAGCGAGCGGCTGCTCGCATCGAGGCCAGCGCGCACCCCCTCTGCTGCAGCTCGCCGGAACATGCTCGACGTGGTCTCGTGGCTCGGGAAGGTTGGCGCGTCGTCCGGCTCCGGTGCGGGACGCGGGCCACGGTGTTGGGGTTCGGCCATAAGAACAACCAAAAGCAAAGGCCCGGCGACTTGCCGGGCCTCGATCTGCGGGCGCACTTATCCCGCTGGATTTAGCGTGTCCGATGTCCTCCCCCCCTGTCAAGCGCCCAGGAGACTCGCACGCGCCGAGCGTGCCTGGCCGTGCAGTCGAGCCGCTCGGCGATCACCGCGTCGAGAGCGGCCAAGGTCCGGAACTCGCCCGCCCTCCACCTCGGCGCCAGCTCGGCGTACAGGTCCGGGTGCTGGCGGGGCTCGAGTCCCACGCTCTGGACCACGGGCCCTACAGCGTACCCCGCTACAATCGCCTCCGCGCGCTCGCGAGCGTCCGGCCCCCGCAGCACCGTCGGATCTCGCTCGTCCGGGTCGACCACCATCATCAGCTGCCGACGACGGCCCAGCTGCACCACTCGATAGCCGACGGGCCGCATCCGCAGCTGCCGTTGCGGCACCAGGCCCGCACGGCGCAATTCGACGGCTACCCGTCGCCGCGCGTCCGCGAGCGCGTCCCCCTGGCGTCGGAGATCCTCGAGCTCGGCGTCGCTCAGCCCGTCCACGTCGATCGTCGCGTCGTCGGACGCCTGCGCCCACCCGAATAACAGGTCCGCCACTGGCCCGCCTGGGTCGACTCCGGCGCGACGCATCGCAGCCCGCACGGCGTGCGCGAGGTCGGGTCGGTCAGGGTCTGGCGACCGCTGCACTCGCACGGCCGCGGCTGACGGGTAGCTCAGTCGCAGCGTGATCGCGGCTGCCGCCGCGAGTGCCTCTTTGACCGAGCCGAACGTCGCCCACGGTCCGCCTCCCCGAAATGCGGCCGCGTGGCCGCTTTTTCCGAACGCCATGCGCAGGCCCTCGGCAATCAACAGAGCGTCCGGCACGAACGCGCGCCCGGGCCCATCGTCGCGTTCGAGCACCAGACCCCCGCGGGTCTGATCGCGACGCGAGCGCCAGCCGTCTGGCTCGCGTGCCAGTTGCAGCAGCTGCACCGCGGCCGTGCGGGCCGCCTCGGTGTCGGCCTCGATCTCTGCTGTGACTGTCACTGTGCGGCCCCTTCTTCGGCTTGCTCCTCGGATGCTTGCTCGAGCAGCTCGCCGAACTTCGCCCTCGCTCGAGCTCGATCGTCCGCCCACTCGCGCCCGCAGATCAGGTTCTCGAGCGCGTCCAGTGCCCGAGCCCCAGAGCCGTCGCCTCCCACCAAGATATCCACGTCCGCGCCCATCCGCCCGAACCTCCGTAGGTAGTTGTGCCGCGTGGCGGCGAGCTGCCGCTTCGCTCGCGATCGCCGGAGCTTCACCGGCTCGATGGACCCGCCTGCAGCTCGAGCTAGCTCCCACGCGCGGTGCTCGGGTCGATCTCGGTTCCGCTTGGCTGTGCTGTTCATACTCACCAGCCGATGTCGCGATAGGGAGTCGACGAACAGCCGATCGACGATCTCGCTATCGAACGCCGCCCCCGGGTGCGTCGCGTCGAGATCCTCGAGTTGCAGGCCCGCGCCCTGCTTTCGGGCCTCGATCCTCGCTACCGGATCGCCGGGTCGCCACCCATGCGCACCGAGCCGTGCCAGCAACGCCGTGCGCATCGGTCCGCGCTCAGACATTAGCTTCGCTATCTTGTCGTAGACGGCGATCGAATCGGGCGACTTCGATCGCTCGCCCGCACCAAATCCGTCGCTCCCGTCCTCGTCGTGCCAGCGGGCCCACTTGTACGCCTTGCTGATCAGCCCCCGCTCGTCGCCCGGGCGGATCTGCCAGCGGATCACGTCCACGCAGGTCTCGATCCGCCGCTGCACCACGCCGAGCTCGTGCAGTTGGTCGCCGAGCTCGACGCAGTCCGCCGGATCGATCTCCGCCCCGAGCAGCCACCTAGCGATGCGAGGTAGCCAGCGCAGGCCCCAGCTGTTCACGCCCTCGATCTCGCTCGCTATCTGGGTGATCTGCACCTCCGCTCGCGAACGCTTGAGCGCGATCCTGGTCGCTCCGGTAGCGAGCACGATCACCCCCGACCCCGGTCGCCCGCGGTCGAGTGCTAGCTCGATTGCCGTCCCGTTTTTGTCTACCCACTCGACCGAGCGTCGATCCTGCCGAGCTGCTCGCCGGAGCTCTCGCCACTGCGGCCACTCCTCGCCGATCGCCACGAACTCCCAGCTCGCAGTATCTACCCGCCGCGGTGCGGCTCGGTAGCCGTCGTCATCGGCCCCATCGCGAGCCGTGTCTGGCGGCGGCCCATCGCGAGCAGGAGTTATCGATTGCTCGATCGTCACTCGCAGCTTCTCGCGCTGCGCGACCAACTCTTCGCTCTGCGCGACCTGGGTGCTCAACTCCTCGCTCTGCGCGACCTGGGTGCTCAACTCCTCGCTCTGCGCGACCTCGGTGCTCAACTCCTCGCTCTGCGCGACCTCGGGCTCATCGCCTCGCGCAGCGGGCAGACTGTGATCCTGCTGCTGCGCGAGGCGATCTCCCGCGCCCAACCAACGGCGCACACCCGCACCGATCCACGCGATCAACGTGAGCAGCGGTGTCACCTCGACACCCCCTCAGTGACACCCGCGAGACGCCGCAGTTCAACCATCGCGGCCGACTCTCGGGGCTCTCGCTCGATGACGCGCGCGCAGCGATAGTCGACCTCGATCCCGCGCGGATCGAGCTCGCCGCCAGCGGCGTGGGGCCTCGTGATCGTGCGAGCTGCGATCACCTCGTCGCTATCGCGCACGACCACGAGCACGTCGAGATCGTCGCCCTCCCATGCCTTGCCGATCCACGCGTTACCGCGCTCCGTTGTGCGCGGGTAAAGCAGCACCTCGCGAGTCTCGCTGTTCTCCGGGTCGAGAGCATCGAACGGCACACGAGCTCGCAGGTGAGGGCCCGAGCTCCAGATCTCGACACGGCCATCGTTGCTAGTCCAACGCTCAACCATGAGCAGGCTCCTTATCGAATAGGTGCAGCACGTTGGCCGGGTTGATGCCGCGGCGCTTCGGCGGTGACGTGCTCGTCGAGGGACTCGTCGAGGGATGCGGGTCGACGCCGAGCTCGATCGCAGGCTCCGTGCTCGTCGAGGCCTCGCCGGCGTCGCCCTCGAGCTCGAGCAGTTCGGCAAGCCGCCTCTCGAGCATGGTCATCAGTGCCCGGCGCTTCCGCTTCTGTGAACGATTGCGAGCTCGCCCGCCTGCGAGTTCCATCGCTCGACGCACGACCTCGATCGACGCGCTCTCGAGAAGGACCTCGGCGGCCGGTGAGGTGAGCAGCTCATTCGCCTCTCGCTCGACCCGTTCCTCGTCAGTCTCCACCTCGCCGCGGCCCCAGGCCCCCACCATCCGATCGACGCCGTCGAGCTCGGCCTGAGTACTCCGCTGCTGTGCGACGAGCTCGTCGAGCTTGGCGTCGAGCATTCCCAGGACCGAACGACGGGGCGCCTTCCGGCCTTCCTCGTGATCGAGGGCCAGCCTCAGGGTCTCGATGTCCGCGTTAGCGATCAGCGTCGGCACATCGGCCGCCTTCGCCATCGAGATGGCCTGTGCTCGAGCTCGCCGGTAGTGGTCTCCCTTGTCGCCTCCCGCCATCGACTCGACCGAGCCGGAGCACTTTGGTCCGCCGGGGCTCACCGTGTGCTCTCGGAGCTCGCCTCCGACTCGCACGGGCACCGAGCGGCCGCACACGCTGCAATCGCGCCGCGGTAGCTTGCCACCCTTGGCCAACGGTCGATCCTCCGGTTCGGGCAGCGGCTCGGCCTTGGGCTGTCGGGCACGCTTCGCTGCCTTGGTCACCGGCGGTGTCGCTATGCGGCGCGGCTGCTGGGCTGGCCGCGCCCAGCCTCCAAAGTACAGCTGCCCGTGCTCGTCGGCGAACCGGCTGGCTTGCTGCACCTCCTGCGCTGCGATGCCGTGCCGCTCGGCCACCTCATTGAACCAGCCGTGCTGATGATCGTGCAGCCGTCGCCGTAGCTTCGGCCGTCCGGCGTCGTCGAGCACGGGCGACTCGTCGTCGAGCACCAGGTCGACGTGGGTCAGCTCGTGGTCGATCAGAGCCAACTGTTCTTCGTAGGCGAGCTCGGTCCAGCGGTCCCCGTCGAGCACGACCTCGACGTCGCCAAGCCCCGCCACCCGCAGCTTGACCGGCACGATCCGAGTGACGCCGCGCGCTGCGTATCCCCCGTGTTTGATGGCCGGCCCTTTGAGTGACCCATCCTTCGCACGAGGACCGTACGCAGCGAGCAGGTACACGCGCACCCCAGCCTCGAGGAGATGGCGCTTGTGCGTGGCGAGGACGTCGTCGAGGGCCTCGAGCATCGAGGCCTCGGGCTGTGCGTAGGTGCTCACGCTGCATCCCTCCCGCGCAGTTGCGCCAGCCGTGCGACGTCAGGCTCGCTAGCGAGGTATTGGATCGCCTCGATCCGCTTCGCCCGCCTGCTCGCCGCCGGGACGGGTTGGGTCTCGAGGACCGGCATCGCGTCGTAGGTGCGGCCGTCGAGCTCGCGGCCGGTGAGCCCCTTTCGGACGCCGCCCCATTGCTTGAAAAAGAACGGCACGCGCTGCTCGTCGCATTGATGCTGGATCCGCCGCACCCACTCCGGATCCATCCGCCGAGCCAGCATCCCGCTCTCTCCACCGACTATCACCCAGTCGATGTCGCGAAGATCGAGCTCGCCAAGGTCCTCGAGGAGCGGCTCGATCGACAGGAACCGCTTACCCACCCTGGCCTCGCGAAGATGGTCGATGCGAGGCACGCCATACTTTCGATCTTCGACGCTCACGCCCACGATCAGGTGAGGCGCGACCAGGTCGAGCACGGTGGAGACTTCGATCAGCCTCGCCGAGCGCTTCGTCAGCAACTGGTACTCGTGCCAGTCAGCGAAGCGCATCACTGTGACGACGAGTTCGGCGAACATCAGCGGCACCTTCTCGTGCAACAGGTCACTCATCGAGCTGACGAACACCCGCCGCTTCCGCTGCCAGCGAAGTGGCGCTGTCAGCTGCTCGGGCACGATGCGCAGGTCAAACCCTTGCTCGTAGGGATGCCCCGCGACGCCGCGGAAGCGCTCCGCGAATGTCTCCGCGTAGCAGTGTTTGCACCCCGGACTGATCTTCGTGCATCCGCGGACCGGGTTCCACGTCGCATCCGTCCACTCGATCCCACTCTTGTCAGCCACGTTCTTGCTCCTCTCGCGAACCCCATTGCATGGGTTCGTCAAACGCCTGTTCGTAGAGCTCCCGCCACGCTGCATTCGCAGCGTCGTAGTCGTGCAGAAAGTCGACGGGTGACAGCTGCCACCCTCGGCGATCGAGTGCGAGCCAGACCGTGAACACCACGTCGCCGTGGCACGGATGCTCAGGCACCGGTCGGCCGCGGCCGACGAGCACGGCCTCTCGATCGGCGCACCAGCAACCGATCGCCGAGTCTGCCCGCAGCTCTCGAAGCGCCCCGAGTTCGGCGAAGCCCTGGACCACGTTCAGGGTGAGGCGCCGGCGGAAGTACTCGAGTACTCGATCGTCCGGCACGCTCACCGCGTTGTTGCAGGGCTTCGGTGCTTTCGACTTCGGAATGTACGGGTTCGCGAGCGGTGCCCGGCGCAACCCCTGCATCGCGCGGCCGATGTACGTCGCGCCCCTCGGCGGCCGCTGGCGCACGCAGTAGTGCAGATCGAGAAGCTTCACGCTGCCGCCCTCCAGTGCTCGGGTTCTTGCACCACGACCAGACCGAACCGCCGGAACTCGCGAGCGAAGGCCTCGGGCCTCGGTCCGAGATAGAACACCGCCTGCTCGTACCGGTTGCCTGCCTGCTGCTCGCCGTGTGCGTCGAGGAACGCGATCCGCCGAGCGGCGAACAAGACGGCCGAGCACGTGGCCAGCAGGTACTGGCCGATCGCGGTGCTAGTGGCGACGTTCACCAGCACGATGGCCTCGGTGATCGGCCCGTTGGCATGCGCGAGGGTCAGCGCCGTTGCTCGCCACGTCGCGCTCGTCTCCGGATCCGCGTCGAGCTCGTCCTCGCTCGTGCCGAGCTCGGCGACGTACTGCGACCAGAGCTCCTCGAGCAGCGCCCCTAGATATCCCTCGATCACAGCGCGAACGAACGGAGACGGAAAGGCGTAGGGCGGGTTGAGCCAGCACGAGCCGCGCAGCGCCGAGGCGTGGCTGATTCGCCCGCTCGCGTTGGCCACTCGAGCGAAGGCCTTCGCCCGCCGGCCCTCGTCCTCGATCTCCTGGTCGGGCTCGATCACCTCGCCGGTGCTCGGCTCGTAGAGCACCCCCACGCCCGCCCAGCCGGTGCGCAGCCGCTGGAATTGGCGGCGAGTCAGCCCCGCGGCGACCTCCGCCTCGCCGAACTTGGGCGCTGCCGCAGACCACCAACGAGCTGCCCCGATCACCGCTTGTGCGACCGTGCAGCTCGCCGGGTCGCAGTCCGGGGGCCCGCCGAACACCCGCCGCGCCGCGTCTGCGTACTCCCGCGGTGTGTACCACTCGTTCGTGCCCACGGACCGCCGCCGCTGAGCCACGACCAGCACCCCGCGCACCGTCACGCGCCGGCCGGCCTCGACAAGCTGCTCGACGATCTGCTCGCGGGCCTCATCCCCGAGCTCGGCGAGCTCGACGAGCCGGCGAGCCGTACGCGGCTCGATCCCCGCAGCCTCGGCAGCTTGGGTGCGCTCGCCCCTGCGACCTCGGCCTGGGCCGCCGGCGTCGAGCTGCGCGAGGATCTCTCCTGCACGCACCTGGGCCTGCAGGGCGAGAGCCTCGAGCGCCAGCGCAGCTCGAGCTGCATCCGCCTCGATCCGGCGGTAGCGAGTCAGCCGTGCCTGCAGGGCCACGGCGTCGGCCGCCTCCCCGAGCTCGACGAGCTCCCGCAGGTCGAGTTGCTCGAGCGTCTCCAGGCGCTCTGCGACGACCCGCACGAGATCGTCGACGGTCTGCTCGCCGCGGGACTGGACCAATGCCGTCATCCCGCCACCCACTCTTCGAGCGCGCTCCTTACGCCCGGTTGCGATAGCGCGCGCACTTCAATCTGGCGCACACGCTCCCGCGTGATGCCCAGGTCGTCAGCCACCTCGGCGAGCGTGCACCCTCCGCGGTCGGCGACATCGAGCATGCACGTGTTGGTGCGTCGCGGCCGGGGCAGCGCCTCGCCCGGCGGCTTCGGCTTGTACGGGGTCCGGATCGTCGCCAGGTGGTAGCGGCACGCCATCCATGGGCACGGCCTTGGTCCGTTGACGCAATCCGCTCGTGTGATGGGGGCAGGAGGTCGCTCTCGCCGAGCGACCTCGGCCTCGTCGTAGAGCCGAGCTCGGGCTCGTCGCCGGCGTCGCTCGTAGGCGGCGCGCTGGTCGACGAGCTGCTGCTGCTCGAGCTGCTCGCCTGCGTCGAGCTGGGCCGGCTCGACGAGCTGCGGCGCGCCGGCGTCGAGCTCGTCGAGCTCGGCCTGCTCGACGAGCTGCTGCCCGACGATCTGCACCATCACTCGATCGTCGCCGGCGTCCAACTGCAGGAGCTTTGCTCGCGCGGGCACTCGCCTGCGCCCTCGCTCGGCTGCGTCGGCAGCCCCACAGGCCTGGCAGAGCTGAAACCACTCGCTGACGGTGAGCAGTTCGACGAGTTCCCTCGCCTCGATGCCGCCGGCAGCAGCGATATCGTCGGCGAGCTCCCCCACAGCCGCCCGCCGGTCGACGTCGATCTGTAGTTCGTCGGCCAGCCTCAGCAGCCGGCGCCGGCTCAGGACCTCGAGGATGGTCCGCAGGCTCGGCGCCTTCATGCGACTCCTCGTGCCGCTGCCGCGGTCTTGTCGATCGCGGTCTGGAGCCGCGAGCAAAGGCCGTGCAAGTAGCAGAACGACTGCGGCGCCCGGAATTGCGGAGCAATCTCCCGCGGCCTGATCGGCTCCGCGTATCGCATGACGTCAACGACCTCGAGCGCGTACGCGTGCGTGCGCCCGTCAAAATAGTCGTCATAGCGTGCGCGGTCGATCCCTGCCGATTGGAAGGTGCGCGCCCACAAGTTCGCGGGCGCGTCGGTCAACACTCGCGCGACCCGGAACTCGCCGACGATCGAGCACGTCGGCGACGACTCGTAGACCACTACGCGGCTCAGCTCTTGAGCTGGCAGCCGGCGGCGGAACTCGAACGACTTCCGCCCCTCGAGGATTGCCCGTACATAGCGAGGCTTGATGGACAGCAGAACGTCAGCGGCCACGATGACCCCTCCAACCCGCCTCGAGCCCAGCGATCCGGCGCAGCAGCTCGAGGCGGTCGCGCGCGTGCAGCTTGATCAGCACCCATTCCTCGCGCCTGCGGGCCTGCCCCTCGTCGACGCCCACCAGCCTCGCGTGCTGTTGGGCGTCGTCCGTGACGAGCATCGCGTGCAGCGTCTCGCGATCCGCCGCCGCCAGCGGCCGAGCGAGTCGCTCGAGCTGCTGGTCGATGATCAATCGTCGTCGAACGAACCGACGCACGACCTGGTAGCCGAGCGCGCCCAGGATCGCAGCGACTTTCTCGGTGCTCTCACCGGCCTCGAGGTAGACCCGCGCGTCCGTCATGACTCGACCATCCTCAGCTGCAGCTGCAGCTCGGGCAGTTGATCGTCGGGCCCCTCGCCGACGAACCACCCGAGCGATACGCCGAGCTGGATTGCTATCTGGTGCAGTGCGCTAAGCGACGGCTCGCGCTTGCCGAGCTTCCAGCTCTTGATCGCGGCCTCGCTGAATGGGCTGCCCGTCTTTTCATTGACGACCGTGATCGCCGAGCTTCCTCCCGCCAGTGCTTCCGCCTTCGCGCGACGCTCGAGCCAATCGATAGCTCGCCGGAGCCGCTCGAGCACCAACCCCGGCCGTTCAATTGCTGCAGCTTCCACTTTGCCTCTCTCCAAGCTGGCCGCCAGCATCCGGGCAGGCGCGACCAGGTGGCGCGTGCCCTTGTGGATATAGCGCGCTGTTACCCGGCTATCTCGGTGACCTAAAAACTCCGAAATGGTATGCTCGGGGAATCCGAGCTCGTGCAGGTGGGAGGCGAATGCGTGCCGCCCCGCCTCGTACAGGCAAAGCGGCGCCCCCTCGACGTCGACGAACGGAATCAGCGTCGCAGCGTATTCGCGGAACGGGACCCACCATTCCGCGAATCGAGTGTCGCCGCAGTGCGTGCTCGGATCCTGCCCGGGCCAGACCCACTCACTCGAGCTGCGCTGGCGCTCGAGCGCCTCGCGTCCGCGCGTGCAGAGCACCTCGAGCGGCAGCTTCCGAATCCGGCGACGTTCCCCCTTTTTGCGTTTTGAGAACGCGAACGTGATGGTGCCGGCCCGTTCGTCGATATCCGCCCATCGAAGCTTCAGGATCTCGCACCATGGCCGCGCCCCGGTACACAGGCAGAGCGTGTAGAAGTCGGCCACATGGCCCGGGAGCCCAGCCACGTGCCTCTTTTTTCGTGGGTGGCGAAGCGCTCCCTCCTTCGCTTGCTCGATGACGTCGAGAGCGTCGAGCAGCCACCCCGCTGGAAAGTCGATCTCTGGAGCTGGCGACCCGTAGCGCTCCAGCGATCCCCACGGATTCGGCGGCAGGTCGGCCCCGCGATTCGCCGCAAATCGATGGGCTGCTGACATTAGCTTCGTGAACTTATCCGCCGTCGCTCCACCCGATCGCTCACGAATCGCATCATGGACCCGCTGAGCCCAGCCTGACGTGACCGCGTGCACGTCGTGCTCAGTCACGCTGATTCCCTCGATGACCACGCGAGAGGCCGCCCTCAGCCCCACGCCGTATGTGCGCTTCGATTCTGCGCCCAGTCGTTCCGTCGGACACCTGTCGAGGTAGTGCTCTGCCAATTCTCCGACTGTCACCCTGCCGACAATCACTGGGCGTGCAATCTGGGCAAAGCGCCGCGGCGCTGGCAAGCCTACGAATCCGACCAGCGTGACGCCGATTTGCCACCCCGCACTCATCGCACTGTCATGTGCGGGGTCGACTGGGACACCGGGGTCAATCGGGGCAATCGCTGAATCGCGGCGCCACTTCATCGGAGCCCCGCTTCCATCAGCATTTGTGCGGCCCGCTCGCGGTGTTTCTTCGCGTCAGTGATTCGGATTGCGCCGAATATCTCGCGTCCGGTCTGCCAAAGCACCGCGCCCTCGAGGAGTTGCGCATTTGCCCGCATCGCCAGCAAGCGCGCCTCCGCTCGGTGTCGAGCGCGAATCCACTCTGGCCACAGGTGCGGCATATCGTGCAACTCCTCGACGATCGCGAGATAGCGTTCGCGCTCGAGCTCAGCCTGCACGACCGCCGCGGGCGTGTTCACTGCGCCCTCCCTCGTCGAGCTCGACGCCGCGGCCGGTAGCGCCCCGGTCGCAGCAGCTCGCGCCGGCCCTCCGCGAGCTGGCGGATCAGAGCTGTCAGCTCGGCGTTGCCGGTGGTGAGACCGAGCTCGCGCGCGATCTCGGTCCGAATCTCGACTTGGGTCTTGTTCGCGCACAGCATGGCGAGCGCGCGTGTGCGGACTTCGACCGTATCGACGCGCTCAGCCATGGCTGGCCCCTGTGATGAGGCCCCGCAGCTCGGCCAGCGAGCCGCGATAACGGTTCCGGTCGATCGGGTGCGGGAGCCCTGGCATTGGCTGCGCGTGGGCAAAGTTGCCGCCACCGCTCCACTGCCAGATCGACCACGGCCACCCCTCGATCACTTCCTTCGCCCTTGGGTCCGGCGCGCTGGTGTAGTCGACCAGCCAAAGCGGGCACCCGTCGGCCCGTAGCTCGTCGGCCAGATCGGGCGGCATCTGTCCGCGCCAGTAGTCGTCGCCCGTGTAGACGATCGGCGCGCGGCCGGTCTCCATCTTGACGATCCTGACCAGCTCTCGAGCGAACGCCCCCCGCTGCGCCTTGGTGACCGACTTGCCCTTGGTGTACTTCTCAAAGTCGAGCGCCGGCGGCAGCTGCCTCGCGCACCTCGGCAGCTCTCCGAGGCAACGCAGCAGCCACAGGGCCTCCCGCTCGCCACCTCGTCGCCCGTCGCTGCTCTCGAGGAACCGATTGTCGGGGCGCGCTACGTGGTAGACCCCGAGCGGGATCCCGGCCGCCGTGATGTTCTGGATGTGCTCGCGCGCGGCCGCGTCTTGGTAGTCCTGCCCCTCGCTCAGCTTCACGATCGCGAAGTCGAGCCCCGCGTCCTTGGCCTCGCTCCACACGCACCGGCTCGGCCGCTGCGCTCCGCTGACGTCGACGCCGGTAACCCATCCGTCGATCACGGCCGCACCGCCTCTCCACCGCCGAGACGCTCTCGTGCTGTCGCCTCGCACCCGCGCGCGAGCTCGCCGTCCACATCGATGACGAGCTGCCCGTCGTGCCTTTCGTGGATGCGGACCGCCTCTACCACCGCCTGGCCGTGCTCGATCAGCTCGCGCTCGGCCGCGTCGGCCTGGGTGTTGAGCCGCGAGGCCTCGAGCACACCAAGGCGATTGGCTGCTCGCCGGACGTGACACTCGCCCGCGCGTAGGTAGTCGTCGGTCGTGGGCGCCTCGCCGACGAGCGCCCCGACGATCGCGGACAGAGCGAGCGGAGCCCCGCAAGCGATGATGTCCCCCGCCACGGCAGCCCCGGCCGCTCGCGCGTTGGGGCTCAGCGTGCGGCGCCCGTCAGGGCCGACCACGCAGGCGACCAGCATCAGCGCGAGCGAGATCAGCATCGGCCACGTCAGCGCGACGACGCTGGCGATGACGGATGGGCTGTGCCCGCGACGTCCCCTATCGAACGCCTTTGCGCAGCGGCTGTGGAAGAGACCTCCGCAGTGTTCGACGAGCGGTCGCCGGCGATCGGCTAGCTCGTCGCACCAAAAGCAGACAGGTGGTGCGTTCACGACACCTCCGCCTGGCACTCACGTCGACAGTCGTCGCTCTCGTCGAACTCGCCGGCCTGGCGCTGGCAGATCCGCGAACCGTCCGGTGCCGAATGAGCGACGATGCGGCCGCTTTCCTCGAACAGATCGGACCGCCCACAGCGGGGGCAGACGACGGCATCGAGCGGGTTGCGTGCGTTCGCTCGGCCGAGCAGCTCGAGTTCGTGGCCCTTGCGGAGCTCGTCTTGGATGCGACGCCGATCAGCGTCGTCAAACTGGATTCGCCCGTTTGCAACCCACAGTTGCAAGCGCTCCAGCCTGCCGTGGCCCGCGTCGAACAAGAGCGAGATCCGGTCCGTCGCGTGGTCGAGGTGCCGCGCGATGAACTCGACCGCGGCCGCTCGCTCGCACTCGGCAACCTCCGCGATAGCGGCAGCGAGCAGACGCTCGGTGTCTTTACGGAGCTCATCGAGCTCGTACCTGACCGCGGCGACGCGGCGGCGGAACATCTCCGCCGTGATCTGGCCGGGCGCTTTTTCGGGGCGCAGTCGCGAGCAGATCTCCTCGGCTTGGGCTACGTCCCTCGCCAGGCCGACCGCGCAGATATCGAGTGCGCGCACGAGCGCGAGGTCGACACCGCGCAGTTGCGGTATCCCCTCACCCCCTGTAGAACACTGATTTTGAGTAGCTGTGGCAGAGAGAGGGGACCGGCTACGTCCCCTCGCTCCCTCGTCGGGGCTGTCCATGTTCGACCTCGTATACCCACCCAGGGGCGTGTTTTGAACGGTACCCCTCCCTACTCGCACAGAGCGTCCCCTGACGTCAAGACGTTTCGTCACCCGTCTGCCCGCGCTCGCGCGCTCGAATGCGCTCACAATCTCGGTCACCGTCAGAAGTCTGACGGAAACTCCTGAGAGTTTCCGGCACACCTGCGCGAGAGTTTCCGGCACACCTGCGCGAGGATCGGGCGCGCTGATCCTCGCGCACACCTGATCGACCTGATCGGGCCGCCTGCTGCGCCCCCAGCGTGCCGTCGACTTTTTTGACCGCTGATCCGGCGCTGCTACTGTGTGCCCGCCTCTGCGGTGGGTCTCCCCTGCTGCTTTGGCCCGCCCTGCAATCAGCGGTTCGGCCGTTGGGGTCGTGGGGCGAGTAGGGGCGCGGTGTTGCTGCACCCGCCCCAGACCCTTGTATATTGACCCGGCCCGTTTCGGGACCGCGGCAGCAACCGCGGGGAGGAAAACATGGCTGATAGCAACGAGAGTGCGGGGGCGAAGCTCCCCGCTGGTCGCGTGTTTGGTCGTCACGTTCGGAGTCTCCGGCGAGCTCGGGGTCTGACGCAGGATCAGCTGGCCTCGCGCAGCGGCTTGTCGGCGGACACCGTCCGCCGGCTCGAGCAGGGCGGCTTCTCCCCCACCCTGGACACACTCCGGAAGCTCTGCGCGGGGCTGGACCTGATGCTCTCGACGCTGTTCGAGAGCCTCGAGCTCGGCGGCGCACGGAATGAATCGCGCGAGCTCGCGGACCTGCTGGCCACCCGCACGCCTCGCGAGCTCGTGCTGGCAACTCGCGTGCTGCGGGCGTTGTTCGCCGAGCTCGACGCGGTCGCCCTCGAGGATTGATTTTTTCGCCCGGCCACTGGGAAGATGTCCGGCGATCCCTCTGTCACAGAGCCCGCCATGCTGAACCGCCTCGCCCTCGTCGTTGCCCTCGCCCTCATCTCCACCGCCTGCGAGGGCGATGGCGGAGACTCATCCTCGAGCGGAGCCGAGGAGATGGCGGGCGACGGCGACGGCGATGGCGATGGCGATGGCGATGGCGAGCCCCTCGCCTACTGCTGTGACTGCAGCGACAAGTCGGTCGATTGGTGCACGCCCACCGACGCGGCCGAGTGCGAAGGTGAACTCAAGTGGTGCGATCGCCCGGTGGAGTGCTCCGCTCAGTGCGACATGGATCCGATCAACGTGTGCTGCACCTGTCATGCCGACGGTCTGGTGTGCGACATAAGCTGGCCCACCGACCGCTGCCACGAGATTGGCCTCGAGGTGTTTGCTGACTGCACGTACGACTGGAAAACCACTGAGCTGGAGTGCCCGCAGGTGTGCGACGAACCCGGCGATGGTGACGGCGACGGTTAGTCGTCAGACGCTGGCGACCTTGTGTCCGCCGAACTCGATCGCCCAGTAGCGGGCTTCCATGGTCCCGCCGGTGACCCTGGCAAAGTCGACCAGCACTGGCCACGTGTCGTCGGCCGCGACCCCACACTCGAGCCAGCCGGTGATCGTGACCCATGTCCACGTGGTGCCGACCTCGGCCTGGCTGATTTCGACGTCGACCCACGAGCGCGGCGAGGTCTGAAAGCGGACCACCCCGGTGTTGCTGCCCGACCCCGTGAACCGAGCATGGACACGGCACCGGACCGGGATCGCGGCCGCGCCGTCGAGCCGCGTTGGCAGGTTCTCGGGCACGCGTCGGCAGTAGTGGCCCGCCACGTCATAGCCCGGCGCGTCGGTGCTCCACGCGGTGATCGAGCTGCCGACCGAAAGGCCGACGAATGACGTCGACGTGACCTGCACGGGGTCCGGGTCGGTGTCGCTCGGCTCGGCCAGGTTCTCGGCGTAGCTGGTCCACGCCGCGATCGTGGAGCCGAAGCGCTGGCCCTGTCGGAGCGCGGCTGCGAACCCTCGCGCCGTACCGAAGCGGTGTTCCTCGAAATCGAGCCCGTCGCGGACTTCGATCTGCGGGCGCTCGGGCGGCTGGATCGTCGGCGGCCAGCCGTGGATCGACACGTTGCTCTCTTCTTCGTGGTCGACCACGTGCTCGTAAGGCACTTCGGTCAGCGAGCAATGCACCACCCGGGCGCCGCCTTCGTGCTGTACCGTGGCGATGATCGTCGTGTTCTCCGACCACAGCGAGCGTTCGTATGGATCGGCCGCGAGCACCTTGTCGGTGTGGATGATCGGCACGTAGCCGAACACCAGGTGGTTCCACGACACGCCGGGCGGGGCCGCCGGCTCGGCTCCGTATTCCTCGGGCGACGGCGGCAGCATGACCTCGGCACTCGCGGCATCATCGTCACCACTCACGCGCCAAAACTCGACGCCCACGCGCAGCCGACCGCCGACTCCGTAGGGCACCCATCCGGTGTCGCTCCCGCTGAAAAACACCGACGAACCCGAGCGCACCGCGACGACGCGAAGGGCTAGCGCGCAGCCGGGCGCAAGCTCGGACGGCACGACCATCACCGTCCGCCACACGTCCGCCTCGGGATAGTTCTGCGTTGGGCCGGGCTCGGCGTTGCCGACCAGCCATTCGCCCGGACCGCCCGAGTGCTGCGAGAGCACGGGCCGGTAGGCCGCTGGCGTATGGTCGCTCGCGCCGAATGACTGGCGCCACGGTCCCGAAAACATCGGCGACGGGTAGGACGTGAGCCGAGCCTCGGGGCCGAGGGCCTTGATGTGTCGGGGTAGGGTGCGGGCTTTGTGTTCGGTGTTCGTCATGGCTCACCCAAGATCGGCCGCACTTGCCAGGCATTGATGCGCAGCCGTGCATTCGCATCGTTGTTCGACTCGGCGTCGAACGCGTGGGCCAGACACAGCCACGTTGCACCCGACCAGCCGGGGATCGGCTCGGCCATCGGCGAGAGCTTCAACAGCCCGAGCTCGAGCCACTCGCCCGCGCCAGTGTGGTCCTCGGTCAGCGTTGCGCCCGCGAAGGTGAAGCTGAGCGCCGGAGTCGGCTGGCCTTGGATCGTCGGGCCGATGCCACGGTGGGGGCGATTCATCGAGTAGGCCCGGACCCCGATCGGCACTGGGTCACCGCTCGTGACCCAAGACGTCACGTGCACGCGAACGTAGGCCCACTCCACGCCCGGCACAGGCAGCCAGCGCAAGGTCGTGACGTCGGCCCGGTAGGTCGCGCTGCCGGGTGCGAAGGTGAGCCATTGCGTCGGGGTCGGCGTGCTGATGAGGGTCCGCGCCTGCGAGTAGACCTCGTTCACCAACGGGCTGAGCATGCGCCCGCGTAGCGCGTTGGCGTGCGCGCCGATAAACCCGACATTCGGCTGGCCCGCCCACTGTGCGACGTTGCCAATTGCAGCGAGGCTCGCTCCGATCGGCTCGCGCGGGGTCACGAGCGATGTGGCATGAGCCGGCCGAGCCGCTATCCAGTCCTCGGCAAACTCCACGTTGGTGTGGAACGAACGCGAGAGCCGAAACGCAGTCGGTGCATTGGTCGGTCGAGACGTCAGCGAGCCGCTCGAATGGACTCCGCCAACCGAAAGCACCAACCCGCTAGCAGTGGTCGGAGCTGCATGCACGACCTGGTCGATCGCCAGGTAAGCCCCAGCGTCGTGATCGTAGACGATGATCTCGCTGATTAGAGCGTCGCTTGATCCCGTCGTGTCCGGGTTGGGTCGAGTCGACCACCCAATTGAGAGATCGGCAGCGGGGACCACCGGCCCTTGCCAGACCACGGTCAGCCCCACAAATGTGTTGCCTTGGACACACTCCAAGTTGCCACTCGCGTTAGTCCGGATCAACCACGTGTAGGCGAACTCTACCGTAGTGCTGTGCGCGGCCAGGACAACGCTGGCCTCGGCGGCAGAGAGCGTGCACCGGACATACACCTCTCGGCCCGTCGAGCCCGTGAGAGCCGCCCGCGCGCTCTCCAACTCGAAGCCCCCTCCGGTGGCCACGGTCAGATCGGTCTCGTATTGCGATAGGTCGGTGACCAGGTCGCCGTCGAGGGCGAGGAAGACCGTGTCTTCTTTCGCGTTGGTCTGTGATCCCTGCGCGTCCATATCACTCCGTGAACTTCGGCGACTTCATGAGCGCCGCGAACTCGCCCGACTTGTCCCCGATCGGCGCATAGACGACGTAGGGCCAGGCTGCCGTTTGCTCGAGCGCGTCGCGAAGCACCACGATGTGATGCTGGTCCCGTAGCCATGTAGCGCCCGTGAGCGGGCCGGTCAGTTGGATGTAGCAGTTGCCGGGCTCGGCGTGGACCGACGCCACCGTGCCGTAGATACCGCCCGTCCACTCCACGCCATCGAACGCGAAGATCTCGATGTCTGCATCTCCGCCGACTTGCGACCACGACGGCTCGACAAAACCCTGCACATCGAAGGTACCCGTGTTGCCGCGAATGCCGAGGTAGTCGTCCTCACAGATCAGCTGGTAGCCCACGCCGCCCTCGTCGGTCACGTAGCGGGTGGCCTTGGCCGCGGGCGCGTATAGCCGGAGCGTCTTGGCCGACACTAGACACGTGACCTCGATGGTGCAGCTCACGGCATCGAACCGGCGGCTCGTGACGTAGCCCGGCGCCTGCACGATCCCGTAGGCCGCCCCCGCTGGATCCACGAGCCACTCGCTCGAGACGGAGATCACCGACCCCGGCCAAAACTCGGCGTGGCGAGACGCGGGCAGCGTCAGCGTGCACTCGAAGTGCCGCTCGTTCCACCAGCGGCCGATGACGCGCCAACGTTCCTGCCAGCCGCCCAGCCAGTACGCGCCCTTGGTGTTCTCCAGCTTCGGGTAGATCAGGTGCGAGCCGTCGACCCGATGCTCGATGCTCTGCGCCCGGTACAGCATCCCAGGGTCGGGCGAGCGCAGCACTTCACTGCGCGCGTGCTCGCCGGTGATGGGGTTTAGTCGCGCGTCGAGAATGACCCGGTCGATCGACCCGTACTTGCGCAGATCTTGGCTCGGCCGGACCGAGTCGGGTTCACCCGGCGTGCCCGCGAAGCTCTCGCTCGTGACCACGCCGGAGTCCGTGAGCGGCGCTTGGAAGTGGAACGGGTCGAACAGCCCGAACTTGCCGCCGGCCAAACAGACCGACCAGCCGATCGGTGACAGGATCGAGCGCATCACATCGAGCGCCGAGACGACCTTGCCCACGCAGACCTTGACCCGAAACAGATCCGGGTCGGCCATCTGTTCGATCGCCGCCTCTAAGCCGCCTTGCTCGTCGGCTCCAGCCGCGATCATCTCGGCCGGTACAGCCAGCGCGAAGGTGCTCTCGTTCGCGTCGGTCACCCTCCCGAGATCGCCGATGCCCGGAATGCCGAGGTCGTTCGGGCCGGGTTCTTGCCTCGCCGTACCGGACAGCCCATAGGCCGGCGTTGTGTAGCTGTCGTCGGTGAACCAGCCGCCGCCTGCCCCGGTCGACGCCCACAGGCGCGCCATCACGTAGCTCGCCACGTCCGGCCCCGTCCCGTGCTCCGTCACCAACAGCGGCCGCATCACGTGCGGCTGGCCGTCCTCGGGCGCCAAGCGCCAAGCTGCCCACAGGGTCGGCTTGGGGACCTCGAGCTCGAGCCCGTAGAGCTTCGGCTCCGGCCACTCGTAAACAAGCAACTTGGGCCGCGCGTTCTCGGTGGCGATCGAGCCGTCCGGGTGCTCGCGCCACGCCACGCGAGCGATCATCGTGATCGTCTTGACCTCGGCTTCGGGGTCGGTCTCGTCTCGGTACGGGCCTGTGAACGCGACCAGCCCTTGGTGCGTCACTGGGCCGACGCCCGCGATGGTGGCCGGCGAGCTCGGATCGTCGGGATCGGCCGGCAGCGGGGCCGCCTTCGACGCCGCGACAAGGAATACCGGCTCAAAATGTGTCAGCCAGAATGGCTGGAGCGTCGCGTTCAGATCGAACACGTTGGCACCGCCCCGATAGATCGGCCACCACTGTCGCCACTGTTTGTTGTTGGTGGTGTGCGGCCAGTCATCGAAACTCTGCCAGTGCGCGCCGGGGTGTTCCTGCCGCATCTGCATTCCTTGGGGCGACGCCGACCAGGCTATGAGCCGCCAGTGGTCGGGGTAGTCGACGTCGAAATGCGACGGCCGGAACTCCGCGAACCGGGCCTCGTCGAGCGGGTCGAGGTGCCGCTGCACCTCGGGGTCATACCCGAGGATCTTCCACACCTTGGGGTGTGCCAACAGCTGCAGCCGCAGGCACCATCCGTCCGCGATGAGATCGCCGCCTGCATGGGCGGCGCGATCCCATCGCACGGCGATGCCCTCTTGGCCCCCTAGGGCAGAGCATCGGAGCCCAGAAAGCCCCTCGGCGCTCAGGGCTGTGCCTTGGGAGTTGTCGTTCGCCAGGATCTGCAAGAACGAATCAACCGCAGCGACCACGTCCGCGTAGCTGTCCGCGCCAGCCAACAGATCGGTGTTGGTGGTCTGCAGCGCGTAGGTGTGTTTGACCGTCGTCTCGTCGGTCAACCACATGATGTCCAGCCACCCCACGAGAACATGCTCATGGGCGTCGGTATCGAAATGCACGCCGACATCGATCGGGTACGGGATCTGTGTGATCGATGCGCCGAGCGAGCCCATGATCCACGACTCCGGCCCGGCCGCGTCCAAGCGCCAGACCCTCCCCTCTTGTTCGCCGCGGCCGAGCAGCGTCCCGAACCACACCCGAGTCGCGACCCGGACACTCTCGTCGGTCAGATCCGGCCACTGGCTGCTGCCGACCGGCCGGGTCAGCCGGTACACGCAGCACCGCCGCCCTTCCCAGACGATCGGAACGTCCCTCACGGCCGACGCCGCCACGCCGGTCACCTCGGCGTGGCCGGCCGAGATGTGCCCCATGCCGACGTGCCATCCCGGCACGCACGAATAGCGCCGGCGCTCCCCCGCGGACCCCATCGTCTCGGTGCCCACGTACTTGCCCCACAGCGACGAATCAGCCGGGTCGGTGCCCGCATCCACCCTCACGAGCAGCGGCTCCGCGGACTCGAGCGACGCTCCAAACAGCGCCGGCAGCGAGCCGTCAACATCCTCGATCACGAACGTCGCCGTCGAGCCGTCGAGCATGCCCTTACGCAGATCGAGCCCACAGTCGAGCGCCTGCGGAAAGGCCAGCCCGTGGTAGACGCCCTCGAATCCGAGGGTCTGGACGTAGGTTTTGTCGACGGTCTCGCTGGTCGCCATCGCCAGCGGGATCCCGTCGATCAGCAGCAAGTAGGCGACTTCCTCGGACTCGACCATCACCCGACCTCGCTCGTCTTCATGGCTTCGATGCTGACGCTCGACCCGAGGCTATCGGTGCTGGCGACCGCTCGCTGGTACCAGTCATAGTCCGGGGTCGGCACGACGTAGGGGCCGAACACCGACGTCGACCACGTGACCGGTGACGTCGAATTGTCGTCCTCGGCCATCTGCGAGTAGAGCTTGAACCGCATGCCCGGGACGATCACGCGCTCGAAAAACACCGAGTATTCGCCGGGTGCCTCGGCCGGCGACCACGATCGTTCGGGCCGCACGAACTTCCACGAGAGATCGAGCATCGTCACCGAGTGATGCACGGTGACGTGGAACGTCTGCCCGCTCGGGCTCGATGTCATCACCCGGTCGTATCGCTTGCGGCCGGCAACGCCGACGGGCGAGTTGGTCGTCGTCTCGGGCCAGCCCGCCGACCACAGCAGATAGGAGACGTTCTCGGCCGTGTGGCTGGTCGCTGCGGCGTAGGGCGAACTCGTGAACCCAAGCGCCTGTTGCAGCGCGCTGGGGATCGTGAGCGTCGCGCTGTTGCCATTCAGGTCGATCACGACCTTGCGGTTTTTCAGGATGCGCACCGTCGAGCCGGCATGGACCCCCGCGATCCCCGTCTCGATCATGTCGACCAGCGACAGCTCGGGCTTCGCATCCCGCAGGTAGTAGGTACCCGCCGGGATCACCACGTTGCTGCCACCGACGACGATCGTCGCGCTCGATGTCAGGGTGATGCACCCGACCGCCCAGCTGCTCATCGTGTCGGCCATTGCTCAAATCTCCCGGCCGTAGCCGACCTTCCCGATCGCGCGGGCCAGATCCTCGGTCACGCGCTTGTCGATCGAACCCCAAGCGTTGATGTCTCCATGGACGACCACCGTCGTGCCGCCCGTGCCCGAGTCGGGCCGGGTGCGGGGCACCGACGACTCCCGCTCGGCCGCCTTGCCGGGAACCGAGCCGGGGACGTTGCTCGGGTCGGCGTACTCTTGCGAGGGCTGCGAGCCCATCGCCATCGAGCCACCGCCCGCGCTGAGTGCAGCAACCGCACCGCCGCCCGGGATCTTGCCGCTGAGCAGCAAGCCCGCTTGAACGCCGGCGGCCGTCGACGCGGCGCCGTGGAGTAGTGCTTGCGGGATGTTGTAGGCAGCCGCGGCCGCAAGCGCCTTGATGCCCTCCGTGATCGACACGATGGCCATCTGCCAGCCGGCCGACCGCATCTCCTGCCGCTTGATCTTGTCTTGATGCTTGGCCTGCGCGAGCGCGATTTGCTTGCGGAGGGCCTCGTCTTGGGCCGCTTGCTGCCGTCGCAGCTTGTTTTGCAATGCGATGTTGCCGGAGGCGGCGTCGATCTCTCGCTGTAGAGCGTCGCGCTGCGCCGCGCCCTTCTGTTCCATCATCGCGATGGTGTGCCGGAAGTCCGCGTCCGCGGCCTCGCGCGACCGCTGGACCAAAAACGAGGTGAGCTGCGTGGTCTGGGCCTGGAGCCCCTCGAATGTCGACAAGCCATCGTGCAGCTGTTGCATCTGCACGTCGAACCGCTGCTGCTCCGCGGCGAGCATGGCCTGCTTTTCGGCCTCCATGCTCCGGCGGATCTGCATCTCGTAGTCGAGCCGGGCGATCTCGCGGTCGTGCGCCAGCTGGCGAAACTCGTCTTGGCGCCGCTCTTGCTCGAGCGCGTCGCCGCCGACTTGGGCCCGAAGCGCCGCCTCACGGGCATCGAGTTCGGCTTCGGTGGCTCGGCGCTGATCCTCGATGCGCTTGCGTTGGAGCCGGGCCAGCTCGCCGTCGAGATTGCGTTCGATGTCGAGCCGCCGCAGCGCGCTTTGGGTGTGGCGCTTTTCGACCTCGGCCGCGAGCTCGAGCCGGGCCTGCTCGTCGTCGCGTTGCAGCGCCGCCAGCTCGGCGGTGCGCCTGGCTGCGTTGGCGTCCTGCTGGGCTCGCTCGGTCGACAGCGCGACCGCTTCGGCGATCAGCCGGTTGACCTCCTTGCGCGCCGCGACCTCATGCTCGAGCGCGAGGATCTCCATCTCGCGGTCGATGGCCTCGAGCCGGGCGGCGTTCGTCTCTCGCTCGAGCGAGTTCTTGGCCCTGGTCAGCTCCAGCACCCGGCGCTCGGCGTCGAGCCGGTCCAGCTCCAATTCCTGCCGCCGCCACAGCAGTTCGATCTCGCTGGCTTGTGCCTGGCCCGACAGTTCGGCGCGAAGCTCTAGCAGCCGGATCTCATCCTCGGCGTGCTTGAGTGCGATATCCGCCGACGCCCGCTCACGATCGGCGATCGTGATGCCGCGGCCGCGGGCCTTGTTCTTTTTGAACAGCGTGCCGAGCAGCAGCAGCTCCAGCTTACGCTCGAGTTCGACTTGCGCGGCCAAGTCTCCGGCCGCCTCGGCCTGTTCGATGCGTAGCAGCAAGGCGGCTTCTTGGGCTGCGACGATCTCCTTTTCCTTGGCGCCGATCGCCTGTAGGACGGCGACCTCGTGGTCGAGCGCCGCCACGGCCTCGGCGTCGGCCTTGGCTTTCGCCTCGCGCTCGGCTTCCGCGGCGAGCCGCTCTTGGTTCTTGATCTCCTTCTCTTGGTGTCGGAGGGCCTCGCCCGCCAGGTCGACCAGCGCCTTTTCGGTTTGCAGCCGCTGCTCGCGGTTCTGCTGGCCGCCGCGCATCGTCTCGATATTGTTGGTCTGGATGACGTAGTCACGGATCTGCTCGTAGGTGAGCCCCGACTCTTTCAGCAGTCGATTGATCTTGGCGATGTTGACCTGGTCACGGGTGCCGAACAGCTCCAGCACTTCCGCGTCCATGTCCCGCAGGGTCTCGCGGATCCGCCCGCCGATCGCGTCGAACCCATAGCCAGCGTCGATCCAATTCTCGAGCGCGACCTTGCCCTTTTGCCAACTCTCCGCGTACGAGTCATTGGCCTTGGCGCCGTCGCGGGCAGCTTCCGCTACGCGTTCGATCGCAATCTTGGCGAATGCCTGGCTCTTTTCGTACGCGGTCAGCTGCGAGACTGTTTTACCCAAACTCGCCGCGTACTCTTCTTCGGCTTGGCTCTGGGTCAGGATGATGCCGAGGTTGTCCAGCACGGCGGTGGATTTGCGGCCGATCCCCACGATCGCGGAGTCGAGCAACTCCATCGTGTCGCCGCCGAGATCCTCGGCAATCGCCGCCACGCCACGCGAGAGCCGTTCGAGGTCTTTTCCGTTGTTTACAACCCCGAGCGCAAAGCCTTTGTTGGCAACCTGGGCCAACTGCATGTCGGAGACGTAGCCGCCGAATGCCTTGCGGGCGCCCTCGATCGACACCTGCAAGCGCGCCGTGGCTCGCTCGGCTGCGTAGCTTTCCGTTGCGATCTTGTCGCCGAAGCTGATCGCAGCCGTGAACGCAGCAGCGGCCGCAGTCGCGGGGATGAGGGCGGATTTCAGCGCGCCGCCGAGCGCCTTCGCACCGTCGACAAAGGTCGACGTGCCCGACGTGGCCTCTTTGATCTGCGCGCTCGCGGCCTTGAACGCCTGGCCGACCGACGACGCAAAGCCCTTGCCAGCCCCCTCCGCCTCCGTGAGTTTCTTAGCCGCCGCATCGGCCGACTTGCCGACGTTTTCCGTGCTCTTGTTGAGAGACGCCACGCCGGCCGCGGTGTTGTCCACCGCCTCGAAGATCACCCGAGAGACGCGATCGGCTGGATTGCTCATCGTCCTCGCCCTCGCTTTGCCGCAGCCGCGGCGTGTTCCTCGGCCCGCTTCTTCGCCCGCTCGTACTGCTCATTGCTGACGTAGCGGTGCCAGCGTTCCTCCTCTTCTTCGAGCTTCATGATCGCGGCCTGGATCTGCCAGTCGGCGGCATCAAATCGCGGGTTGGGAATGCGGCCGCCGTTGCCATCGCGGCGCCGGTAGTACGGGTCGAGCGAATCGATAAACGGGGTCCGGTACCAAGCGCCCGGACAGCCCATGCTTGGATCCTCGAGCGGCGCTCGCCAGTTGGCTGCGCGGCCGAGTTGCGTCGTGCCGGCGAGCCGCTGGTCGGGATAGCGGCCCATGTAGGGCGTGCCCTTCGATGGGTGGTAGAGCGCGAGCGCGGTGGCGCGGTCACGTCGGACCGTCGGCAGGCCCTGCGCCACGCCAAGCCCACAGGCTCGCGCCTCACGGATTGTCTGGTCCCATTTGCCGTCCGCACGCCGGCAATCCCGGGCGCAGTCGAACGGCTCTGCGATCTCAACATCACCCTTGCCCGGCTGGGGGGTCGATCGCCACGCCCACAGCCTCAGCGAGGGAGTTCGGCCGGCCCGGGCTCGGCCGAGACCGCAATCGCGAACAGCCCGAGCATCGTGAACCCGTCGTCGCCCAGCAGCGCCCGGACGGCATCGAGCGCAGCATCATCGGGCCCGCGGGCGTCGATCTCGATCTCGGGCTTCGGCCCGTTGTCGATCGACACGAGCGCGTGCCGGATCGCGTGCACGCGAGCGGCCACGTGGAGCCCCCGTTCCTGCAATTGCTTGACCTCGGTCCACCGCGCCAGCGGCAGACGTCGCAGCACGAACATCGTGGGCGCCGAGTCCGGCAACAGCCAGTCCCGGATGGTGTCGAGATCACCACGCGATTCACCGCTCCAATAGCGGGTCAGCGGGTATTCCATGATGTCGCGCCAGGGCAGCGGCTCGGCGCCCTCGGGCAGTTTCTCGGCGCCCGTGATGATTCGTTCCTCGAGGCCGATGCGCTTGTGGTCCCATGCGGGATCGCGGACGGGGATGAAGATGGGCTGGCAATCGATGCGATGGATCGGCGGTAGCATGACGCTCCTACGGGGTGCGGCAGAAATAGAGCGGCCCGGGACCACGCCCGGGCCAGCGACAAGCCAAGTCAAGTCAGGCCACGATCAGAATGTGAAGCGGCGACCGGTGGCGCTCGAGATCGTCACCCATCAGCGCGCCCGGATCGGCGTTGTTCTCCAACGCGCGGAAGCTCAGCGAACTCGTGGTCAGGCCGCCCTCATCGGCGCGGGTCGGCTCGCTCGCGAACGACAGCCGCGGAAGGTAGATGCCCCACGCGCCCGGGCCGTCGCCGACTTGGATCATCGCGTGGTACTCGGTCCCGAGCCGAAACGCCTGATTGTAGGCATTGTCGAAATCGACCATGACTTCGAGCGTCGCAGCCTCGAGCTGGGCAACGTGGCCGTGGACCCCCTCGTACCCGTTGGGGCCTGGATCGCGGTCATAGACCACATTGGGCGTGACGGTGATCGAGCCGCGGGCCGGCACGGTCGCAAGCGGATCGCCGACCTCGGCCATCATGAAGTAGGTCGACGATGCGATGCCAGGTACCACGCCGGCCTCGCCGACCGGTGTCGCGTTGCCGAAGTCGGTCTTGCTCGCGCTCTCCATGTTGAACGCGGTGACCAGGCACTCGAACGACAGCCGGGTCGGCTCGCCGGCGGTGATGGCCTCGATCGACACCGACGGCTTGACGCCCACGCATTCGTAAACGTCGTCGGCGTGGTCGCCCTGGAACAGCATCGCGAGCGTCTTGTGGCTCGCGTGGTCGTGCTGAGTCACCGCCGCTTGATGCAGGTAGCAGTCGATCACCGCGTGGATGGTGTCGTCGCCCCCCGGGTCGGCGGTGAAGTGCAGATTGCGGTCGAGCGTCAGGGTGACCGGCGGTCCGGCGTCGATCGCCGAGACCCGGTAAAACTGACCCGCGCCCGAGCTCGTGTCCTTGGCGAAGATGAAGTCCGGCGCTGCGATGCCCGGGTCGGCGTCGATCTCGATCTCGTCGGGGTCCTCGCCCTCGCTGCTCGCCACCCCGGCCGCGTAGCCGAGGTGCAGCCCGCCGAGCGCCGCCTGGAGCAGCACCGGGATGTGAAAGGCCGCCGCCGGGTCGCCCTCGGCCGCGTTGGTCGGCGACCCGTGCATGTACAGGCCGAACGAGCATTCGCCATTCTTGAGGGTCGGAATGTTCGGGTGGAACGCGAACGGGCGCAGCCTGTAGTTCTCGTTCTCAGCCGTCGCCTGTACCACGCCGGCGACGTCGGGCTCGATGCAGTAAAAGAAGGTCCCGTTATCCTTCCAGTTGAGCGGCAGGCTTTTCAGCGTGGTTTGCTCGAACAGAGCGACGGTGCGTGGGGTTGCGTGGGCTACCATGGTCAATCCTCAGAGTTGAATGCGCCGCATGAAGCGGACGGTGTAGACGTGATCGACCTGGACCACGTCCTGGTTTTCGTCGCCGTCGACGTATTCGACGCGTTGGCGGATCACCATCACCACGCCGTTGTTGCCGGCCTTGGTATTGGTGAGGGTGTCGGCGACTTGGTGGAAGTCGTCGATCATCAATGTCTCATTGCGCGCGTGGTCGCCCCCGTAGTCGGTGCGCACGCGTAGCTCGGCGAAGTGCTCGATGATGTCCCCGGCTACGGCACCGCCGGGCTGGACATTGCCGGCCGACCACAGCAGCCGAAACCAGCGCGTACCGCCGGCCGGGCCGCCCTTGGCCTGGCTGTAGGGCTTCCACCCCATGGCCCCTTTGTACTGGAGTCGTGGGGTGATGCCCGCGATCGCGGACTCGAACAGCTCGGTCAGCTCGACTTCGTTCGTGGCGATCACGACGTCACAGAGGCGGTCGAGATGGCCTCGTACTGAATGCAGACTTCGATGGCGCCCGCCTCGAGCGCATCGAGGGTCGCGCCCGAGCCGGTGACCGTCATCGTGATGATCGGGTCGTAAGCCGCCTCGAACGTGCCGAGGGTATAAGAGCCGGTCTTGGGCAGCATGCCGCTGGCACCGGTGAACACCGACACGGCCTCGATCAGTTCGTCGTCATCGCCAGCGTCCCCGAGTTCGACGGTGCACGACGCCGCGTCGCCGCCCGAGAACGGCTCGATGATGTTGACCCACGCGAACATGGGCCGCGCGTTGGCGGGGACGGGCGACTCGCCGTGACCGAGCGCGAGCGCGTTGAAGCTGAGCACGTCGCTGGCGCTGTCGGACTCGGTCAGGTCGGAGACGTCGACGCGGCACTTGGCCACGCCGACAGTCAGAACCTTGTCAATGCGAAGGGGGTGATGGAAGCCGGGTGCACTCATGCTATTGCCTCACATTTCGGAGAAGATCGCCCGGTAGCCGGGCACTGCCTTTGCGGTATCGGTCCTTGCGTCGGTCTCGGCCGAGCCCTGGCCCGCCGTGCCGATCGTCAAGCTGTTGAGTCGGTCGGTGTAGCGCTTCGCCGCCAATGCGCCCCATCGATCTGGGTCGACATTGCCGGGCGACCAACCGTGCTCGCCCATGTGGCTGAGGATTCGCCAGCTGATCAACGTCGTAGCGCGCTCGCCCACCAAGAACGTCGACGGGTCGATGTCCTTGGCTCGCAGGTCGTTCGCAACCTCGCCGGCCATGCACTCGGCGACCGCGTCGAGCGACATGTGGTCGGGCAGGCCCTCGCGCAATCGCGGGTACGCCTTGGATAGCCAGAGCAGCGCCTCGCCGACGATCTGATCGGCGGCCACATTGTGGCGCACCCAATCGAGGCGCTCCGGCACCCGGCGGACCGAGCCGTCGAGCGTGTAGGTCCACGTGACGCGGTAGCGATGGCCCAACTTGAACCGGGCCTCATCGGCCGCGAACACGTCGGGGATGCTGGCGCTCACGAGCACGCCGCGGACCGTCGACCCAATCGGGTAGACCCCGGCTAGCGCGCTCGCAGCCTGCACGTAGGAGCCAGCGGCGATGCCCTCGATCTCGAGCAGCTCGCGGCTGCCATCGGGCGCGAGGATCACCGCCGGGTCTCCGATGCCCGCGCCCGCCGTCGCCTGCACGTACATGCGCCCGGCGTGGGGCTGGGTCGGGCCGGCCACCGCCGTGGTGACCAGCGACCAGTTCGCCACGGTCGGCTCACCCGAGGCGATGACCCGGTCGGGGTTCTCGGGCGAGACGTCGAGATCTTCGATGGCGTAGGACGCCGCCGAGACCACGCCCGTGGGGACGTGCCGGATCGTCTGCCCCGACTCACCTAGGATGATGCGGTTGGCCATGATCAGGTGAGTCCGTCGGCGCGCGTCGACTCCGAACGCGCGCGCGTGATGGTTTGCTGGGCGGCTTCGGTGGCCTGGTCGCGGGCCGCCACCGGGGCCTCGCCCCTGGCTTCGAGCTGCTTGGTGGTCCACGCAGCGAGGGCCTGCGCGCCGTCGTGCCAGCGAGCGTCTCGCTCGTCGGCCGAGCATTGCTCGTAGTCCTTGGCGAACACCCCGGTGCTCGGCGTGTGCGGCAGGGCTCGCTCGTCGGTCGGGTCGATCGGCGTCGAGACCATCCGCGACTCGGGCACTCGCGCGGGGTAGTCGTCGGACTTGCCGATGACCCGCGCTTGCTGGCCGTCGATCTCGATCGTCTCCGAGCGAGCGAACCCGGACCCGGTGTGCACGCCGTTGGAGTCGGGCACGACCCGGCCCACGACGCGGCGCGGCATCAACAAGCGCATCGGCTCGCCGCAGTGCGTTGGGGTCGGGTCGGTCTGCCGGTAGAGGTCGACGCTCTCGGCCTTGCAGACCGAGCACTCGTGACGCAGCAGCGGCACTCAGTTCTCCTTGCCCTTGCGGCTGCGCTTGGGCGCGGGCTCGGTGTCCTCGGGCTCGTCATCGAATTCGAGGCCGGGGAACTGCGCCCGGAATTCGTCGACCGTGGGCATGACCTCGATGCCGCCGGCCTTGCGTCGGCGAGCGACCTCGGGGTGAAAGAGCTTGTCGTCGTCGCGCAACTGCTTGGGCAGTGGACGCCCCGCGGCGTTGTACTGAACGAGCGACTGCCAGCGTTTCCATGCGTCGGGGTCCGCCTCGACACCCGGCACACGGCCCGCGCACAGATCCTCGTAAAGCACCCATCCCTGGGCTGCGTACATCGGATCGAGCACGGGCATGCCGCTAATGGTCTTGATCGGCACGTCGCCGATCGCCGTGTCGCCGCGGACCACGTTGGGGTCGAGATGCCGGACCACGATCTGCCCCTTCGGGCCGATCGCCGCGACCGTGGGAAAGGCCCACGGGCTGACCTGGGCCGCGTCGAGCGGCTGCACTTTGGTGGTCTCCCCACCGAGCGTGATCGAGATTGGTTGCATGTTGTCTGTCGCTCATGAACGACGGGCGCCCCGGTCCGCACCGGAGCGCCCGCGAGTAGGGTTGCGATCGACGTCTGCGCCGATCAGGACTTGGTGATGAAACGGAGCGCGCGTGCCTGCTCGACGATCCCGGCTCCGTGCGCGTGGCTGACGATCAGGTACAAGGCCAGGTGCTGCGGGACCGCAGCGGGCACGACCCGCACACCAAAGGAGAACGGCATCGCGAGCGCGTTCTCATTGGGGCCGCCCATGTGGACCACGAAGTTGCCCTTGCCGCTGCTGACGGTCGGGACCTGGTCGGTGCTGGCGATCATGTAGCCGAGGAACTCGACCCACTCCCCTTGGTTGACCGTGTTCGCGGCCTGGTTGAGTTGCACGCCGATCAGCGAGCCGAAGATGCCGGCGCCGTTCTTCATGTTGTCGCTGGCCAGATCGCGCTTGGCCGACTCGCTCAGCACCATCAGCGGCTTGAAGGTGCAGCGCTTGCCCTGCGCCCGGAAGGTCGAGTGCACGAGCACGAATTGATCGGCGTCGAACGTAGTCGAGCTCGAGCCGATCGAGTTGGTCATCGAAGACGCGAGCGCGAGCGCGTCGGTCTCGAGCTTGCGATCCGCCGCGGCCATGAGCGCCTGCACAGCGCCGGGGACCAGCGGCTGAATAGCAAGCACGTTGGCCCAGTCGCCGACCGCCACACCCGTGGCGTACAAGGCGGTATCGATGTTGACCCCGGTCGGGGTGAACTCTTGCATGGCGATATCGCCGCCCTCGGTCGCCGCCACGGTCGTGGTCAGGTTGGCGAACGTGACCGGCACATATCGCTTGGTGTTCAGCAGAAGCGGCGGGATGTAGCAGATATCCCGGTGCAGCTGGTTGGGGCTATCCACCGCGAACCGCATCGCGGTTTCGATGGTCTCGGTCAGGATGGAGTCGGCGACGACGGTCGCGTCCGTGGTATCGGAGATGGCCATTTGGGATGTCCTCTAATCAGGTCAGGGTCGGGTCGGTGGGTCAATGCATGCGGTTGCGGGGCAGAATCGAGAGCTTGCCGTCGGGCATGCGCACGCTCCCGCCCGCTCCAACGCCATTCACCAGGCGTTGGTAGGTCGCCGCGTCGGGAATGTCTTTCATCATCCCGGGCGGGACGTCGGCGAGGCTGTGCACCTGCGACCAATCGAACTTGCCGTCGGGCGTCTTGGGGATCGCGGTCAGGCGCGAGCCAGGCGCGGTGAACAGCGCGGCGTGCTGCGTCCGCAGCGTGGTCCCGAGCTGCTGCGCCAGCGCGTTGACGTCGACGCTCTCGGCATCGAGGTTGACGCCGGTGCTCGCCAGCAAGCCCTCGAGCGCGAGCGCGGCCAGCCCCCGGTTCACGTCGGGCACGCCGTCCAGCGCTGCGCTCACGAGCTGCTGTTTGCGAGCCGCGACCTGTTGCGCCTTCTGCTGCGCCGTCAGCCCGTCGAGCTTGCTATTGAGGGCCTTGGCCCACTCCGGCATGTCGTCGGCCTTGGGCGCGTCGGGCTGCTTGGACGGCTCGGCCTTGGGCGGCTGACCCAGCGCTTCGATCTTGCTCATGAGCGCCTGGAACTCGGCGCGCGTGACCGGAGCATCGCCGCCGTTGGATACCGGGGCGGGCGTGGCCGGCGAGGTTGCGGGCGTCTGCGTCGCGCCGGCCTGCTGCCCGCTCGACTGCTGGCTGCCACCAGCACCCGAACCGGGACCGGCCTCGGGACCGGCGGCGGACATGCGAAGGGCTTGCGGGATGAACTTGGTGATCATGCGGATTCGCTCTCCTGTTGCTCTGCGTTGGCGTTCTCGGCCCGCGTCATGCCGCCGAGCTTGCCGGCCAACTGCGCCGGCGTTTTCAGGTCGTCAGCCGGATCGAGCGGCAAGCCCGATTGCACATAGTGCGCGTAGAACTTGGCCCGGGCCTCGACATGCGCGTCGACGTACTCGACCGCCTCGGCGTACGTGACCCCGGGATTCTCGGCGCAATAGAGTTCGTACGGGTCAGTCTGCCCGAGTTCCATCTGCGCCTTGGCGGTGGCCATCCGCTCTTTGGGATGGTCGGCCCAAGTCAACTGCGCGTAGCGGCAGCGGAACGACTCACGCACTTGTTCCTCGGTCAGCGACAGCCGGCCGACGCTGCGCAGCAAGGCGGCGATGCGGATCGCCAGCTTGCCCTCGCTCGCATCGAACGACTTGATGGATTTCGAGCGGACCCGATCGAGCGCCGCTTGCTTGTTGACGCCCGCGGGCGTGAACGCGTTCGCGGCATCCTGCGTGCTCGCGGTGCTGAAATCAACCAGGTTGACCGGCAGCCCGTAGGATTCGAGCACCGACTCGGTCAGCTCGCGCATTTCGGCGATGAACTCGCCGACCGGGACGATCAGGTCGTGGACCGTGATCTCGGCCTCGCCCTCGCCACGGGTGAACACCGGCTGGTTGGCGCTTGTGTTCTGGCCTTCCGGGATCGCCACGTTCTCCCCTGCGTGGATGTGGGCCAGCTTCTTGCTGTTGTGCTTCCTTACCCACTTCGTATGAGCCCAGATGCGCCCGATCTCGAGCGTGCCGTCTTGGAGTTCCGACCCTTGACCGCGATCCCAGTAGTCGCCCCGCGGGCGCGGCCGCCATCGCCATTCGACCCACGGGACTTGCGCGAGCCCGTGCTCTTCCTCGGCGACGATCTGCCAGTCCTTGTCGAGCCACCACCACCGCTCGGCGTCGACGGCCACATGGCGCGCGCCGTGGCTGTGCGATTCATAGACCAGGATCGCCGGCTCGCGAGCGCCGGCCGGGTCGAACAGCACGTCGGCGATGTCCGGGGTGACCGTGGTCAGGGTGAGCCGGCCGTCCTCGATGCGAGGCAGCACGAACACTACCCCGAGGTAGAAGCACTGACGGTTGACCTGACCGAAGACCACGTCGGCCTCGGCCTCCCGGTACGCCGCCAAGAACTTGCGCTCGGTCTCGGGATCGACGCCGCGGAGCGACCGAGACGGCGCCCGGTCATACGCCACCGCGACCTGGTCCGACACTTGGCGCAACAGGTTCTTGAGTCCGTCGACGTGTTTCAGGATGTCGTTGCGGATCTCCAGGTTCTTGTAGTGCCGGCAGACGTGCGCGCGGATCAGGTGTTTGTGGCGCTGCTCATCGATCAGCACCCGCTCCATCGCCTCTTGCTTGCGCGCGGTTGAATCATCCTGCTTGCGCTGCTCATCGAGGGCGCGCCGCAGACCGGCGGGCCCGAGCTCGCGCAGGCTGAATTGAGCACTCATGGCGATTCCTTGCTGCGGACAGGTGCGAACATCGAACGGAAGACGGGCCACAGCGCATAGCGAACGCTGTCCGAAAAGCCGCTCAGGTAGTCGCTCGGGCTGTTCGGGCTCGACCGCTTATCGACGCGTCCGTCGGGCTTGGCCTTCTCTTTGGCCATCGCCTCGATGAATCCGCGGCAGCGCTCATGCACGTAGAACCGGCCCGAGCGCATGAGCCCGTGCATCACGTTCCGAGACTCGATCTGGCCGAGCGGCCGCGGGGCGCCTTGCTTGTTGGTGCCGTTCGCCGGCGCACAGTCGAACCCATCGCGCCGGAGGATCGCCGCGTCGGTCGTGCCTGCCGATCCGCGCGCAGCATGGCCGGCTCCGGTGTGCGGGTCGTACCAGACCGGGCACGGTCCGTCGGCCTGGAGCTTGATTTGCTTGGCGAGCTCGAGCGTGGTCCCGTCGACCTGCACTTCGTCGACAACCAGCACCGTCCACGAGTCGCGGTTGGCCAGCGCCGCCGCCGGCGTCGTGCCCTCGCCGAACAACTCGAGCAGCACCGCGTGGCCGCGGACGTTGAAGTCGAGCCCGGCGAACACGGTCGCCGAACGCCCTTCCTGCGTAGCCCTCGGCCACTTCTGGGCCATGACCTCGCGGGTGATGTTGAGCAGCCGAACCGGCTTGCCGTCGCGCCAGACGTCGATCGTCGGGTGTCGCGTGGCCGTCCCCGCGTAGATCATGGAGTCGCGCCATTCGGGCCACAGCCGGATCGACGTCTCGGTTTCGACTCCGAAGTCCTCGCGCAGCACCCGGGGGTCCGTGACCAGGTCGCGAGCCGCCGCCCATTGTTCGCACTTCGGTAGCGGGAGCACGTGCCGCTCGAGATCCTCGGCGCTGAATGCCTTGCGCAGCCCGACGATCAGCGACCAGATCATCGCCTCGCTGTACCAGGGATTGTCCCAGATCGTGAACTCGCGCAGGTCGATCGATGAGTCATCCTTGGCTCGATCGATGAGCGCCTCGCCCATCCAGTGCCCGCGCACCCGCGTGGATGCGGTGCCGACGTGGCCGGCTTGCTGGCTCACACGAGTCAGCACCTGGAACCAGTTGGCGTCATCCTGGATTTCCCCGAGTTCGTCGACCACCGCGTCGACAACGTTGGCGGACTTCAAGTTGCCGCCGGCTCGCTGGCCCATATAATAAGCATGCTTGAACAGGATCACGCTGCCGTCGATCAGCGTGAGTTGGGGTTCCTTGCTGGTCTTGGTCTGCTTGCGCAGTTCAACGAACAACTCGTCGGGCCAGAGTCCGCCCCCCATCGCATTCGGGCCGGCGATACCCCACAAGCCATTCTCGATGACCTGCGACCAACGGGGACCAACGAACCAGAAAGCTCGCGGCGTGCCGTCCGGCGCCGGCGGACCACCGCGCAGAAGCACACGCCGGAGCAGCCACCACAAGATCATCCGGGTCTTGCCCGACCGGTTCGACCCGAGCGCGCCCACGATCGGCGCATCGGACAGAATCGCGTCGACTTGTTTCTCGTGGCAGGGGATCTCGAGGTCGATCAGCTTGACCCGCGGGTCGACCTTGATCCGATCGAACGCCTGTTGCCCGGCGAGCGAGAGCTTGTGTCGGAGCCGTCGCGTCCGGCGAACGGGGTCGATCAGCAGCTCGAGGTCAGGGATGCGCCGAACTGCGCGGACGCGCGGACCAGCCTGCGCAGCGGTCTTGATCTCCTCAAATGTCAGGTAGTCGGGCTCGGGCTCGCGCTCATAGACCACGATCGTGGTGCGGATGTAGACCAGCGCACGACCGGCGATCGCCCGCTCGAGCACCCGCACCCGGCGCTCGATAGCGATGTTCTCGGCTGTAGCCATTGCTCATTCACTCGAGCTTCGCTAGCTCTCTTTGCAGCGACCGCGACACGTCGAGCTCTCGTTCGAGCGCAGCCACACGATCGACCACGTTGTTGGCGTCGAGCCGCACCGCCATCTTGGCGTGCTCGTCCGCTGTGGTCGACGCCTTGCGCGCGCCGTCGTGGTCGCCGGCGCGGAAGCACTGATCGGCCCGGAGCGACCACAGCAGCCGAGCTGCCAGGTGAGTCGCGCGGAGGTGGACGTAGTCGGTTCCGTCGGACAGCAGTAGCCGCCGGTGCTCGGCTTCGGCGGCGGCGATGTCCCGCTCGAGCTGCTCGGCCTGCAGCTGCTGCTCGCCTGCGGCCAGGCGCCTAACCTTGCGCTTGCGCTTGCGCTTGTGCCTCTTGCCGCCCATGGGTCTTCCACGCTTTGATCCGTCCGCGGCGTCGCCTCTTCTTCTTGGTCAACGCTTCATCGAGCGCCTCGCCGGCGACCTCGAGCGCGAGCCGGTCGAACGCCTTGCGAGACTCGCCACCGAAGCTCTGGAACAGGAGCCCGCGGGCCGCGAGCACGTACGTCGCCGCTTTGTACTTGCCCTGGCGGTACGGCTCCACGTAGGCCCGGCCGACGCCTCGGCGCTTCGCCAGCGAGCGCACCACCCAGCGGCGGATCAGCGTTCCCTGGCCGCGACCCAGCGGCTTGCCCTCGGCGTTTGGGGGGAGCGGCTCGCCGGTCGGCTGGCGCCCCTGGTCCAACATGTCGGCCCAGTGATCGCGCATGCCGACCGCGAGGTTGTTCGCCACCGTGCGCAGGTCGATCGGCAAGCTCAGATCTGGCTTTTCAACTCGGACACGAAAGCGCATTCAAAATCATCTACTT
>CAYYWA010000015.1:0-35675 GCA_964475255.1 uncultured Sorangium sp.
TTTCGTTGGCCGGCACGCACTCCTCGCCTCCGCCGCTGCCGCCCGTGGGCGGCGTGCCCGCGGTGCCGCCGTTCGTGGGGGCTCCGCCGTTCGGCGACGTGCCTGCGGTTCCGCCGCCTTGGCCCACCGGGCCCGTGCCGCCGCTCATGCCGCCAGCGCCGGCGCCGGGGTTCGCGCCGCCATTGGGGGCGGCGCCTCCGTTGCCCGGTCCGCCAACGCCGCCGGTCGGCGCCGTTCCGCCGTTCGAGGTGGCGCCGCCGTTGCCTTGTGTGGCGCCGCCCGTTCCGCTCGGCTTCCGCGAATCAGTCGCCGGGTCAGCGGAACAACCCCAAATGAACAACGAACCAAGAAACAAGGGAGAGACGTACTTGCGCATCGGGAGGAACCTCGGAGATCGGAAGTCGACTGACGAAAGGCGCTGGGCCCAGTCTTGCACGGGGTTCGCACAGTGTGGGATAGGGATCGATCTTTATTTGGCTCGATTCCGCGAGGAGACGGAGCACCCCAACAGCGAGTGGACGGGACCCCGGAGCCGAGCCGCCATGGTCCCATAGTTCTGAAGTTTTCTCGTGGCAATCGAAATTCGGGCCCGGAATGCGGAATCGGTTCCAGGTCGCTCGTCCATAGTGTCCGCAGACGCCGCCATGCGTCGTGACGGGGGCGCGAACGCGCGCGGTTTTGGCGGGCCGCCCGCTCTCGGGTTTTCGAGTGAGCGCACCGCGTGGTTAAGTACGCCCGCGATGCCTCGCGGAGCAGTCTTCCTTCTTGCGCTTTTGGGTGTGTTCACGCGCCCGGCGCTGCTCCGTGCGGCCCAGCCGGACTTTCCGCTCGGGGGCATCGAGCGGCCGCCGCGCTCCGAAGGACCGGCGATGTTGCTCGATGGCTGGTCCGGCCTCGCGGACACCTGGCTCCTGCTCGACATGGTGAGCGTGCTGCTCATCGCGCTCGTTCTCGGCGCGGTGATCGCCTATCACCCGTCCACGCGCCGCCGCGTCTCGAGCCTCGAGCATTTCGAGCAGCCGAAGACGCTCTTGCTCTACGCGGTGGTGGCCGCCGTCGTCGCGCTGATCGTGGAGGTGCAGCCGGCGATGGCGTTCGTGATCTTCGGCATCGGCGGCCTGCTCCGGTTCCGCACCCTGGTTGGGGACGCGAAGGACACGGGCCGCGTGATCTTGGTGACGGTGCTGGGACTGTGCTGCGGCCTCAAGATCTTCGTGGTCGCCATCCCCGCCACCATCATCGGCTGGATCTTGATTTACGCGCTCGAGCGGCAGATCGCGGGCATCATCCGCGTCTCCGGCGTTGCCGAGAACGCCATGCGCGACGCCACGCGCGCCTACCGCGCGCTCATCGCCGGGGCGGGTTGCCGCATCATCGGCGAACAGACCAAGTTCATCAAACGCGAGTTCGCGTTCGTCGTGAACGCCCCGCCGAGCCTCGATCGCGAGCGGCTCCAAGCCGAGTTCGACAGCTTGCCCGTCGAGCTCCGCGGCGTCGTCGACTGGGAGCGTCTCTAAGATCCGCTCGCCGCCGAAGTCGCTGGTGCCCCTCGGTCATGGGTGGCACCACGCGTAGCGAATTGGGAGTTGCGCGGGGGTAGGAAGTCACTCGGTCGACCGGGAGTCGTGACTCGGGCGTTGCGCGCGGTTTCTAGGGTCGCGGTCCGCCACAGGCGAGATGGAGGACTGAGATGCAGAAGTACACGAGAATGCCGGGAGGTTCCCTCGGTGGTGCCGGGGTTCACCGGCGCACGTTCGTCAAGGCCGGCGCCGCGTCGGCGCTGAGCGTCGCTTTCGGAGCGCTCTCGGCGCGGCGTGCGGAGGCGCACTGGGGCCGCGGGCACCACGGGCACCACGGGCACCACGGGAAGAAGGAGTGCCGGGACGGCTACGGGCCGCTTTCGCCCGTGAAGGACTTGGCGACGGGGCTGCCGCTGATTTCGCTGCCGGAAGGGTTCCGCTACGTCTCCTATGGGTGGACCGGGCAGCTCCAATCGGACAAGCGTCCGACGCCGCGTGGGCACGACGGGATGGCGGTCGTTGGGCAGCGCGGTCCGTTGCTCGCGCTGGTGCGCAACCACGAGCTCTCGGCGGGCGCGGCGCCGGGCTGCATCACGGAGCACGCCACGTACGACCCGAACGAAGCGGGAGGCACGAGCAACCTCTACTTCAATCTGCGAACGGGCCGCTTCGTGTCGAGCTACACCAGCCTCGCGGGGACGATCCGCAACTGTGCGGGCGGCCCGACGCCGTGGGGAAGCTGGATCACGTGCGAGGAGACGTTCCACGCGTGGGACGACCGAAGCGACGGCTACAACCACGGCTACATCTTCGATGTTCCAGGATTCGGGTTCGGCAGCGCGAAGCCGGTGCGCGCGGCGGGGCGCTTCTCGCACGAAGCCGTGGCGGTCGATCCCGCGACGGGCATCGTGTACGAGACGGAGGACACGGGGCAGAGCGGGTTTTACAAGTACGTGCCGCCGCGCGGGAAGCGCTGCTGGGGCGCCCACGGGCTGATCGACGGCGGTGAGCTCTACGCGCTCGTGGCGGACGGCGTGAGCCGGATGGACCTCCGCGGCGGCTTCGAGGACGGCACGAAGCTCAAGGCGAGCTGGCAAAAGGTCGGCGACCCGGAGGGCAAATCGGGCAGCGCCTTCGACTCCGCCGAGGACGCGGCCATCATTTCGCGTGGCGAAGGCTGCTGGTACCACGCGGGGAAGATCTACTTCGTCTCCACGAGCGGCGGCGAGGCAGGGCTCGGCCAGGTCTGGGTGTACGATCCGCGGCGCGAAGAGCTCACGATGCTGTTCGAGTCGCGCTCGTCGGACGACGTCGACGGACCGGACAACATCGCCATCAGCCCGCGCGGTGGCATCCTGCTCTGTGAGGACGGCGACCACGAGCCGCAGCGGCTGATCGGCCTCTCGCGAAAGGGCGAAACCTTCGAGTTCGCGCGGAACAACATCGTGCTCGGCCCGGGCGATCTCGACAAGGTGGACGCGGTGTACCCCGGCGTGCGCGACAATTTCGCGAGCAACCCCGAGGGCGACTACTCGGGCGTCGAGTGGGCAGGCGCCACGTTCTACGGCGACTGGCTGTTCGTGAACGTCCAGACTCCGGGTGTCACGTTCGCCATCACCGGTCCCTGGCATCGGGGCGCTCTGTAGCTCGCATCCCGCGCGGAGGGGGGCCGCCCTCATGCCCGGGGGCTCGCGTGGGCATGAGGGCGTGCGCGCGTGCTCGTTGAGTGTCAACGACTCGAGAGCCCGAGGCCGTCGCACCCGTTCTCGCGCTGGCGGGCGGTGGACGGGACGGGCCAGAAACTTGCTCGTGCTCGACCCGAGGTGCTTAGGTGGGGAGCTTCGGGGCCGATGCCTGCCGACCAGAAACCGTTCGTGTGCTCGATCGAGGTCAGCAAGCAGACTGGCTTTACCTTCAAGCTCGAGAACGAATCCGGGAAAATCACGCAGACCATCACGCTCGACGGGACGACTCTGACGCTGAAGATCGCCGGGGAAAAGAGCACGACCACCATCACGCAGCAGGCCGACTCGATCGTTTCCAAGGTCGCTGGCGAGAACGATACCAGCACGATCACGCAGAAGGCCGACCTGGTGGAGGTCAAGTGCAAGACCTTCACGGTGGACGCGGAGGCGGTGACCGTGAAGTCCAGCAAGGCGTCTTCCTACGAGGCGACGGAGACCTTGAGCCTGAAGAGCACGAAGGACATGACCGTTTCGTCGAGCGCGAAGCTCACGATTTCGAGCACGAGCGACCTGTCCATCGACTCGAGCGCGAAGCTCCAGCAGAGCGCCACCGGGGACGCGACGCTGAAGGGCAACAACACCACGGTGGAAGCGACCATGAAGCTCTCGGCAAAGGGCGGGAGCGAGGCCGCGCTGGCTGCGCCGAAGGTCGGCCTGTCGGCGGACTCGAAGCTCGACATGACCTCGCCGATGACCACCGTGGGCGACACGATGACGACCGTGAAAGGCCAGCTCGTGAAGGTCGAGGGCTCGCTCGTGAAGTTGGGGTAGCAGCATGGCGACACACGAGGAGCTCGAGAAGGCATTCCTGGCGGAGCTCGAGGCGCTCGAGCGATTCCGGATCTCGTACACGGCGCAGTATCCGGACGTGCCGCTGTCGCACGACGACCCGGACGTGCGCCGGCTCATCGAGGCGATGGCGTTCTTCACGGGGCGGACGCGGCTCTCGGCGATGCGCAGTCTCGACGACAGCGTGCGGCGCATCTTCCGCCAACACTTCCCGTCCCTGCTCGGGCCGAGCCCGGCGATGGCGATGCTGCGCGCGTCGCCCGGCCCCGCCTTCGCCGACGCCACGGTGCTGCCCGCGGGCACCGAGGTCGTGCTGCGCAAGCCCGGCGAGGACGACGGCGAGCCGGACCGGTTGTTCCGCTTCCGAACGCTCGCGAAGCTCTGCATCCTGCCGCTCCGGATCCAGAGCGTGGACCAGCTCCCCGTGCACGGGCGCGGGCCGCGGCTTTCGATCCGGCTGGCCGCGCACGCCCCCTCGAATCAGCCGCTGGACGAGCTCACCCTGCACGTGAACCACCTCGACGACGTGCGCTCGTCGATCACGGTGCTTCACGAGCTCAAGGCCCACCTGCGCAAGGCCAGCGTGTTCTACGAGCAGCGGCCCGCCGAGGACGCGAGCGGCGAGCCCTGCCAGGTGTCCTTCGGCGCGGTCGAAGACGAAGAGGCGCTGCCGGACCCGTTCGAGCACCCGCTGCAGCGCGCCCGGATGCGCTTGCGCTTCCCGCGGCGGGATCTGTTCCTCACGGTGCGCGGCCTCCGGCCGCCCCGCAACTGGCAGTACGTCACGCTCCGCCTCGAGCTCGACGAGCGCTGGCCGAAGAAGCTCCGGCTCACCGCGGACGGGTTCGAGCTCTACACGGTTCCCATGATGAACGTGCAGCGCGATCTGGCGAACCCGATCGAGTGCGACGGCACGAAAGACCGCTACCCGATGCGCCACCCCGACGAAGGGGGGCGCTTCGTGCCGCTGTGGGTCATCGGCGCCTATCGGCCTACCAAGGCCGGGTTCGTGCCGCTCCTGCCGGGGGTCGTCGGGGTCGAGGGCGACAGCTACGAGGTCGTGACCGAGGGGCGGGGCGAAGCGCGCCGCGCGTACGCCCTGTTCCGCATCGCGGGCGCGTTCGACAAGCCGGAGCGCATCTCCGTGGACGCGTTCTGGCACCAGCCGGGCTTGCGCGGCGTCGACCCGGGCGACCTCAAAGTCGGGCTCTCCGAGCGCTTCGTCGAGGGCGTGACCTGGGCGTGCTCGGGGCCGATGGTGTACGACGCGGACTCCCACATCGACACCGATCGCGAAGCGCAGCTCGAGCTCGTTTCGCTCAAAGCCCTGCGCTTCCTCGGCAAGGACCAGCTCGTGCTCTTGCTCCGCGCCTGCGGGGCCCACGAGGAGCCGCTCTACGCGAAGCTCGTGGCGGCGCTCGCGGACGTGCGCGTGACGAACAAGCCGTTCGGGAAGCGCAGCCACGGCCTGAAGTACGTGTACGAGCTCGAGTTCTCCATGCTCGAGCACTCGGATCTGCCGCGCCTCGGCACCTTCTGCGAGTGGCTGCTCGAGCTGCTCGCGGCGTGGAGCGCCGAGGAGGTCCTGGAGGTCGTCGCGAGGGTTCCGAACTTGAGCGCGGAGCTCCGGTTCGGTTAAAGGGGAGCTTGCCCGAATCGAGCGGAAGGGGACGGATGGATACGAAAACGGCGCTCTGGTTTTGCATCGAACGGACGTTCGCGCGCGTCTTCGAGCTGTGCCTCGAGGCGCGCGCCGCCGAGCTCATCGTCCAACAAAAGGCGGCAGAAGGAGGCCTCTTGCGGGGCCTGTCCGGCGAAACGAGCGTGCTGCCCGCCGTCACGGACTCGAACGCGGCCGAGCGCGACGAGCGCGCCGTGGAGCTCGCGCGCAGTCCCGCGTTTCGCGAGAGTCACGAGAACGGCGCGGACGTCGTGGCGCTCCGCTCGGAGCTCCGGCGGGTGCTCGGCGAGCTGCGCGCCAAGCTGCACGAGGTCTTGACCGAGCACGAGGTCTATTACGTGCTCTTCCCGATCGTCGTTTATTGCGACGAGCTCGTCGCCACCGCGACCCGCGGGGCCGTGACGCGCTGGGAGCCGATGCAAGGTGAGTTCTACGAGATCGAGAACGGCGGCGAGCTCTTCTACGAGGTGCTCGAGGAGCGCCTCCGGCAAGACGAGACGCATCCGCTCGTGTTCGAGACGTTCTACTTCTGCCTGCTCGACGGCTTCACCGGGATGTACCCGGCGGGCTCGAAGAAGATCGACGAGTACAAGGAGCGCCTCGTCGCGCGGTTCCGGCCGCCGCCGATCCGCTTCCCGAGGCTCGAGGTCGAGCGCAAGCGCGCGGAGCTCGTGCCGTTCCCGCGGCGATACTACGCGAGCGCGGCCGCGGTGGTCCTCGCCGTGTACTGCGTGCTCTCGTGGATGGCCGGATGAAGCCGCTCGACATCGCGCGCCTCCGCCGAAACTGGGATCGCGCCCTCGGTGCGGCCCAGGCCGCCCCGCCCGCGAGCGCTCCCGCGCCCGAGGTAGTCCTCGACCCCTACGCCGAGGCGGAGCGCTGGCTCCTGCAGATTCGGCGGCTCGTGCGGGCGGACTTCGAGCGGTACGAGCCACGCCTCACGCCGTTCCTCGACGAGGCCGCGGCGCTGCTCGGCGCGCTCCGCGGTCGTCCTTCGGCGAACGGCGAAGCGGTCGACGATCCGAACGCCCTGCGCGCGGCGCTCCAGAAGACGCTCTGGGATATCGAGGACCTGCTCGAGGTCTACTCGATGCAGAAGGTCTGAAGCAGAGCGCGAGATTTCGGGGCCACGCGCGGCGCCCGCCGTCGCTCCTCCCGCGCGCTCGGAGCGGGGGCGGGCTCGGGCGTGCCGAGGCGTGCCTCGCCCAAAACGCCCAGGTTTTGCGCGGGCGCCATGGGCGCGTACGCCGCGTTACGGGCACGGAAGAAGCGGGCGACGATGTCCTCGTCGAACAGCGCCGTGCCGTCGGGCAGGCGCAGGCTCGGGAGGTTCCCGCGCCGGCTGTACTCGGAGAGGCGCTCACCGCCGACGAGGTACTTCGCCGAGAGCTCCGCAGCGGTCTTCCAGGTGGCCATGATAGTGCGGCTATCACGCGCCGCCGGGGCGGGCCAAAAAGGGCGCAGAGCCGCATTCGTGAGACCCCCCGGTCGAAAATTATGGGGCGCTGCCGGGTTGGGTTAGCTTGCGCGATCACGGGCGCACTCGGGGATGCCCGCTCTCGATGTTCGACGAACGCCTGCAAGCCACGCTTTCGCTCTCGGCTGGGGGGACCAAGCTGGTCATCCCCGCGGGCGCGATCGAGGCGCTGTGCCTCGAGGCGCGCGTGCACGGCTTCACCGCCGAGGTCACTTTCCGCGTTTCGCTGGAAGGCACGACGGATGAGGTTTTCGAGCCGTTCACGGCGAGCGCGCTGCTTCAGGCGACCTTGGCGCTCGCCAACGGGCGCCTGGTGCTCGCCGGCGAAACGCCGGACGTGGCCACGTTCGTGGGGTACGTGACGGAGCGGAGCTTCGTCGAGACGACGAGCGCCGACGTATCGGGCGCCCCGGTGATCGAGCGGCGCTATACGCTGAAGTTCGCGGACGCCGCGCGCGTCTTCTGGGGCGCGCATCGGCCGCTCGCCGTGTACGCCAATCGCTCCCTGCGCGAGGTCATCGACGCGAACCTCGTCGAGGGCGTCACGGTCGAGTACGACTTTCCCGAGCTCGAGCTGTCGCGCGACGTCGTCTGCGTGGGCACCGGCGGCGCGCACGGCGCGAGCTTCTACGACTTCGTGTTCTGGGTCGTCGGGGACCTTCGTGGCGTCGTCGAGCTCGACGCGGCGACCAGTACCTACCGAATCGCGAAGAACAAGGGCGAGAGCGAGACCGTGGGCGAGCTGGATGCCGGTTGCATCGAGACGCTCACCGTGAAGCTGCCGGAGGTGCAGCGGCACGCGACGGCGGTCCTCAATCCGTTCAGCGAGGCGACGGTGCCGACGCAGGACGTCGCGAACGCGGACGCGGCCACCGGCGTGCGCCGGGACGTCGTCGCGCACACGCCCATCCCGAAGGTGGCCGAGCAGCGCGCCGCGCTCGAGGCGGAGCGGCTGCGGCAGCGCGAGCATCACCTCGTGCTCGCGTTTCGGCGCTTGCCGGACGCGGTCCCCGCGCCGGGCCTCGAGTACACGATCGGCGGGGGACTGAGCGACCGCTCGTTCGCCGCCAGCAAGGAATACCGGGTGATCGCGCTCTTTTTGCGCGCGGGCCCGGTGAAGACTCGCCGCGAGCCCGTCGATCTCGAGGACGCCTGCAAGCGCTTCGACGTCGAGCTGTCGATCGAGCTCGAGCGCGACGCGGACCCCGTCCCGAACCTCCCCGAGATCGTGCGGCCCGTGTACCCCGTGCTCGCGGAGGGCAAGATCCTGAGCGCGAGCGGCACCGACGCGGATCGGACCTGGCACGCCTTGTCGAGCGAGAGCGACTCGGTCGTACGGTATCGCGTGCAGATCCCGCTCTGGAACCAGACAGTGGTGGTGCCGTTCGTTCCGTTCGGGGAATCGGGGCACTTCTTCTTTCCCGCGAACAAGCACCAGCGGGTCCTCGTCGCCTTCGACTTCGACTCCGCGAAGATCGTCTCGTTCCTCGACTGGGTGGAGAAGCTCGCTTCGGACACCCAGGGCAACCAGCTCGTGATGGGCAAGCGCGAGGAGAGCCGGACCGTCCTGAAGCAGGTGTACACGGACGAGAGCCCCGTCTTCTCGCTGACGCGCACCCAATGGGGCGACATCCAGACGCTCACGCTCTCGGACGGGCGCTTCTTCCTCGAGGTGAAGGAGGAGGAAGGAGCGGCGAGCCCGGAGGAGACGTACGACCTCACGCCTCAGGCCGACGTCGCCAAGGACTCCGCGAGCGCCGAGACGCGCTCGGCGCTCGGTGACCTCACGGGTCAGTACCAGGCAGCCTCGGGAACCGCGACGGGAGCCCTGAAATCCGCTGCCTCCGAGCTCGAAGGCAGCACGAGCGCGGCCACCCGCGAGCTCTCGGACAAGATCGCCGGCGTGAGCGCACAGCTCGAGAACGAGGCCACCAGCATCGCGGGGGTCGGCGAGCAGCTCGCCGCGAAGGTCGCAGAGGCGAAGGCGTCCCTGCGACGCGCCTTGGAGGAATGAGGATGTTCGAGGGGGTGCTTGGTGAGCTCCGCGCGCTCGAAGGGAAGGCCACCTCGGAAATGGCCGCGCTGCGCTCGGAAATTGCGCAGCTCAGGTCGAGCCTCGCGCGTCTGCCGAGCGCGCAGCAGGGCGCGAGCCTCTCCGGAATCGAGGGAGCCGAGTCCGCGTTGGCCGCGCTCGAGGGCTCGGTGCTTGGCCCTGCGAAAGACATGCGTGAACGGCTCGGCGAGACCGCGCGCGCGCTCGAGTCCTCCGTGGGGCGCGCGATGGATCAGCTCGACACGCTCGAGCAGCAGGGGGCAGGGCGCATTCAGGAGGTCGTGGCGCGGTTGAACACGGCGATCGCCGGCGCGAACGACACGCTCGACTCCTTCCGCACCACCATCGACGAGCTGCCGAAGACGATCCTCGCCCCCGTGAACGCCCTCTCGACCGCCCTGCGCGAGCTCGAGAGCGCCTTTCAGACGGGCATGGGGGCGCTCCAGACGGCGTTGAACACCGCCATCGGCGCCGTCGACAAGATCCCCGTCTCCTCGCTGCCGAAGGCGATGGTCCAACAGACTCAGTCGGCCATCGACAGCGCGCTCCAGAGCGGAATCTCCGCCGTCCAGAGCGCCGCGGAGAGCGCCGGCAGCCAGCTCGAGGAGCTCGCCGGGCAGATCGCGAGCCAGATCGAGACCGCGAAGAACGAGGCGACCTCGCAGCTCGAGACGGCCGTCTCCGGCCTGACGGAGCAAATCGACGCCGTGCTGCCCGCGGTGCAGTCGGAGCTCTCCTCGCTGCGCTCGTCGCTCGACTCGCTGGTCGCGGAGCTCGGGGCGCAGGTGGACCAGGCGGTGTCCGCCGCGACGGAGACGGTGGCGAGCACCAAGCGCGAGCTGGAGCAGAGCGCCGCTTCGCTCGTACGAACGCTGGAGACCACCCTGACGGAAGGGCTCTCGAGCATCCGCCAGAATGTGAGTGCATGTCGTTCGCAGTTGGAGAAATCGACGCAGGGGATTTGACCCCACGCGAAGCGGCGTGAGACGGTGCGCCTTCGACGAAGAGAGGGATAGAGCAATTCGGCGCGGCCTGGGAGGGCGCGGCTGCAGCGACTCGCAAGTGGCTGGTCATGACGATCGAGACGAACAGCCTGAACTTCGATTGCGATTTTCGCCTCGGGTTCAACCTCGATCCCTCGGCGAAGGGAACGATCGGCTACGTGACGTTCTGGAGCGGCTGCGGCGGCCTGAGCCTCGGTAAGGACATCGAAGTTTGGAATCCGTTCGGTGGCACGGGGCAGACGGTCGTTTCGGGAGCGACGATCCGCTGCGTCGGCTTGATCGAGAGCTTTCGCTTCGCTGGGGACGGCGACGCGCCGATTCGCATCGTCGCTTACGTGAGCAGCGAGGCTGCCGCCAACATCCGCACCAAGCTGTCGAACCCCGTCTCGAACACGAGCGTGCAGGTCGCCTGGTACATCATCGGCTTCGACGAGGACAGAAAGCAGTGGTTCGAGGCCACGTACGTGAAGAACGGCGCCCGCGCTCAGGCCAACGTCGATGTCGTGGACGGTGTGCTCCAGATGTTCGTCGACAACAAGGCCGTTCGTGTCGACGAACGCTTGGACGTTCGAGTTTTCAAATTCGAGTTCCAGATCGTGCCCGCCCAAGGGGCGAGCTCGCTCTTGGAGTTCGCGACCGGGAGCACGCAAAAGCTGGTCAAGAAGTGGGCGGCCGAGTGACATCCCGAATACGAGAGGAGAGGGCGAAGAGCCATGGCGATCACCGATGAAATTCCGAGATCCAGAATTACGTTGACGTATCGGACGACCGTCCGCGGGGAACCCGAAGAGGTCACGCTGCCGTTTCGCGTGTTGATCATGGGGGACCTGTCGCGGGGCACGTCGAAGGACCGAGCCCTCGAGCTCGACAAGCGGCAAATCCGCAGACTCGACGGCAAGAACCTGAACGAGGTGATGGCGGACATGGGCATGTCGCTGTCGCTCACCGTCCAGAACCGCATCAACCCGAAGTCGAGCACGGAGAGCTTCGAGGTGACGCTCCCGATCACCTCGACCAAGTCGTTCCAGCCGGCCGAGGTGGCGAAGGCGGTCCCCCGCATCCGCGCCTTGCTCCTGATGAAGAAGCTGCTCCTCGAGGCGCAGGCGAACTTCGACAACCGGAAGGAGTTCCGGAACCTCCTGCGCGAGGCGGCGCAGAGCTCCGACAGCATCGCCGCGCTGGTCAAGGAGCTGCCGAGCTTCGAGACCTACAAGCTGCCCGCCGCGAAGCTCAAGCTCGCGGTCGATCCCGAGCTCGCCGAGCTCCCGAAGCTCGAGATCCGGCGCGCGCTCTTGGTCCCCGATCCGCTCGGCAAGACGCCGGACGCCGAGCTGCGGCGCGAAGAGGAGCTGCTCGAGCCGAGCCAGTACAACCAGGCGATCCGCGTCAAGCCGGGCAAGCACGAGATCCGCGCGTTCGCCCCCGGCAAGAAGCCGTGGAGCACGACGGTCGTGACCGAGCACGACAGCACGGTCGAGGTGACCGTCGGTCCGCTCGAGGACGAGGGCTGAGCGACGCGCCGACGGCGCCGTGAGTTCGATTCACAAGGAGACTTGAGATGGCCCAGACAGTAACGCTTGAGAGGCTTTTGCAGAGCGTGCGGTTCACCGAGACCGTCAAATCGCCGCGCCCGATGATCAGCGCCCATTTCGACGACGTCGTCGAGGACGTCACCCCGGAAGAGCGCTTCATCTCCAGCATGGCCGCGCTGCTCTACAACATCGACGGAACCGACGGAAAATTCGACAAGCAGACCATCCAGGAGCTCGTGACGGCGATCGACGAGATGGTCGAGGATCAGCTGAACGAGATCCTGCACGAAAAGGCGTTCCAGGAGATGGAGGCGACGTGGACCTCGATCGCCGACCTGGTCGCGAACACGAACTTTCGCGCCAACATCGACCTGAACCTGCTCGACATCGACAAGGACGAGGCGCTCGAGGACCTCGAGCTGAACATGGCCGACATCGCGGGGGCGGAGCTCTTCAAGAAGATCTACGTCGCCGAGTACGACCAGTTCGGCGGCTGCCCGTACGGCGCGATCATCGGCCTGTACGAGTTCGAGAACAAGCCGTCCGACATCGTGTGGCTGCGCGGGATGGGCAAGGTTGCCTCCGCGGCGCACGCGCCGTTCGTGGCGGCCGCTTCCCCGCGCCTCTTCGGCTGCGAGACGATGGCCGAGGTGAACCTCCTGCGCGACATCGAGGGGGTGTTCAACACGCCGCGCTACTCGAAGTGGAACCAGCTCCGCGAGTCCGAAGAGGCCGTGTACCTCGGGCTGACGATGCCCCGATACATGGTCCGGCCGCCGTACAACGACATGTCGAACCCGGCGGAGGGGATCAAGTTCGAGGAGAAGCTCCAGGGCGACGACGACTCGAAGTACGTGTGGGGGAGCTCGGCCATGCTCTTCGCGCGCAACCTCGTGAAGAGCTTCGAGAGCTCCGGCTGGTGCCAGTACATCCGCGGCGTGAAGGCGGGCGGCCTCGTCTCGGGGCTCGCGTCGTACACGTACAACCTGCGGGGCGAGGACGAGCTCAGGGCGCCGGTCGAGATCTCGATGCCGGACTTCCGGGAGCTCGAGCTCGCCAACGCCGGCATCATCCCCCTGATCCACAAGAAGGGGACGGCCGAGGCCGTGTTCTTCAGCGCCCAGGCGCTCAAGAAGAGCTACAAGTTCAAGGATCCGAAGGACTCGGAGAACTCCCAGCTCGTCACGAACCTCTCGTACACGTACTCGATCTCGCGCATCGCGCACTACCTCAAGTGCATCATGCGCGACAACATCGGGAGCACCGCGGACGCCACGTACATCCAGACCCAGATCGACCGCTGGATCGCGCGCTACGTGACGACCCTGGTCAACCCCGACGACCTCACGCTCCGCTACTACCCGTTCAAGGCGTACAGCCTCGAGGTGAACCCGATCGCGGGCCGTGTCGGGTGGTTCCAGTGCAACCTGTCGGTGTTGCCGCACATTCAGTTCGAGGGCTTGAACGTCGATTTGCGCGTGGACGCGCGGCTCGGCTGAGAGCGAGGAGGACGGGGAAATGGCATACGACTATCCGTGTGATTGGAAGTCCGGGTTCGTGATGAACCCGACGAAGAAGCAGCGCGTCGGCTACCTGGTGTCCTTCAACGGCATCGGGCTCTCGTCGGCCTTGGCGCAAGACGTGGAGGTGTTCACGCCGTACAACGTCGATGGCGCCGCGACCAACTACGACAAGCTCACCATCACCGAAGACAAGGTGACGGTGGTGGGCGTGCTGGACCACTTCTCGTGGAACGGCGGCGTGGGCGACCCGCTCTGCGTCAGCGCCTACGTGTCGGCGGAGAACGCGCTGCTCGTCAAGGGTCTCTTGAAGATGACCCTGAAGACCACGTCGATCAGCCAGCTCGGGTTCTGGATCGCGAACTTCGACGAAGAAACGAAGGCCTGGTTCGACGAGGCGCACCCGCTCGCTCCGACGGAGATCACCGGCCAGCTCAACGCGGCAGGAAAGTCCGACGTGCGCCTGTCGGTCGCGGACGAGCCGACGAAGGTGGCGTCGAACATCGACGTGAACGTGTACAACATCTACTTCGAGGTGGTGCCGGCCGCGAACCAGACCTGCGACCTGCACTTCGCGACCGCTTCGGGGAAGAACTTCGTCAAGCGCTGGGGATTGAAGGTCGGAACCCAGGCCGCGGCGGCGCTCCCGCCGACTTCGTAGTGCTCGGGGTGCTCGGGCTCGAGGAGTGCGACGACACGCGGGAATGGTGACTTCTTCGACGAGGGCAGTGTGAGGCCGGCAGCTCAGGGAATGACGCGCGTCTTCTGGCACATGGGCCAAGCCCTGTTGCCGGAGCACTTCTATGCGCAGGAGGAGTCGCTGCGCGCGGAGGCCTCGCTGCGCTTCTCGATGCTGCCTCAGCCCTCGTGGGGCCTCGACCGGCTCACGATCGACGAGTTTCTCCTGCCGAAAGGCGTGCTGTCGATCCGGGAGATGTCGCTGGTGTTCGAGTCGGGGACCGTGGTGGACGTGCCTGGCAACGCGGCCCCCATGGTCTTCGACTTGACCGCGGTCGGACGGACACGCCTGCCGGTGTACGTCCAGCTCGAGTCGGGCTTCGACATCGTCGAGGCGCGCCCCGGGGATCCGAGCGAAGAAGGCATTCAGCGCATTTTGCAGCGGGTGCGCTTGTCGGCGGAGCCCTCCTCGGCCGAGCAAATGTTCCGGCTCGCGGAGGTGGTGTGCGACGCGGACGGCACGTGGGCCTTCTCGGAGTCCTACGTGCCGCCGCTCGTGCGCGTCCGGCGGGGACACCTGTTCGACGGCGGGCTCCGGCGCATGGACGCGCTCGTCAACCAGCTCCGCCACGCGCTGCGGGAAGAGCTCCAGGAAAATCACCTGTCGGGCGAGACGCACGTGCTCGCGAAGCAGGCCCTGCGCAGCTTGTTCACGTTCCAGGCCGTGCTCGTGGACCTCGGCGGGCAAGTGCCGCCGCACCCCTACAGCTTGTTCTGTGCGCTCCGCGCGCTCTACATCGACGCCTGCGTCCTGCGCAACGTGCAGGACATGGAGGCGCTCGCCCGTCCTTACGATCACGAGGACATCGCGGGCTCGTTCGCGGAGCTCCTCGACCCGCTCGAGCGCCTGGTGGCGCGCGGGCGGCCCGAGGTGCCGTACCGGGAGTTCTCGCTCGTCGAGGGGATCCACCGCTGCGACATCGAAAAGAGCGTCAAGCGCGCGAAGGACGTGTTCTTGCTCGTGCAGAAGCCGCACGTCGCGGCGAAGCTCGACCTCTCCAAGGTGAAGCTCGCGAGCCCCAAGCGCTTGCAGCTCGTCCACGAGCGGGCGCTCACCGGGGTCCCGGTGACGCGCGTCGAGCGTCCTCCGTTCGCGCAGAGTCTCTCGTCGGCGGTCGAGATCTTCGCGCTCGGTCGCGGCCAGGAGTGGGACTACGCGGTCGGCGAGGGCCGCATCGTGCTGTTCGACGTGCCGGCGCTCGAAGGGTGTCGGCTCTATCTCTATTCGCTCATCGAGTGAGCGAGCGCATTCGAGGAGTCGCGAGGCAATCCGGCGCGAGGAGATGGGCGCCATGAAGCTGAAGGACATAGTCGCCACACTCGAAAAACAAGGGATCTCGCTCAGTGCCGAGGTGTTGCTCGCGCTCTCGGTGTTGGTGCCGCTCGTCCTCGCCTTGGCGGCGCTGCTCTACAAGCTCTACAAGGCGCGGGGACCGAAGGCGAAGCGCGCCCCGAGCCCGTTGAAGGCTCCCGGAGCCGCGGCGCCGCCCCAGATCGGCGCGCGCGATCTGTTGCGCGCGTTCCGGCGCTTTCTGCGCCGGCTGCCCTGGCAATACCGGCGCTCGCTGCTCAAATTCGATCACTTCGTGGTGTTCGGCCTGGCCGGGAGCGGCAAGAGCCGGCTGATCGAGGAGCAGAGCGACTACCGCTATCAGATGAAGCAGATCGCGGGCGACGCGCCGCTCGACCCCGAGCTGCCCGCGGCGCTCGCCTCCGGCGCCGTGATCATCGAGGTGCCCGCGCGGTTCCTCGAGGATCAGAGTCACGCCGCGACCCGAGCGCTCCGGGCGCTCTTCCGCAGGCTCTACCGCGAGAAGTCGCCGACGGTGGTGGTGACGCTCGACGTGCGCTGGCTGGCGAACGCCGCGCAGATCGAGCTCTACGACCTCGCGCGCACGGTGCGCGTCCGCATCAACCAGCTCGCGGCGATTCGTCGCCGCCCGCTCGACGTGCGCGTCGCGCTCACGCACACGGACTCCCTCGACGGGATGGAAGCCGTCGCCGAATACTGGCAAAAAGCCGGGATGTCGGCGCGCCTCGAGCTCGCGCCCGAGGGCTCGCTGCGCCCGTCGTTGCTCGAGTGGGAAGCCGAGCTGAACGCGCAGCTCCCGCGGGCGCTCTCGCTGCTCGACGCGGACGAGTACCGCCGCGTGCTCGCGTTCTCTCGCGGAGTGAAGCGCGTGCTCGGGCCGCTCGAGGCCTTCCTGGAGGCGCTGTTCGCCCCCGACGCGCTTTCCGAGAGCCCCACGCGCGGCGGGGTGTACTTCTGCACGGGAGCGCCGGAGCTCGAGAGCCCGCTCCGCGGGGTCGTCGACGAGAGCCCCGGCCCGAACCCCCTGCGCACCCACCGCTGGACCTGCGCGGCCGTGGGCGGGGCGATGGTCGCGTACATGTGCCTGGCGTTCGGGGTCCAGCACCGCGTCTGGGCGCCCGCCGCGGACGCCGCGGCGAGCTACCAAGTCTCCAAGGGCCTCTTGGGCTCCGAGCGCGAGCGCCGGCAGCGGGACGCCATTCTCGAGTTTACCGTGCGGCGCGCCGGGCTCCTCTACCGCTTTCCCGACTTCTTCGGGGACGCGCGGAAGGAGCTCGCGGAGAAGCTCTCCGCGAAGCTGCGCGAGGACGTGTTGATCCCCGAGCTCCGCGAGGTGGCCCAGCACGGCCTGGGCACGGGTCACGGCGCGCTCCGCTGGCGCCGGGCCGTCTACTATCTCACGCTGATCCACAGCTACCGCGCGGATCGGCTCCGCGTCAAACAGCACCTGGATCTCTGGGAGGAGATGACGGGGCTATCGCGCGACGTGATCCGCGACTACGTGGACAACACCGAGACGCCGCACGCGGAGCCCGTTGTCTTCAAGCTCGGCTACTCCGACACGGACGCGAAGGACACCATCGCGTACTGGAAGGAGCTGCCCGCGAGCATGAAAAAGGCGATGGCGGACGGGCTGCTCCACACGAACGAGCTCAAGAACATGAAGAAGCTCGCGCAGGAGATGGAGCGCTCGCTCTCCCGGTTCGAGCACGACGACCTCACCCTCGAGTTTCTGCGCGACATCGACGACGCGGCGGACACCGGCGGTGAGCGCACGGGCAAGGCGGCCCCACGGCTCCGCGAGACCTACGCGCGGCAGTTCCAGGCCGTCGTGGCCGACGTCCAGGCGGCGGATCTGCACCACCAGATCGGCAACATGCAGAAGCTCTGCACGCTCGTTCTCTCTACGGACATCGAGTCGCCGCCGGTCGCCCACCTGAGCGACCTCACGGATCGGCTCACGTTGGTGCATTCCGGCGCGCAGCAGGCGGCCGCGGGGGGCACCATCCCGCTTCAGCTCGGCGGGGAGAAGCTCGAAATCGACGTCGCACGTTGGAAAGAGCTCGTCGGCGAGAGCCGCGCGACCCTGCTCATCGATCGCTTCATGGCGGCATCGACCCAGAACGACTCGATCTTCTTCACCCCCGACGCCGACGCGGAGCTGGCCCCGGTCGTCTGGAACCCGCTCGGCAACGAGGTCACGCTCTTCGGGGGCGTGGCGATCCTCGAGGGTCGATACACGAGGAACGCGTTCGAGCGACGCGTCGCCAAGGAGGTGCAGCGCCTCGCCGAGACGCTCGCCACCCTGCACATCCCGAAAGACCACGAAGAGCGCTTGCTTCGGTTCGTGAAGACCAAGGTCGAGGAGTATGCCCGCGCCTACGGCAGCGAGGCGCGGGCCTTCCTGGACGCCTTTCGGTTGAACGTGCGCTCGCCCGAGGCGCTGCGCGTGGCGCTCTCGCAAATGGCGGGCGAGCAGTCGCCCTTCGACGCCTTCGTGCGGGCGCTCGACGACAACACCCGCCTCTCGACGCCGGCCCCTGCCGAGGAGAAGACGGACGATGCCGGCGCGGACGGCGCGACGGCCGCCGTCGCGCAGAAGGTGGAAGCGATGCTCGCGCCGGTCCACGAGGCCCTCGCCGAGTTCGCGTCGTGGGGCGCGGCGGTGGGAGGCAGCAAGGACGCGCCGGAGCTCGGCAAATACAAGGCCGTCATCCAACAGCTCCTTCAGGATCTGACGGCCGCGCTCGCGCCGCTGGAGGACGAGGAGGGCGACGCGCCGATGCTCGAGCAGGAGCTCACCGCGGTAGGGCGCGTCGCGCTCGCGGCGTCGCGCAGCGGAGCGGGCTCGTACCGCTCGCTCGTCGTGGACTGGGCGGACGCGGCCGGGCTGACGCTGGAGCAGCGCGCGCCGTTTTTGGCCCCGTTCGACGCGCTGTCGCGGCTCGGCGACAGGGAAGTGACGCACAGCGTGGCGCGCGCGTGGTCGCGGGAGCTCAGCGCCGACATCGCGGCGATCGCACGAAAGTTCCCGTTCAACCGCCGCGCCGAGACCTCGGCCAGCCCCGAGGAGATCGAGGCGCTGTTTCATCCCCGGCAGGGCCGGTTCGCGGCGTGGGTGCGGAGCTACGTCGAGCCGCTGTTCCCCCGGACCGAGGGCAAGCCCGACCTCTCGGCGACGCGGAAGCTGAAGGGCCTTCTGCCCGAGCAGTTCCATCGCGCCGCGGAGACGGCGCGCCTCCTCGGCGAGCGGCTGTGGGACGAGAGCGGCGCGCCGCGGCTGCTCGAGGTCCGGGTCACGCGCGTGCCGTTCGAGCACGCGGCGGGCTCCGGGCGCAGCGTGCCGACGATGATCTACCTGCACGCGGGGAAGACGTCGGTGTTCAACTTCAACCAGGCGCCGGGGTCCACCACGCTCGCGATCGACTGGACGCGCGACGAGGCCGCGGAGCTCGGGGTTCAGGTCACGGACGTCGAGACGGAGGCCAACTCGTTTCCGCCGCCCATCGCCGTCGTGGGGCCGTACTGGCGCTTGTTGAGGCTGCTCGAGAACGGCAAAGCGACGCGCCTGCGCGGTGAGTCCGCGACGCGCTACGAGTGGGATCTGCCGTTCGGAAGCGGAGCGCGCGAAACGGTGCGCGCCGCGCTGATCGTGCACGGCGACCCCTGGTCCGGCTTCTCGTCGCTCGATGGGGAGGGCGGCCAGCCATGAAGCGGCCGTTCCGACTCGCGGTGTTCGCGGCGGCGCTCGTCGCGGGCGCGCTCGCGCTTTCCGGCTGTGCGAGCTCGTCGGCGTCGGCGGAGTCGGCGCTCGACGGCGCTCAGGCGCAAAGCTCGCGGCTCACCGTGCGCTCGGCCCCGGCGACCAACTCCGGCAACGTGCTCTACATGATGGTGCGCCGGCTGGACGCGAAGGCGGCGGTGCTCGCGCAGTCGTACGAGGAGACCGCGGCGCTCCTCTCCGCACCGGGCGAGGACGACACCGTGCTCGCCGTGCGCCCGATCTTCCCGGGCAGGCCCGCCACGCTCACCGTGCAGAGCGCGGAGGACGACCACGTCTTCGCGTACTTCTTCTTCACGAGCCCGGGGCCGAACTGGCGCGTCGGGCTGCCGACCCCGTTGCCGAAGGCGGTGTCGCTCGAGCTCGGGGTGGACCAGGTCGAGCGCGTGGAGGCCGACCCGTGACGGCGGCCGCGCGCGTCGCGTCGAGCGAGATCGACCTCCGCGTGGTTCGCGACGCCCTCCGGAGCGGCCGCGCGCCGAACGCGTGGATGAGCGCCTGGCTCGACGAGGCGTACGCGGCTCCGGAGCGCTTCCTGGACGCCGTTTACGCCTTTGCGCGCGTCCGTCGCGGTGGCTTGAAGAGCTCGCGAGACCGCGTCGTCGATCTCTACTACGACGTGCTCACGGCCCACCTCGGCGCGTCGAAGCGCGCCTTCGTCGCGCACGAGCGAGGCAGCGTCGTCGAGCTATCGTACGAAGCGCTCTTCACCCGCTCGGGGGCGCTCGCCGCCGCCTGGCACGCGCGCGGGCTCGAGCCGGGGATGTGCCTCGCGCTCGCGCTGCCGATGGGAGCGGACTTCGTCGTGGCGTTGCTCGCCGCGCTGCGCCTGGGCGCGGTGATCGCTCCGATTCCTCCGCACGGACCGATGTTCGTGGCGAATCGCCTGGCCGCGCTCGCGCCGGACGCGCTCGTGGTGGATCCGCGCGCGCGCATCGCGGCGCCGAGCGACGAGTGCCTGGTGCTGCCGCTCGCGGGCGGGAGCGAGAGCGCGGCGCCGCCGTCTCACGGCTACGAAGCCGCGGATCCGGTGCTGCGCCTCTTTCCGGCGTTCGCCGCGCCGGACGCGCCCCTGCTCGAGCCCGTCACGCTCGTCGCGGGCGCGCTGCACGCGGCCTTGCTCTGCGACGCGACGATCACGTTCGCGCTCGATCGGCACGACACCGTCGCGGCTCCGGGGTTCGACCCGAGCGCGGCGCAGCCCACGTTGCTGCTCGCGGCGCTGATGGCGGGCGCGGGCTTCGCCGAGCTCGCGGCTCCGGAGCTCGCGCGCCGTCCCGCGCTGCTCGCGGAGCTCGGCGTGACGGTGCTGGGCGTCGCGCCGAGCGTGCGGGACGCGCTGGTCGCAGAGGCGCGCTGGCCGAAGACGTCGCTGCGCGCCTGGTTCCGCAACCTGACCGACGAGCTCGATCTGGTGCGCTGGGACGCCTTCGGGCAACGCGCGGCGCAGGCCGGGCTCGGTGCCTTCAACACCGCGCTCGTCGCCGCCGCGGGCGGAGCGCTGCTCTTCGGGCCCGCGTCGAAGACGCCGCCGTCGTTGGACGCCTGGCCCGTGCCGGGTCGCGCCTTCGTCCTCGCCGAGATCGCCGGCGGGCTGCTCGAGTCCCTGAACGAGCGCGGCGTCTTCACGCCGCTCAGCGAGGAGGAAGCGATGCCCGGCGTGCCGCGCCTCGTGCTGTCGCGCGAAGGCTCCGCGTACACGTGCGGCGGCAGCCTCGACGTCGGTCCCGGCGCTCGGGCGTATCCCTGCGCCGAGGTGAGCGCCGTGATCGCGCGCGAGCCGCGCGTGCGCCACGCGACCGTGGTCGTCTCCGCCGGGAGGCACCTCAACACGGCGAACGTCACGGCCATCGCGTTCACCGAGCCGGACGGAGAGCGCGCCTCCGATGCGCCGAGCCGTGAGAGCGTGACGGCGGCGATCGCGCGCGAAATGGGCGAGGCCTTCGTTCCCACGCGGTTCGAGCGGTACCCGCTGCGTCCGCGCATGGGGGACGCGGGCGTCGATGCCGACTGGTGCCGCTCTCAGTACCTGAGCGGCGCGCTCGCCAAGAAGGCCCGCATGGAGATTTTCGTGACGTTGGCTCGGCTCGGGTACCTGCTCGAAGCGAGCCCCGACAACGCCTGATGGAGGGAAGCCATGGCTGTTTTGGTCAGTGCCGGAACGATGATCAAGTGTTCGATGGGCGCCGCACCGTCTTCGCTGGCGGTGCTTCCGAAAAACCGGGTCGTCGCCGGAACGCCGGTCGCCAACATCTTCGACAACGTGCCCTTCCTCAACATCATGCCCTTCGGCACGTGCATGAGCATCGCCAATCCTGCGGTCGCGGCCGCCACGGCGGCGGCGCTCGGTGTGCTCACGCCGGCGCCCTGCATTCCGGCCACGGTCGCTCCGTGGGTTCCCGGAGTGCCGACGGTGCTCGTCGGCAACATGCCCGCCGTCGACTCGGGCTGTCAGCTCATTTGCAGCTTCGGGGGCGCGATCTCGGTCGTCACGCCGAGCCAGACCGCGGCGAGCGGGGGTTAGGCGCATGGCCGTCGCTCTGAGCCCTCTGCTCACACCGCTCACGCGCGCCGAGGGCGCGGACCTCGACGCGACGGACGAGCGGCTCGTGTCCATCGACGCGCTCTCCGAAAAGGGGCGCTACGACGCCGCGGCGCGCGCCGTCGAAGAGCTCGTGGGCGAGGGGATCTACGACATTCGCCCCTTGCCGTACCTGCTCTACCAGGCGTTCGTCGAGGACGGCTTCGCCGGGCTCGTCACCGTGCTCGCGGTGCTCGAGAACCTGCTCGGCCCGAGCTTCTCCGCGCTGTCTCCGGAGCGCCGCCGCGCGGAGTACGTGAACAAGCGCCTCGCGTGGTTGTTCGAGACCATCCAGCGCTCGCTCGAGTACCACCAGAAGTTCACGACCGCCGAGTGGCGCACGCTCTGCGCCCGCGCGTCGCCGAGCGAGCTCGACCAGGCGCGGGAGGCAGCGACGCGGCTGCTCGAGCGCCTCGAGGGGCCCGAGAATGCGTCCGCCGCGACGGCGCTCGGACAGCTCCTCGTGCGCCTGCGCGACTGCGAGAGCGCGGTCGCCGTCGCCATGGAGGAAGCGGCCGCGCCCTCCGCGCCGGGGGCACGCCGCGAAAGCTCTCGCCCGGCTCCGCCGAGCAGCAACGCCCTGAACGGCAACGCCCTGAGCAGCGAGCCCCCGAGCGAGTCTGGCCTGTATCGGATGGAGCTCTGGGTGGGGCACCCGTTCGTCGAGCTCTGCAAGAAGCTCAAGGCCTTCGAGCTCCTCGTCGAAAAGCGCCAGTTCCAGAAGGCGGCCGTGCTCGCCGCGGACATCGCCGCTGCCGTCGACGCGTTCGATCCCCGGGTCCACTTCCCCGAGCTGTTCGCGCGCTACGCGGCGCTCGAGAGCCGGCACGCGGCGATCCTGGCGGACGAAGCGCAGGCGCGGGAATCGCCGGTGTGGCGCGCCCTCGCCCAGTACTCGCGCGTCGACCTCGTGGGGTTCGTGGAGGGCTGATGTTCGGGGACGCCGTTGCCGACGAGCGCGACGCGACGAGCGAGGTCGAGGCGCGGCTGGTCCGCGAGGCGCAGCGCTTCGATCTCCGCCCGTTGCTCGAGGTCCTCGCGGAGATCGGCTACTCGAGCGACGAGATCCTGTTCGAAGGCGCTTTGTACGGCCGCTCCGCCTCGGTCGTGCAGGCGCTCCGCTTCACGCGTCGGCCCGTGCGCACGGCGATCATCACCGTGCACCTCGGGCTGCTCGGCGACAACACGCTCTTGCCGAGCTACTTCTACCACGTGGCGGAGCGAAGCCCGGATCCGGCCCGGTTCTTCGATTTCTTGCGCTTCTTCGATCATCAGCTGATCGAAAACTTCTTTCGCGCGATCCACCCGGAGTTCGGGGACGGGCGCCCCGTCTCGGGCACTGCCGAGCCGGCAGAGCGAAACGGGGCCACGGGCGGTGTCTACGGGAACTTCCGCTCCGTGCTGAAGACGTTCTTCCGCATGGCGGGCCCGGGGTCGGTGAGCACGCTCCACTGGGTCACCCAGCTCTATTTCCCGGAGTTTCGCGTGCGCGTGAAGCGGCGACCGCTCGAGAGCACGACCGACAGTCACGCGTGTCGCACGGGTGACTCGCGGCTCGACGGCTCCGGCGTCCTCGGGAAAAACTACGTCGCCGAGAGCCCCGGGTTCCTCGTGGACTTGTTCGCCGAGGACGAGGTCGATCTCAGCGGGCGGGAGCAGGCGGACATCGTCCGCGAGCGGCTCGACGAACGCTTTCTCCCGCTGCTTTCGCCCTTCAATCTCGCGCTGACCGTGCGCCTGGTCGTGCTCTGGCATTCGAGCTTCGCGCACGTCGACGACCCGCGCGCCGCCGACAAGAGCTTCCTCGGATACAACCGTCTGCGCGGCCCGCGCGAGGTCCGCCACACGACGGTTCTCTACCGGGGCATCACGGGCCGCGTGAGCGAGCCCTGGATTCCCTCCTTCGCTTGACGCTACCGCGCTGATTCCTTGCTTCGCTTCACGGCCCTCGATTTCCTTCCTTCGCTTGACTTTGCTTCGGCCGTAAACGCCGCACTGTCGCATGTTCCTGTACAAACACTTCATGGGTGAAGCGCCGGACGAGGACGAAGACATCCGGCGAAACCTGGGCTTCGTGCTCTCGACGAAGCGCGGGTGCGGCTACTTCCTCGACTCGTTCGGGCTGAGCGACGTCGCCTTTCGGACCCCGGAGGAGGCCGTGACGAACCTCAGCCGGGAGCTCGAGGAGAACATCCGCCTCTTCGAGCCGCGCGTCCACCTCGTGAAGATCAACGAAGTGTACGACGACGAGGGCCGTCGCGTCCGACTCGTCGCCATCCTTTCACGGCGCTCGTCGAGCCAGCAGCTCGAGCTCGTCGTCGACCTCGAGACCCGCAGCTTCGACGTGCGGCCCAAAGCCCCCGACTCGCAGGACCCCGAGTGACCCGCGGTCAGCGGGCGTCTGGGGGCTTCTCCCTTTGGAGAGTTGCGAGCGCAAGGCTCCCCGCCGCGCCGAGAGCGCCCCGTCAAATGGGGTGCCCGTCTACGCGGAGTTGAAAGAGGAAATAGGGGGGCATGCACGCGCCGGCGCCGTTCACGCGGGCGCACACGTAGTCGTCGCGGCACGGCTCGTCGAACGAGCACGCGCGCAGCGCGCCCGGTCGCGTGTTTTCGACGATGCAGCTCTCGAACGACCGACCGCGCGCGAGGCAGCCGTTGAACTCGGTGAGTAAGGGAATCCCGCCGCAGATCGCTCCGGGCGGCAAATCGGTGCAGGCGCCCGCGCACATGCCGTCCGGGAAACCGACGCTGTTCTGCTCGCACACGCGGTCGCCCTGGCACGCCACCCGCGCGAGCTTCGCGGTGTCGTGGTGCGCGTTGCTGCCGGTGATCGCGCCGTGCTCGCAGGCGTCTCCCACGCTCGGCCCCTCCGCGGGCAGGCACGTGCCGACTTCGGGATCGCTGGTGCTCGTGCAGCGCAGTCCGGGCGCGCACGTCCAGTCTGCGTACGCGGGCTCGCCGAGGCCGCAGTGCGCCCCGACGCCGTTCTCGTTCGGCGCGCGCTCCGCCGGCGGGCGCGCTTCGTCCGTGGTGCCCGCAGACGCGAGCGACACGACGTAGGCGCGGCGTCGCTGCACCTCGGCGTGGAAGTGCGCGGACATCGGGACGGCGAGCGCATCGACGGTCTTGTCCGGCGCGTCCTCGCCGAGCAAGTGAAAGCCCGCGAGGCTCCGGCTGTGGTGGCAGCCGGGACAGCTCAGCCCGTCGAGCCGCCGGATCATCGACGCGGCCGAGCGCACCGAGGAGAGCCCCGAGAAGTCGAGGTTCTCGAAGTCCTTGGGCGTGAACGTCGTCGCGAACGGCCGATTTCCCTTCCGCTCGAGGCCGTGCGGCGCGATGGACACGGCGCTTTTGGCGAGGAAGCGCTCGGGCACGACCAGGGTCCCCGCGTCGAGCGCGGTGAGCGACTCGGGTCGGGAGAGCCAGGCGCGCAGCTCCTCGCGGAGGCGCCGATCCCGAGCGAGCCGCGCGCTGTCGATGGTGTTCTCGAGCGGTGCGGGCTCGAGGTACGGCGCGTCGCTCCGCGGTTGGAACACCCGCATGCCGTACTCGGCGTGTCCGCCGAGGCGGGGACGCACCGTCGAGGGCCAGCGCACGCTCTGGAAATTCAGCTCCACCGACTTGAGCGGGAGCGCGCGAACGCGACTTGGCGCGAGCGGGCCGCGGTCCCCGGTGAGCCACGCCGCGTCCACGGTCGCCGTGTGCTCGCGCAGCCACGAATGCGCCACGTCGACGCAGGCTGGCCCGTCCCCGCGCGGCTGGAACCGAACCAGGTTGAGCGTCATGGGCAGCCGCGAGCTCACCAGGCCCGTCGCCGTGTTCTCCGTGTACGCGAGGCGATACACGAAGCGCAGCTCGCCGCAGTGCTCGGGGGCGAAGGGCCGCCGGTCGAGCCGATTGACGACCGCGATGAGCTCCCAGCGCATCTTCTCGGAGCGCAGCCAGGCGGGATTGAACTGCCGGTGCGCGTAGCGCATGCCGATACCGGCCGCCGCGTCCCGCCGCCGATCCGCGGCGATGTCGTCGGCGACGGCCTTGGCGAGCACCTGGTACGCCGGGTACTCCGCGAGCGCGTGCGCGTCCCGAGCCGGTGTGCCGACGAGCTGCGAGCCCAGATCGAAGCCGCGCGCTTCGAGGTCGCGGAGCGTGGCCGGCGCGCTGACCACGACGACGGGATCCATCGCCAACGGCCCTGCCTTCACGGCTCTCTGTGTCTCCGCGGAGTCGGGCGGAGGCGCTGGGTCCAAGCCCGCGTGTCCCCGCGCAGTCGCTGACGGGCTCGGAGCGGGCAGTGCGCGCGCGGACGGCCTCTCCTCCGGGGGCAGCGACCGGCACGCCATGCTCGCGCCGAAGGCAAGGATGGCAGGGAGCAGGCGGAGGGAGCGGCGCAGGACGAACGGCATGATCCGAGAACATTGCAGGAACCACAGCGCTCGCAAAGCGCCAGTGGCCGCGCGGACCACCCGCACGTCGAGCTACGCTATCCCACCCTCTGCCGAAACCTCGTGAGGCGTGCCGCTCTCGTTGGTGTGCTCGAGCGCCGTGTGCTCGGGGGCCGCGCGCTCGCTCGGCGGCCCGCCGTTGCTGCGCAGCGACGACGGGGTCACGCCGAAGCGCACCCTGAAGTCGCGCGCGAACTGCGAGGCTTGCCGAAACCCGAGCGCACACGCGACCGCCTTCACGGAGGGCGACGACGGCAGCAGCGCCCGCGCCCGTTGAAGCCGGGTCTCTCGCAGCCACGCGCGCGGCGAGCACTGGAGATGCAGCACGAATCGTCGCTGCAGCTGGCGTTGCGAGACGCCAAGCCGCGCCGCCAGGCTCTTCGAGTCGAATCCCGCGGCGACCGCGAGCTCAGCGAGCGTTTCGAGCTCGATGTCGCCGCTTCTGCTCTTCACACGGAGTCTCTTCGGTCCAGACGTTTCCACGACGGACCTGTTCTAGGAGGGCGCGCGGCGCTCGTATTGTATGGAATTGCACGCGCGTCGCCCCCGCGAGGGCGAGGGGCGCGAGGGTTCGGAAAGGGCGTTGCCTCGCGCTTTTTTGCCTTGTTCGCGCTCGGTGTGCTCGCGGAGGCGCGGGCAGTCGGGGCTCGTGGGCCGAGGGCTCAGCGTGGACGCCGATGGAACGGGGCAGGGCGGCGGCCCTGGCTGAGCTGCGGGCACTCGGCCGGCATTTGCCGGCGAGCGGCGGCTCGACCTTCACCACCGTGCGCGGTCATGACAGCGTCGTCGCGTGCTGCCAGGTGCCAACGAAGGCGGCCTTGAGCCGAGGAGAGCTGCAGCTCGAGCTCGCGATTGCGCGGCTTTGTGAGCGGAGCCGCAGCTCACCCTCACTACCACCCCTTCGTGCCGTCGTGAACCGAGGCGAGCCGTAGCTCGAGGTCGCCGTCTACCACTTCGCATACGGCAAGAACTTGCCGTTCATCGTCACCACGACGCGATCGCCCTTCGGGTTTTCTTCCTTCGCGACGTCGATCCTGAAGTCGATGGCGCTCATGATGCCGTCGCCGAACTTCTCCTGGATCACGTCCTTCACGGACGCTCCGTACACCTGCATGATCTCGTAGAAGCGGTAGATGAGCGGGTCGGTCGGCACGACCTGGCCGAGCGATTTACCCTTGGTCGGGAACTCGAGCAGCGCCTCCTTCACGTCGGGGCCGAGGCCCAGGAGCTCGCAGGTCCGGGCCGCGGAGCGTTCATCCATCGAGTTCTCGCCGTAGCAGCACGAGGCGACCCACAGCTCGCCCATGCCGATGGACTCGGCGAGCGCCTGCCAGGTGAGCTTCTTCTGCTTCTTGGCCTCGAGAATGCGCGCGGACATCTCCTCTTTGGTCATGCTGATTCTCCCTTGTGGTGGTGCGAGCCGAAACTCGGGCTAGGTTCGCTCTTGGCGATGGGTTCGTCGTCGAAAGAAACGGAGCGCGTGCCGAGCGCTCAGACGAGCTTGAGCTCGGCCTTTCCGGGCTCCACGAGCGGCGTGGGTTTCGAGGGAGCGCGTTCGCTCGCCACGCGCGCGCCGCCGCGGCCTCCGTTCGACAGGAAGTCGAGCAGGCGGGTGCGCAGCTCGTAGTACTCCGGCATCTTCGACAGGCGCGCGCGATCCCGCGGTCGCGGCAGATCGACGGCGATGGTGCCGGCCACCTCGGCGTCGGGGCCGTTCGACATGAGCAGCACCTGGTCGCAGAGGTACAGCGCTTCGTCCACGTCGTGCGTGATCATGAACACCGTCTGCCCGCGCTTGCTCCAGAGCCGAATGAGCTCGTCTTGAATGGTGCCGCGCGTGAGCGCGTCGAGCGCGCCGAATGGCTCGTCCATCAGCAAAATCTCCGGCTCCGTCGCGAACGCCCGTGCGATGCCGACACGCTGGCGCATGCCGCCGGAGAGCTCGCTCGGCCGTCGGTGCTCCGCTCCTTCGAGGCCGACCATGTGCAGGTACTCGAGGCTGTGGTCGAGAACGCGCTTTCGCGACCAGTCCGGAAAGCGCGCTTTCACCGAGAATACCACGTTTCCGAGCGCGGTCTTCCAGGGCAAAAGACTATGATTCTGAAAGATCACGCCCCGCGAGAGCCCGGGCTGCGTCACCCGCTCGCCGTTCACGAAGACGGAGCCGCTCGTCGCCTGCGAAAGGCCGGCGATGATGTTCAAAATGGTCGATTTGCCGCACCCGGAGTGGCCGATCATGCACGCGAACGCGCCCTTCTCCACGCCGAAGCTCACGTCTCGGAACACGACGAGCTCCCCCTTGCCGCGAGGCTCCGGGTACGCCTTCGTCAGCTTATCGACGAACAGAAACGGAGAGTGAGTCAACGATTTACCTCTTTCGACGACGGGTGCGCTGCACGTCGAGTGGCGTTCATGACGAGCGCTCGAGCGCAGCAGGGCGAGGAGCCCGGTCACGCCTCGTAGGAAACGGCGCGGGCGGCGCGCGCCAGGATCCCGTCGAGCAGCATGCCGACGACTCCGATCATGAGAATGGAGAAGAGGACCGCGGCGAGGTCGAGGTTATTCCACTCGTTCCAGACGTAGTAGCCGATGCCGGTTCCCCCGACGAGCATCTCGGCCGCCACGATCACGAGCCAGGCGATGCCGATCGAGATCCGCATGCCCGTCAGAATCGTCGGTGCCGCCGCGGGGAGAATCACCGTGAACGCCGTCTTGATCGGGCTGATCTCGAGCGTGCGCGCCACGTTGAGGTAATCCCGACTGACGGAGCTCACGCCGAACGCCGTGTTGATCAGCACCGGCCACAGCGAGCACACGAAGATCACGAACACCGACGAGGCGACGGAGTCCTCGATCAAGAAGAGCGCGAGCGGCATCCAGGCGAGCGGCGAGATCGGCTTGAGCACCTGAATGAAGGGGTCGAGCGCGCGCATCATGAGCGGCGACATCCCGACGACGAAGCCCACCGGAACCGCGACGAGCAGCGCGGCCAAATACCCCGACAGCACGCGCCCGAGCGAGTGCAGGAGCTGAATCCCGATTCCCTTGTCGTTCGGTCCCGCGTCGTAGAACGGATTTTCGAGCTGCTCGGCGGCCAACGCGAAGATCTTGGACGGCGGGGGAATGCGCGCGGTCTGCTCCGCTCCCGCGACCAGCGCGTCGTACCCCGACGCCGCCTCGGCCTCGTTCCCGCTCAGCGCGGAGAGCTCCCAAATCCCGAGGCCGACCACGAGCAACACGAGCGAGAGCAGCGCGCCTTTTACCCTGAGCGACGACACCATGTCTCTCCTCCACCTCGCGATGCACGGGGCAGCATTGGATCAGCAGCCATCAGCTCGCGATGCGCTTGATGGGGAAGCTCTGGAGGTACCCTTCCGGGTCTTCGGGGTCGAAGACCTTGCCCATGATCGTGTAGTTCGAATACGTGCCGGAGGGTGGGGAATACCCGAGCTCCTTCATGTGCTTCGCGCAGTCGGCGGCGAGATAGACCCGCTCGGCGATCTGCTTGTAGTCGACGTCGCCTTTGACGTACCCCCAGCGCTTCATCTGCGTCAGGATCCAGACCGCCATCGAGTGCCAGGGGAACGGGTCGAACCCGATGCGATCTGGCACCTCGCGAATCTCCCCGAGCCCGTCGGCGAACTTGCCCGTGAGCACCTGCTCGACCACGGTCAGCGGCTGATTCAGGTAGTTCTTCGGCGCGATCGCCTCCGCGATCTGTTTTCGATTCTCGGCTTTCGCCGCGAAGTGCGTCGCGTCTACGATGGCCTTGAACAGCGCGCCGAACGTGTTGGGCATCGTCTCCGCGAACTCCTTGCTGCACGCGAACGCGCAGCACGGGTGCCCATCCCAGATCTCTTTCGTGAGCAGGTGCAAGAACCCCACCTTCTCGTAGACGGCCCGCTGATTGAACGGATCCGGCGCCAGATACCCGTCCACGTTGCCGGCTTTGAGGTTCGCCACCATGTCCGGCGGCGGCACCACTCGAATCTGAATGTCGCGATCCGGATCGAGCCCGTGCTCCGCCACGTAGTAGCGGAGCAGGAAGTTGTGCATCGAATAGTCGAACGGCACCGCGAACTTGAACCCCTTCCACCGCTTCGGGTCCCGTTTGTCCGCGTGCTTCGTCGCGAGCGTGATCGCCTGCCCGTTGATGTTCTCGACCGCAGGCATCAAATACGGAACCGCCGTCGAGCCCGCCCCCACCGTGATCGCGAGCGGCATCGGCGTGAGCATGTGCGACGCGTCGTATTCCTTCGAAAGCGACTTGTCCCGCGCCACTGCCCACCCCGCGGTCTTGATCACGTCGACCTCCAACCCGTACTTCCCATAAAACCCCAACGGGTGCGCCATGATGATCGGCGTCGCGCACGTGATCGGCACGAACCCCACCTTCAGCTTCGGCTTCTCGAGCGGCTTCCCCGTGCTCGCCGCCTGCGCTCCCTTCGCCGTCTTCTCCAGCTCCTCCTTCGTGTTCGACTTACAGGCCGCCAGCGGAAACACCGAGCTCAGGGCCGCATACAGCGTCGCTTGGCCCACCCGCCGAAACAGCTCCCGCCGCACGACCGTGTCCTCGCCGAACACCGCCCGCACCACCGAGTGCTCGATCGCCCCATCCACCAACTCGTCCGGCGTTTTCGCACGCGTCCCGGCGCTTTCAGCCGTCACGGATTTCGTGTCGTCCGCCATCGCCCCGAAATCCAACTTCACCCCCCATGTCCACCGAGCATCCTCCCGTTTTCATCCCCATTTCATTCACTCCCCAACCCCCATGCCGCAGCCCCACGCCGCGTGAAGAAGCCCACTCGCGGCAAGAGCCTGCACTCGACGCGCGCTCGGTGCTTGCGGCGGCCCTATGCTCGACGCGCGCCCTGTGCTCGACGCGCGCCCTGTGCTCGACGCGCGCCCTATGCTCGACGCGCGCCCTATGCTCGGCGCGCGCCCTGCACCGCGGGGCAGCTCTGTGGAAGCGGCGTCCTTGGCAGTGCTCGCGTAAACACCGCGTGCGGCTCGCGCTTTCAGTCCTGGTAGCTCTGTCACGGAGCCAGCCGTGGCGGATCTGCGTGAGGAGTCGCGGATGCGGCGAGCGCAGCACTCGCTGGCGTGGGCTCGGCTCTCACGCGGCCTGAAGACTGCGCGCGATGCGGTGAGCACAGCACTCGCTCGGTGCCGGTTCCAGCGCCGAACTTGGACGTCCGGGACGACCGGCGGGTGCGCGCGCTTCGAGTCAGAGCTCGATGCTCTTTGACGACTTTTGGGGTCCCCGCTTGCAACCGCCGTAGTCGGGTGCGCCGTGCGGACGCAGTTGCGCGCGCGGCTCGAGGCGGCGCTCGCGCCCGGCGCCCAAGTCATCGCTCGCGTCCGACGCGAGTGTGTGCGGGAAAGATATCCGCCCAATCAAGTTGGGAAGAGGATGACCATTCCGTGGAGGCGGCAGCCGGCGCCGGTGCAGGACGCGCGGAAGGCCGAGCTCGAGGACCCTCCAAGAGAGGGAAGCACGGAACAGCGATCGCAGCCGAGGGGAGCGCGAGCCATGGCGACGGCCACTCGCAGACCTCCCGGAGAGCGCGCTCCCGCGCCGTGCACGCTACAAATGGATCTCGCCGAGGCACTCGCTTGCGGAGCCGTGGGCTTTGCCGAGCGTGGGTGACTGGCAGATTGGGCCGCTGCAGGTTGGGATGCCGCGCGCATCCTGCTCGCAGGCGTCCAGTCCACAGCGGTTGGAAGCGCATTCCTCGTCATCCAAGCAGCGCTCACCGAGCGCTTTCAGGGGCATGCAGAGGTTCTCCAGATCGTTGCAGTACGCTCCTGGGACGCATTTGACGTCGGTACACGGCTCTCCAATGCCGCCGAGGCGGACACAGGTCCACCGCTCGGATACCTCGTCACAGTAAAGCCCTCGATCGCAGAACGTTTCGCCGAGGCACTCCTCGCCTTCTCCGGGGGCGCGCACGCAGGCTCCTCCCACGCAGGCGAGCCCGTCTTCCAGGAAGCATCTCCCGTACTCCGACAAGCTTTGAACGTCGGGCGCCGACTCGCCGGGCAGAACGCCGCATTGGCTTTCCGTGCGACAACTGCGCGCGCAACTTTGGCCGACTGCCGCTCGGTGGTACACCCGGCAAGTGCCCGCACAGAGCACTTGTGCGTCGGGCACCGGCGCGCACTCGCCGCTCGTACACGCGCTTCCCGAGGGAAGAGTGCCCACATACACTCGGTTGCACGGCTCCAGCTCGATTCCTTTGCAGCTCGGGAGCGCCGCCCGAACGTTCGCCAGACACTGGGCAGCGGCATCCGGATCGAACCGCATCGCCGTATTGGCGGCTGGTGCGCGGGCTGCGATGCGCGCTCGCACGCCCGCCTCGCAGGCAGCGCGCTCGAAGGTCCGGCTGAGGTACGAGCAGCAACCCGCGAGCCCGTCGCAGAACGCAGCCACGATCTCCTCTGCGAATGCCTCCTCCTCCGAGCTCGCCCCGGGGTTCGTCGAAGGGTCGTGATCGCCCGGCGCCGGGCTGCACGCGAGCCCCAGAACCAATGCAGTGAACGTCGCGGAGACCGCCCGCGAGACCCGGCGAGCCGCGATCCGTTCGTCGCGGCCGGAGCCTCGTCGAGTGCTCCGCTCATCGAGCCTGTGCGCGGCGCACAGCGACGCGTGCGAGTCGTAAGCGTTGAAGCGATTCCTCAGATGAGCCATGGTCGTTTTTTCCCTGCACCCTGATGCGTGCGAACGCGCTCCTCACACCAGTGCGTGGAGCGCGCGCGAACGCGAAGAAGAGCGCCAGGACCGGAGTCGAATACCAAGGGGCATCCCCCAGAGCGCCGTAGAGTGTATCATCCTCGAGCCAACGGGCCGCGACTCCGTCAGCCGCCTCCCCGCGGGCAACTGCCACGTGACCTCACCGGTCGGCGCGACGGCCTGGGTAAGGCCAGTAGTCGTAACCCGGAGCAGGAAGCGCCGGTGTTCAACGGCCCGGAATGCGGCGAGGGCCGCGTGCAGCTCGCGGGCGGGTGAACGCCGAACCAGGCATCGCTCGTGAGGTTCAACAGGAGGCTCGTGCGCTTCAAGGCGCGCGCCCTCCACGAGGGCCGCGCGTAGGCCTTGCTCCGAAGCGCCGCCTTGCGCTCCGAGCGGGACGAGCGTGATGGGCTTGCCGCCGACCCAACGCACAGGGGACCCGCTGCGTGTTCCTGCGTGGCGACGGCCTCGGCAGGCGCGTCCGCGCGCGCTCGGTGCGGTATTCTCCCGAGAGAATGCCATTCGGTATGCCGGGCATCGGATTCGTCCAGGTCCAATCGCCCACGGGGTCGAGAATTTCGGCGCGGGCTGGTATGCAAGTCTCGGCGCGGGCTGGCGGATGATCGAGCACGCGTGCCCTGAAGCTGACTCCGGGCGACAGGCCCAGCTCGGCGTAGCACTCAACTGATGAGGGCTCGCCGCACCGTAATGCGGATCTCGTCACCGGGCTTCAAGCCCTCCCACGATCCTGAGGTTCCACAGGCCGCGGGAGCGAACACCAGGAGCGCGAGCGCATGGCGATACCGGAGTGCTCCGACCGCTTTGCGGAAGCGCGAGGTCATGCTCCTCTCCTCAATGTGGCCTCACTCGGATTTCTTCCAAGGTAGTCTCACTCGAATCTCTTCCAAGGAAAGGGGACCAGGGAGCGAACGCCGGGAGGCGAGCGTTCTGCGGAGTTGAAGCGCACGCCGCGCAGCCTCGACCTTTACACGGTCTGCGAGGAAGCGCGGCGTCCCAACGTCGGTGAGTGCTGGGGTGCCGGAACGGCCACCGTGATGCTGCTCGGTCACACGTGCATGCAAACCGTCTGCGCCGGCGACCGGCGACCGGGGACGAAGGTGCGAACGGGTTCGTGCTGACGCGGCCGGCTCGAAGAAACATCTCGGCCTTTTTGTGTGAGGTGACGGTCGCGAGGTCTTCCGTGAAGGAGCTCCGAGCCGAGCTCAGAGCGAGGAAGTCACGAGACCGACGCCGGCAAGGACCCGAGACGGCCGACCCGGATGGTGAGGGCGAGAGCGGCTCTGCTACGGGCGCGCGCGGGCACTTCGGACGTCGAGTAGCGGAGCTGAACGTCGTGAACCGGCGCTGGCAGTTGATCGTCCGTGCCGATGCCCTCGCGGCGTCCGAGGAGGAACACGCCGTCCAACCCCAGTCACCCGCGCGCCTCGCTCAAAAGCCGCGTCGCGTCGCAGCCGACATCCGCCCAATCAAGCCCGTTGCTCTCCGGGGCCATCGAGCCCTGCGCGTGGGCACGAGCGCACGAGCTTCGGCGAATCGAGTGAATCGGAATCCCCACTGATCAGCGACAACTACTTTTGCAGGTCGACGACAATTAGAATTGCAGACGCCGGGGCGTGCTGACGGCATGTGCGAGACTGCCGAGCCCAGGGATTCCGGCCAGGTAGCCGGGGCCTCGGGAGCTCGATGGTCAAGGACAAGCAGGTTCAGCTGTTGAGGCTGAAAATGGCTGAAGGGAAGACGATTGAGGCCGCCGCGGCGGCGGCCGACATGAGCGTGCGAAGCGCGCACAACTGGAAGACGGGCCCACTGCCGTCCCAGACGAAGAAGCACCGGCATTGGCGGACGCGGCAGGACCCGTTCGAGGGCGTCTGGGAGGCGGACGTGGTGCCGCTGCTCGAGCGCGCCGAAGTCCGGGCGTCGCGTCGAGAGCCGCTCGCCCCAGCCCTGCCACGCGACGAGCTCGCCGAGCGAGACATCAGGTCGCCGAGCACGAGCGAGCGTGCGAGTTCCGCCCAATCAAGTGAGTCGCAGCCGACCCAGGGAACGTCCCCAACGCGTCCCGGGATGTTCTCGGTCGTGCTGCCAAGCGTCCCGGTGTGCTCGTCGCGTGCGCTGAGCTCCAGGTTCCCCCCTTCCGAGCAAGTGAGGCCGGGGTCAACAAGTGGAGAGCCCTACGCGAACCCGTACAAGTTCCGCCCAATCAAGTGAGTCGCCGTCCACCAAGGGATCCCCCCCACGCGTCCTCGTACGCGGTGAGCCCGCCGGAAGACTCGACGGCGCGACCGAGAACATGCCACCGAGATCCAGGTCACCCCCGAGCAAGTGAAGGCGTTGGGTCAACGAGGGGAGGGGGCCTTACGTGAGGCTGCACGAGTTCCGCCCAATCAAGTGAGTCGCAGCCGACCAAAGCGGATGTCCCATTCCGCCGAGGAGCGCAGCCCGCGACGGCTGGCCTCTTCGATCATGTCAACCGGGCGCGTCCGTGACCTGGGGGGTGGAGTTGATCCGCTTTCCCGGACGAGTTTGTAAGGACTATGGTAGGCGTTCGGCCAACCGCGTGCGTGGCTACGCCGAGGGAAGGTCCCGTGCATGAAGACCACGGACACGACCCGACGTGGGGTCGGGCGAGAGGAATGGGCAAAACGAGTCGAGCGTTGGCGGGATAGCGGCCTGACCGATCGGGGCTCGCGAACACCGGGATCGGGCCCGTGCACACCGGGATCGGGCCCGTGCGCACCGGGATCCG
>CAYYWA010000016.1:0-34961 GCA_964475255.1 uncultured Sorangium sp.
AGTATCTGCGGAGCACCGTGAGACCGATGACACAGAGGTGGAGCCCCACGGCGCCCTCGACCAGGGCGCGAAGCTGAATCAGTGAAACTGATCGGCGTTCTAGGGCTGCGGCTCGAGGGCGGTTGCGACGATGAGGGCGGCCTCGGCTTGCCTCACGAGCTCGCGGTGCTCGAGGTGTTGCAGTCGCACCTCCACGACCGTGCGCACGGAGTCGAGGAGCTCGAGGATGCCGGTGTTTCCCTCTCGGTACGAGTCTTCGGCCATGCGGCGGAGCTCGGGGACGTGGACGGAGACGCGTTGTTCCAGGGTGCGCAGGATCTCGACTCGGTGGGCGTAGGCCGCCGCCAGGCGAGCGATTTCTGCGCGCGCCTCTTCGAGCTCGGCTCGCAGGGTGCGCTCGGCGACGGTGAGCTCGGCTTTGGCGCGCGCGACGGCGCCCTGACCGCGATCGAACAGGGGCAGCGGCAACGAGACGCCGACGAAGGCCGAAGCGCTGTTCTCGTCCTCCGTGAGCAACGTGCCGAGGGCGATGGCTGGGACGGGCATCCGCTCACGACGACTGAGCGCGAGGCCGCCTCGGGCGAGCGCCTCGTCGGCTCGAGCGACGGCGATCGCGGCGTTGCGCTCGCGGGCGAGCTGCCAGAGCCGCTCGGGGCTCGTCGGGAGCGCGCGGGGAGCGAGCTCACCCTGCGCTCGAGGGCGAAAGTCCGGGAAGCCGAGCAGTGCGGCGAGCGACCGAGAAGCAGCCTCCACCTCGGCCGTCGCTGCCCGAAGCTCCATTTCGAGCGAGCGGGCCTCGAGCTCGATACGCGCCACGTCGTACCGACTGCGATCACCGGCCTGATGCCGCGCCAGCACGATCCGCTCGAGCCGCTCGAGCTCCGCGGCGGCTTCGTCGAGAATGCGCACGCGCTCCTGGCGCGAAAGCAAGGCCGCGAACGCTTGGCGCACGGCGAGCTCCCGCTCGGCGAGGCTCGCCTCGACACGAGCCCGCTCGGCACGAACGGAGAGCTCCGCCACGCGCCCCCGCGCCCCGCGCTGGCCGAACAGGAGGAGCGGTTGCTCCACCACGATCTCGTGCTGCCGGCGCGCGCCGGTGTTCACGCCGCGCGCGAGCAACAACGCTCCGTAGCTCAGCGACGGGTTCGGATACACGGAGGACTCGAGACGAGCCGCCGCGGCGACCTCCAGCCGCGCTTGCTCGGCCTGCGTGCGGGGACTTCGCGTGCGCAGGAGCTCGAGGGCATCCGTGAGGGTGAGCGTCTGCGGCAGCTCGGGAGAAGGAAGGGGCTCGGCGCGGGCGCCCCAGGCAAAGGACACCAACGCGGCCCAAAGCCCGCCCGTCCGCACGGCGCGTCGAAGCAACGCCCTCAACACGACGCCACCTCCTGCGGCACCGGGGTAGGACTCGGCGCCTTCCGTGACAGCGCGCTGTAGAGCACGGGGAGCAGGAAGAGCGTCACCGGCAGCGCGGTGAAGAGGCCGCCGATCACGACGACCGCGAAGGGCCGCTGGATCTCGCTCCCCGCGCCCGTGGCGATGGCCATGGGCGTGAGCCCGAGCATGGCGAGCAACCCCGTCATGAGCACGGCGCGCAAGCGCCCCGTCGCGCCGGATACCAGCGCAGAAAAGAGCTCCTTCCCTCCCCGCCGGTGTGCGTCTACGGCGCTCACGACGAGCAAGGAAACGAGACAAACCTGCCCGAGCAGCGTGATGAAGCCCACGGCAGCGCTGACGGAAAGCGGACTGTCGCTGAGCGCCAGGGCGAAGATTCCACCCGTGATCGCGAAGGGGACGGTCGCCAACACCGAGATCGCGCTCCTTGCCGAGCCGAGCGCCATGTAGAGCATGGCAAACACGATCAACACCGAGAGCGGGACGATCAACGACAAGCGCCGCATCGCGCGCTGCTGGTTTTCGAACTCACCGGTCCAGATCAGGAAATTGCCGTCGGGGACGTCAACGTCTCGGTCCACGGCGGTGATCGCGTCGTTCACGACGGAGCCCATGTCGCGGTCCTGGACGTTGAACTTGAGCGCCATCATGCGACTGTTCGCCTCGCGGATGATGCTGGCCCTGCCCGTGGCCGTCTCGATGTTCGAGAGCTCGCGCAGCGGCACCTGAGATCCGGTGGCCGTACGAACGCGAACGTCCCCGATTCGCGACTCGTCGTCCCGCTCGGACCGCGGCAGTAAAACCCGCACCGGCACCGGACGCTCGTTCTCCCAAAACTCGGTCACGACCCGCCCTCCGAGGGCAGTCTCGATAACCTCCTGGGCCGCGTCCACCGTGATTCCGGCCCGGGCCAGCGCCGGGCGATCGAGGATCACTTGCAGCTGCGGCACGCTGGCCTCGCGATACAGAGAGAGATCCACGACACCCGGAACCTTTTGAATGGATTGAATGCTGCGCTCGAGGGTTTCACGCATCTGCTCGAGGTCGGTCCCGAAGATCTTGAGGACCACCTTGCCTCGGACCCCACTCACCGCCTCCTCGACGTTGTCCTTGATCGGTTGGGAGAAGTTGAACTGCACCCCCGGGATCTCGGCGAGAGAGGCTCGCATCGCTTCCATCAAGCGTCGCTTGTCCCATCCCGGGCGAAACGCGTCCGGAGACGCGAGCCGCACGAACGTCTCACTCATGTTCACGCCCTCGTTGTCCGTGCCGTCTTCGGGCCGGCCGTGCTCACTGAGCACCTGGAGCACCTCGGGGAACGCGAGGATTCGCTCGCGCACCTCGGCGAGGATGTCCTGCCCCGCCTCGAGCGAGATGCTGGGTGGCATTTCGACGAACACGACGAAGTCACCTTCGTCGAGCTCGGGAAGAAACTCGCTGCCGAGACGCGTCGCGACCAGGGCGCCCGCGCCCAAGAGCGCAGCGCTCGCCAACGCGACCACGAGGCGTCGCCGGAGCGCCCCCTCGACGATGTTTCGGTACCGCTCCCGAATCCAGCGCAGCGCTCTCGACTCCTCGACGACGACGTCTCGAGGGCGCAAGGCCAGGGCGCACAGGGCGGGGACCGTGGTCAAGGCGAACACCAGCGCGCCCGCGAGCGCGAAGGCGTACGTCATCGAGAGCGGGTCGAAGATGCGCCCTTCGACCCCCTCGAGCGAGAATACCGGGACGAGCGCGGCGATGATGATCGCCATGGCGAAGAAGGTCGGCTTGGCAACGTCCAGTGCGGCGCGGAACACGAGCCCCGCGAGCTCCTGCTTGTCGCGAGGACGCTTGAGCTGCGCCTCGTGCATCACGTTCTCCACGAGCACGACGGCGCCGTCGACGAGGATGCCGAAGTCGATGGCTCCCATCGAGACGAGGTTCGCGGGCAAGCCGAGGCTCCGGAGGCCGATGAACGCCGTGAGCAACGCCAAGGGAATGACCGACGCGACGACGAGCGAGCACCGCAAGCTCCGGAGGAACAGCCAGACCACCCCGACGACGAGCAGCGCGCCGTGCATCAAGTTGTGCTGCACCGTCGAGAGCGTCCGCCCGACGAGCGCGCTGCGGTCGTAGAACGGCTCGATGCGCATGCCTTCCGGGAGGATCTTTTCGTTCAGCTCGGCGACTTTGGCGTGGACGCCGTCGAGCACGCGACTCGGGTTTTCGCCGCGACGGAGCAGCACGAAGCCCTCGACCGCTTCACGCTCCCGATCGAATCCCACGCTGCCCCGACGAGGCGTGTGCGAAACGACCAGGCGAGCGACGTCACCGACGGTGATCGGCGTCCCGCCCTCGGCGCGCACCACCACGTCGCGGAGGTCTTCCGGTCGCGCCACGTACCCGACGCTGCGGATGGTCAGCTCCTGGGATCCGTGGACGAGGAAGCCGCCGCCGACGTTTCGATTCGATGCCTCGAGGGCACGCGTCACGTCGTCGATCGTGAGCCCGTGAGCGAGCAGGCGATCCGGTTCGACCTGGACGTGCACTTCTTTGAGAAAGCCGCCGTTCGGCACCACGTCCGCGACCCCCGGGACCTGCCGGAGCACCTTGCGGATGTTCCACTCCACCTCGGAGCGGAGCTCCATCGCCGAGTGCCGATCGCTCAGCAGGCGAAACTGGTAGATTTCCCCGAGCGGCGTGGCTTCCGGCGCCAGGCTCACGTCCACCCCTTCGGGGAGGCTCGCCGACGCGAGGCGCTCCACCACGCGAGTCCTCGCCTCGAAGACGTTGGCGTCGTCCTCGAACACGAGGAAGACGAGCGAGAGGCCGAACAGGCTCTCGCTGCGCATGAGCCTCATGTCGGGAATGCCGTTGAGCTCTCGTTCGAGAGGAATCGTGACCTGACGCTCGATCTCCTCCGGCGCGAGCCCGGGAAGCTGAGCGATGACGTTGACTTGATAGTTGGTGACGTCCGGAAACGCCTCGATCGGCGTGTCGAAGTAGGCCTTGAGGCCGTAGACCGCGATCACCAGCGTCGAAACCAGCACCGCCAATCGGCGTTCGACGCAATAACGGATCAGAGCGCGCAGCATGCGATCGCTTCCCGATGCCTAGAGGAGCTGGTCGGCGGCCGCGTCGAGCAGCAGGGCGCCCTCGACGACGACGGGCTCCCCCACCGCGAGCCCGGAGCGCACGAGGACTCTGCCGTCCACGGGTCGACCGATGGTCACCGGGCGGCGCACGAACGTACCGGGCGCCGTCTCGACGTAGACGACCGTGCTCAAGTTCCGGATCAGCACGGCGGAAGCAGGAAGCGCGAGCGCTTGCTCGTCGGATTCGATGCGCGCGCGGCCGAACATCCCCGGCCGGAGCTGGGCGTCGCCTTGCTCGAGGAGGATTCTCACCGGCGCGGTGCGCGCGCTGCCTTCGACGACGGTGCCGACGGCCGCTACCCTGCCCGGCAGCGGCTCGGGCAGCGACTGCAGCTCGATCGTGGCGCGCATGCCCTCTCGCAACCAGGGCAAGTCACGCTCGAAGACGTCCGCGACCACCCACACCTCGGAGGCGTCGCCGATCTCCACGAGAGGAGCCGCAGAGGGCTCGACCGCGGCGCCCACCGTGACGTTGCGGCCGACGATGCTCCCGGCGATCGGAGAGCGCAGCACGACGGCCGTTCCCGAGCTGTCGCCCACGAAACGCGCGGCCGCCAGGGCGCGAGCTAGCTCGGCCTCTGCTTCGGTGAGCCGCCGCTCGGCTTCGAGCAGCTCGCGCTCGGTGCCGACGCCCTGATCCATCATTCGCGCGTGGCGGTCCACGGCGGCGCGCGCCTCGCGCTGCGCGGCCCGCGCCGTCGACAGCGCGGCCCGAATCGAGGCCGCCTCCGGGCAGTCGAGGGTGACGAGGGGATCTCCGGGACGAACGCGATCCCCGGTCCGCACGTGAACACGCTCCACGCGTCCGGCGAGGGGCGCTCCGACACGCGACACGGCGCCATCGGGAAAGGCGACGCGCGCCGGTGCCCGGAGCACCGCGGCATTTTCTTTGAGCGCCGCGGGCTCGACGCGGATGAACTTCCGCGAGGCCTGCGCCACCTTCACGACTCCGTCTGCTGACGTCGGAGCGGGCTCGGCTCGAGGGGGCTCGCTCGGGCTGGCGTTGCTCGCGCTCGAGCAGCCGACCGCGAACACCAGGGCGGAAAGCGACGAAGCAATGGGCGTCACCAAGCATTTTTTCGACATGGCGGCCCCCGCTGAGCAGCGAGCGTGCCATCGCCCGCCCAGCGAACCTTTCATCAATTGATTCGCTAATTTGTCGTACAATTTCTTCCTACGACACCAGACGCCAGGCGACTCCTCTTGATCCAATCGTATCCTTTGGATACACACCCGCCCGATGCGTCTCGCCGCCTCGCTCGGGATCTGGCTAGCGGGCCTGACGGCCGTCATCCTCGGGATTCACGGCTCGGTTCAGCTCAATGCGGAGCGGTCCGATCTGGCGTCCGCGGCGCGGCGCGAGCTCACGCTGCTCGCGACCGCGGTCCGTGGTGCCGTCGAGAACGCCGTCCGCGACGGTCAGGAGCCGGATGCCGCCGCGCTCCTCGAGCAGCTCGAGCTCAGGGATCCCGCGGTGGACATCTACGTGTTCGACAGCGCGGGCGCGGTGCTCGGCCGCTCACGCGGCAGTGAGCCGAACCTGGGCCTCGCCCGTGCGGTGGCTCGCGCGAGCGCGGGGGTCGACGCCCTACAGACCGAGCACCTCGCCTCCGGGGACTTCGTGGCCATCGCGCCGTTGCGCGCCGCGGGCGGTGGGCGGCTGGTGATCCTCCGCCCTTCGAACGCATTGCTCGCGGACGTGGCAGCCGAGCAGCGCGCCACCGTGCTCTCCATCGGGGTCGTGATCGCGGCCCTGTGGACCGGCATCTGGGTCGTGGTGCGGCTGCGCGTGCATCACCCGATCCGGCGCTTCGTCGCCGAAATTCGTCGGATTCGCAGCGGGGATCTCTCGGGGCGCCTCGCGCTGCCCGGGCGCGACGAGTTCGCGGAGCTCGCGCGCGAGTTCGACGCGATGGCCGAGGCGCTCGAGCGAACGCGCCAACAGCTCACGCAGGAGGCGGACGCCCGCGGGCGGCTCGAACAGGACATGGAGCGGGCCAACCGAATGGCCACCGTGGGCGAGCTCGCCGCGACCCTCGCGCACGAGATCGGCTCTCCGCTGCAGGTGCTGAACGGGCGGGCGCGGGACCTCGAGGCCAGGACCGATCTTCCGAGCGACGCGCGCCGCAGCGCCTCCATTTTGGTGGAGCAGACCGATCGCGTGCACCACATCGTCGAGCGTCTCCTCGACGTGGCCCGCAGGAAGGTTCCCGAGCTCCGACCCGTGGACGTCCGCGAGACCGTCCGAGCGGTGGTCGAGCTCTTGTCGTGCCAGGCGCGCCGTGCGGGCGTACGGATCGTCGTCGATGTGCGGGCGGTCCCGGTGCTCGACTGCGACCCCGCGCAGCTGCAGCAAGTGCTGTTGAACCTGCTCCAGAACGCGCTCCGCGCGAGCGCCCCGGGGGGCGTCGTGCGGGTGACGGTCGAACGCTCGTCGTTCCCGCGCGCGCCGGATTCTCGGCCGCAGCCCTCGGTGGTCATCATGGTGGACGATACCGGTACGGGAATTCCGGAGACCATTCGCGGCCGCATCTTCGAGCCCTTCTTCAGCGCGTGGGGCGGAGAGCAGCGCTCGCGCGGAACGGGCCTCGGCCTGTCCGTGGTCCGATCGATCGTCGCGGAGCATGGAGGCACCGTGAGCGCGGGCGAGAGCCCCGCCGGGTCCGGCGCGCGATTCGTCGTCCACCTCCCCACCTCCGCTCCGACAGGCGCGCTCTCGGGAGTCGCATGAAGGCGGACGCGGTGAAGAGACCCAAGCTTCTGGTCGTGGACGACCAACCCGCCGTGGTCGAGTACTTGTGCGAGAGTCTCGCCGCGAGAGGATATGCCCCGGTCGGGCTCACGTCCTCACTCGAGGCGCTCGCTCGGATTCAAGCGGAGCCCTTCGACCTCGTCATCACGGACGTCGAAATGCCGGAGCTCCACGGCGTGGACTTGCTGAGGGCGGTGCTCGAGGCAAAGCCGAATCAACTCGTGCTCTTGATCACGGCGTACGGAAGCGTGGAAAAAGCCGTCGCCGCGGTGCAGGCGGGAGCGTGCGATTTTCTCACCAAGCCGTTCAAAATCGAGTCGCTCGTGCATTCCATCGAGCGGGCCTTCTCGGAGCGCATGCTGAGGCGCGAGATCGTTCGGCTGCGCTCACAGCTCAAATCGTCCGATCCTCCGAGTCAGGTCATCGCGAAGAGCCCGGCCATGCGCCGCGTCCTCGATTTCGCGCGACGCGCCGCGGGCACCAAGACCTCCGTCTTGATCACGGGAGAGACGGGGACCGGAAAGGGCGTGCTGGCTCGCTTCATCCACGCGCAGAGCCCGTGGCGGAACGAACCGTTCGTTCAGCTCAACTGCGCCGCGGTCCCGCCGTCGCTCGCCGAGAGCGAGCTCTTCGGCGTGCGGCGCGGCGCCTTCACCGATGCCCGCGAGGACCGCGTGGGCCTCTTCGTCGCGGCCAAGGCCGGCACGCTGTTCCTCGACGAGGTCGGGGAGCTGTCGCTCGAGGTTCAGGCGAAGCTCCTGAACGCGCTGGAGACGGGCTCCGTCCGACCCCTGGGCGGAAACAGCGAGGTGCGCACCGAGGCGCGAATCATCGCCGCAACCAATCGCCCTCCCGAAGCGCTGCTCCGCGAAGGGCGATTCCGCCCGGATCTCTACTACCGCATCAACGTCGTCCGCATCGAGCTCCCCCCGCTCCGGGAACGCCGAGACGACATCGTGCCCCTGGTGGATTCGTTCTTGGCCCGCGCGAGCGATCGGCATGCCCGGCCGTTGATTGGCATCTCGGCGAAGGCGCTGAAGCTGCTCTGCCGCCATTCGTGGCCGGGAAACGTGCGGGAGCTCGCGAACGTCGTCGAACGCGCGGTGGCGATGGCCGAGCACGATACGATCCTGCCGGAGGATCTCGGTCCGCTCGGTGGCGACGGCAGCTCGACGAATGCCCTGGACTTGGCGCTTCGGAGCGGGCACTCCCTCGACGAGCTGGAGCGCGCCTACGTGCGCCACGTCTTGGAGGCGCACGAGGGCAACAAGTCCGCCGCAGCGAAGGCCTTGGGCATCACGCGCCGCACCCTCTACCGCAAGCTCGGCGAGGGCTGAGGGCGCTCAGGCCGTCTCTGCGATCGTGCCGGCGGCAGGCTCGACGGCGCTCTTGGGCGGGCCGCGCTGGATCCAGTCGCGATGAATGTCCGGAATGTCGTCGAGGAGCTGGCGCGTCCACTCGCTCTCCGGATGCTGCGTTACGCGGTCCGGCGGGCCCTGCTCGACGATCTTGCCCTGGTGCATGATGAAGATCGAGTCGGAGACGTAATAGGCAAGGCCGATGTCGTGCGTGACGAACACGATCGTCATCTTGAGCTCTTCTTTGAGCTTCATCAGATAGTCGAGGATGTTCGCGCGGCTGCACGCGTCGACCATGCTGGTCGGCTCGTCGGCGATCAAAACCTGCGGCCGCAGGATGAAGATGCGCGCGAGGAGCATGCGCTGCATCTGCCCACCGGAGAGCTCGAACGGATACTTCCCTTCGATCTCCTTGGGCTTGATGTTCACGGCGAGGAGCGCCTGATCCACGCGCTCCTCCATCTCGCGCGGGCTCGGCTTCTCCTTGAACAGGTGGAACGAGCTCTTGAGCTGCGAGCGGATCGTGAAGAACTGATTGAAGGCCGAGAACGGGTCCTGGAACACGGCCTGAACCTGCCGCCAGTGATCTCGCGGGTCGCGCTCCGCCCCGATCGGCCGCCCGTTGAACGAGAGCTCTCCGCTCGTGGGCGTCTCGAGCCGGAGCAGCATCTTCGCGAGCACGGTCTTGCCGCAGCCCGACTGGCCGACGAGCGAGACAATCTCGCGATCTTTGATGGTGAAGCTCACGTTGTCGACGGCGACCGTCGTCTTCTTCCCGTTGCGGAACACGCGGGAAAGGTTCCGCGCCTCGAACTTGTAGGGCTCAGCTTGCATACTGGCACCTCACTTCTCGCCCCGCGACGAGGCGGATCACCTGCTTCGTCTCTTTGCAATCGGGTCGGACACTCGGGCAACGCTCGGCGAAGCGGCAGCCCTTGATCGGCACCGCGAGGTTCGGCGGCGCGCCCTCGATGGCGACCGGCTTCCGATCCCGCTGCCCCGGCTCGGCGCTCAGCATCGAGCCCATCAACGCCTTCGTGTACGGCTGGCGCGGGTCGAAGATGACCTGCTCCGTCGTGCCGAGCTCGACGATCTCGCCCGCGTACATCACGGCGATTCGGCTCGAGACGTGCCGGAGCAGCGGCAGCTCATGAGTGATGAAGAGCATGCTGGCGATGATCCCCTGGTCCATCAGGTCGAACAGGAGCCGGATCACCGCCTTCTGCGTGGAGACGTCGAGCGCCGAGGTCGGCTCGTCGGCGACGACGACCTTGGGATTGAGCAGCGTGGAGATGCCGATCACGACGCGCTGCTTGGTGCCGGCGGGGAGCTGCACCGGATAGGCGTTCAGCACGTGCGCGGCATCGAGGCCGATGCGTTCGAAGCGCTCGCGGAGCCGCTCGTAGATGTCCCGCTTGTCGGCCGACTCGTCGTGGCTCAGGATCATGTCCGTCGCGAGATCTTTGATCTTGCGCGTCGGATTCAGCGAGTTGAGCGCCCCCTGCGGGATCATCGAAATCCGCCGCCCGAGCACCTCCTTTCGGTTCTGCTCGAGCGACATGCCGATGATGCTCTTGCCCGCGATGCGCACGTCCCCGGACGTGTGATGGAGCGGCGGGATGTAAAGACCCATGCAGCCGCTCACGAGCGTCGTCTTGCCGCAGCCGGATTCGCCGGCGATCCCCAAGATCTCGCCCTCCTTGAGCGAGAAGGAGACGCCATCGACCGCCTGGACGCGGGTTCCGAAGCGGGTGAGGTAGTGGACGCGAAGATCTTCGACTTCGAGTACGGCGTCGGACATCGTGCTCACTTCCTGAGCCGGGGATTGAACACGCCTTCCATGGCCGTGTTGATCACGTAGAGGGCAAACGCGATGATCGTGACGAGCACCATCGCCGGCACGAACGCCCACCAAGCCCCATCGGTGAGCGCCTCGTTGCGGATCGCCTCGTTCAGGATCTTGCCGAGCGAAACGGAGTCGTACGGGCCGAGGCCGAGCATGCTGATGCTCGCCTCGGACAGGATCCCCGTGGCCGTCTGCAGAATGAACACCATGAAGATGTACGAGAGGAGGTACGGCAGGATGTGGAGGGTCACGATGCCGAACGTCCCGTAGCCGTTGATGCGCGCGAGGCTCACGTGATCCCGGCCCCGGAGGCTCGCGGACTGCGCCCGCACCGCGCGAGCGCTCCACGTCCACGTGGTGCAGCCGATGATGAGCGCGATGAGCGAGAGGCTCCGCCCCTCGTCGAGGCTGCTGCTCAAAAGGATGAGCACGATGAGGCTCGGGATGACGAGGAAGAGGTTCGTCGCGACGGTGAGCACGTCGTCGATGAGGCCGCCCTTGTACCCGCCGTAAACGCCGATCAACGTGCCCACGATGGTGGCGACGATGCCGGCCAAGAATCCGACGTGGAGCGAGGCGCGGAGCCCGGCGATGAGCAACGACACCATGTCGATGCCCAGGTGATCCGTCCCCAGCCAGTGCTCGGACGACGGGGGCATGTACGCGAGGCCCACCCGGGTCTGCGTGTCCACGTTCATGAACAGCGGGGCGAACAGCGCGACCAGGATCGTGAGCAGGAACAGGCCCGCGCCCACGACGAACGCGGGGGACTTGAGGAGGCCGCGGAACATCCTACTTGCCCCCCATCTGCGCCGCGCGAATGCGCGGATCGAGGAAGCCCACCAGGATGTCGACGCTGAAGTTCGCGACGAGCACGCAGACGGTGACGAGCAGCGTGCAGCCGGTGATCAGCGGATAGTCGTTGCCCTGAATCGCCGTGAGCACGGCCATCCCGAGCCCCGGATAGCTGAAGATCATCTCGGTGATCAGCGCGCCGCCCACCATCGCGCCGAGCGCGAGCGCGAGGCCCGTGAGCTGCGGGAGCATCGCGTTCCGGAACATGTAAAGCAGGATCTTGCTCTCGCGGATGCCGAGGAGCTTCGCGTACTTCACGTAGTCCGTGCCGAGCTCGTAGATGCACATCGAGCGCATGCCGATGGCCTGCCCGCCCACCACGATCAGGAAGATCGAGAGGAACGGCAGGATGTAGTAGTAGCTGGCGCTCGCGATGAAATCGAAGGAGAGGGTCGGCACCATACCCTCGTCGTAGCCGCCCACCGCCGGCAGCCACTCGAGCCGGATGCCGAACACGTACACCAAGAGGATACCGACACAGAACGCCGGCACGGCGCTCGCGAGGAGCGCCAACGGGTAGAGCACCCGATCGAAGACGCCGCGCTTGTACGCGGCGAGCGCGCCGAGCAGGTTCCCGATGATCCACCCCAACACGATCGTCGGCAGCTGGAGCGCGAGCGTCCACGGCAGCGCCGTCTTGATGATCTCGCTCACCTTCTTCGGGTACTGCAGGATCGACGTGCCGAGGTCGCCCTGCAGGCTCATCACCAGATAGCTGCCGAACTGCTTGATCAGCGGGGTCTTGACCGGGCTTCCGTCGGGGTTCCGGACGATCTGCCCCTTTTCGTCCACCTCGATCAGACCGAACTCCTTGAGGTACGCCTCTTCACGTTCCCGGGCCGTCTTCTGATCGATGTTGCCCGTGGAGCGCGCCATGATCGTGTCGATCGGGTTCGCGTCCCCGAGGCGCGGCAAGAGGAAGTTGATGGTGACGGCGACGAGGAAGGTCAGAAAGTACCAACCCGCCCGCCCAAGGATGTGTCTCAGCGTGGGATTGCTCTGCAGCATCGGTCTTTCTCAGTTCCCCGCGAGCTCCGTCCGCGCGGGACGGATGTGCCAGAGGAGCTTGGTTCCCATGCGATCGCCGGGCACCTGGGGCGGCGCGTAGGGGTTCTCGGCGGTCGGGAAGTTGTCCCAGACGCGGGTCGAGAACTCGTAGAACTGATCGGCCCGGTAGACGAGCGGCAGCGTGGGCTGGAGCTGCATGAAGAGCCGGTTGAGCTCGCGGTACGCGTCGATGAGCTGCGCCTCGTCCGTGAGCGTCGGGATCAGGTTCAAGAGCTCGTCGATGCGCGGCACGTACGCCGGGGACTTGGGATCGTTGAAGCGCCCGAAGTTCTTGAACATCTTCTGCCCTTCGGGGGCCATGTCGTTGGAGGTCAGGACGTAGTCGAAGCGCGACCAGGGCTTCGAGGGCGTCGGCTGCGAATGGGGCGTCCACATGATGCAGTCGAAATCGCCCACGTAGAGCGCTTGCCAGAACAAGCTCGCGTCCACGAAATCTTCGCGGGCGTCGATGCCCACGGCGCGCATGCTGCGCACCGCGATGCGCACGATCGACTCCCAGTCCGTCCAGCCCGTCGGCGACTTGATGTGGATGGTCGGGACGCGCTTGCCCTGAGCGTCGCGCGTCTCGATGAGCTCCCCGTCCTCGCCCCACACCGGCCGGTAGCCTCCCTCGCGCAGCGTGGCCTTGGCGCGCTCGGGGTCGTACCAGGTGCCGTACTTCTTCGCGTCTTCCTCCGAGAAGTACTTGCCCTCGAGCCCGAACGGCAAGATGAGCCCCGGGCGCAAGGGGTCGCTGTACCCGGAGACGGCGAGCTCGCGGATGTCCTTGTAGTTGATGGCGAACGCCATCGCACGGCGCATCTTCACGTCACCGAGCGGCCGGTGATTCACGTTGAGGAACAGCATCGGGATGGCCGACGAGACGTAGAACGGCTCTTTCGTGTACCAGGTCCCGACCCCCTTCCGCTTCTTCAGCCAGATGCGCGGGATGAACGTGGAAGAAACGTCGAGGCGCCCTTGCTGGAGCGCCACGCTGAAGTGATCGTTGCTCTTGTAGATCGGGTGGACGATGTACTTCGGAGCCGGCTTCTTTCCCCCGTAGAGCGCCTCGTTGCCCCAGTAGTCCTCGTTGCGCACCGCCGCGATCTTCTCGCTGCTGAACGAATGGATCTTGTACGGGCCCGAGCCGATCGCCTCCTCCGGCTTCTGGAACTTGTTCTTGAGCAGCTCGTTCATGTCCCCGTTCACGCGCTGGAGCATGGGCTCGATCACGTGGCGCGGGACGATCCGATACTCCTCGAAGCCGTCGAGGACGACGAGCGGATTTCGCTGCTCCTTGTTGAGGACGAACAGCACCTTGCGCGGGTGTCCGCCGGGCGGGACCGTGCCCTCGTCCACCTCGGGCAAGCGCACGTCCTCGAGGTACGTCCAGATCGGGGCGAGCGGGATGCTCTTGTATTGCTTGCCGAGATCGTAGGTGTACTTGACGTCGTAGCCCGTGAGCGGCTTGCCGTCGCTCCAGCGCGCGTTCGCGTGGAGCACGATCTCGATCGCGTCTTCACGGACCGTATACGACTCGGCGAGCAAGGGCTCGAGCTTGCCCGTGAGCATGTTGTAGAAGAGCAGCGTCTCGTAGACGAGCTTGACCCCGTCCTTCGCGGGCCAGTCCGGAGACGGCAAGAGCGGGTTGAACGAGCTCGGCTCGCCCCACTGACGGCCCGCGATGAACAGCGTCTCTTCCCGCGGAAAGGTGCTCGCCGCAGACGCCTCCGAGGGCTTTCGGCACTGCGGAAGAGCGAGCAGCAAGAGGATCGCCAAAAGCGCGCGCACCAGCGAAGCAGAGGCGCGGGGCGAACGCGCGCGCTCTCGCGCACCGTTGTCCGAGCCAGTGAGGCCCCGCTGACTCGCGCACGGTTCGACCTCGGCATGAAAGGGTTGTGACCGCATGATCTCCGAAAAGCCGCCTTCGCCCTTCGACAAAGGGAGGCGTGCGCCGCCGACGCGCGCTCCTGTATCGGCACGATGAGGTCCGGGCGGCATTTCCTGCGATAAGCTGGTTCCGAGCTCTGGTTTAGGGCGCTCGCCGGACCCCCGGCCCCGACGACGGCGGTCGGCGAACGGGATTCATTTGTCCACGGCGCCCTGCCTCGACGGAGCCCAAATGGCCGGCCGACACTCCGTAGGCGAGTCGCTGTGGCCTGTCAAGAGGAGTCGAGCCCTCTGGCCGGTGCTCGCTTGCTCGGAGTTCGCTCGAGTGAAAGGCACGACTCGCGAGCACACTGCGCAGGCGAGCGAGCCGCGTGTAAGGGGTGCTTACTGACCAAAGGCGTTCGCGGATCGCGTGTCGAAATCGGTCGCAGCCACGCGTGGACTCACGCACTCGATGCGTCGCGTCGAGCGCATCGGCGCGACGCTCGGAGCTCGTCAGCGCGCGCCGGCGCTGAGCGGTCGTTCGGAAGCGGGGCTCTCTTCCAAACCGAGGAGCGGCGCGGGGCTGAGGGCGCTCGGCGCTGGCTCGGGGCGCGCGACGAGGAGCGAATCGAGCACGACGCCCCGCGAGCGGAGCCACGCGCCAGCGAGCGCGACGCTCACCACGGCGACCGCCCAGCCCGCGACGACGTCGATGACCCAGTGGTGATCGAGGTACACGGCCGCGGTCGCCATCACGAGCGTGTACGCGACGTGAACGCCGCGCGCGACCGGTCCCGCGGCGCGGAACGCGGTGAGCAGCCCGATCAGCGGATACGCGCAGTGCATCGACGGCAGCGCGCCGAAGACCGTGGACGCGCGCCCGTAGAACGTCGCGAAGTAGTCGATGCCGAGCAACGCATCGACGCGCGCGAGCGCGGCCGGGCTCGCGGCGACGCTCGTGTCGATCGCGCAGCCGTGCATCCGGAGATACCAGGGAGGCGCCGCGGGGAGCAGCAGCCAGAACGCGAACGAGATGTAGTTGCCGATCGCGAACGCGAGCAGGTAGTGCCGCATGCGCGGGCGATCCCGGAAGTACAGGTACGCCGCGTACACGAGCACGACGTACACGAAGATCGTGTACGGCACGGCGAACAAGAGATCGAACGGCGCGGCGTGATGCGCGGCGAAGACGTCTTGCAGCGTGCGGCCCTGCCCGGCGCGAAACAGGAGGAGCTCCGCCTCCCTGAGCTCGCAGCCGAGCACCCGCCCCGGAGTGACGACGAGCGGACGCAAATACCGAACGACGTCGTACCCGATCGCCACGGCGATGTACGGCGAGACATCGACGAGAAAGCGTTTCGCGCGAGGCCCGACGACCCCGAGCCCGGCGCAGAGCACGCCGAACACGACGTGCTCCGGCCGGAGCTCGTCGAACGCGGCGAGGACGAGTGCATACGCTCCGGGAAGCAGCGGGACGAGCCAGTACCGACCCCAGAGCGCGTGCACGTGCCGCCATGCCGCACGGGCACACGAGCCGATCGCACCGAGTATCACGCTTCATTTTTCATAAGCCGAAGTTCCCTCACCGCAAGCGGAGACGCGCACCGAGCGCGCTCTTCCCGCGAGCGCGTCCCATGCAACGTGGCGGAAGCGTCCGTGATGAACGCGTGAAGTGCGGCGGTCGCGCTACGCGTGGCGCGCTTGCGCTGCACGGGCGTCTCGCACCGCGGCCAGCAAGGCGCGGGCGCGTTCCGTGATCTCGCCGTCTCGCCCGGCCTCGAGCGCGGCGACGTCTACGAGCTCCGTTCCGATCCCGAGCGCCGCGGCCCCGGCCGTGATGAACGCGCGGACCGTGGCGAGCGTCACGCCTCCGGTGGGCAAGAGCTTCACGTGAGGGAGCGGGCCGCGCAGCGCCTTGATGTACGACGCGCCGCCGAGCGCCGAGCACGGGAACACCTTCACGAGATCGGCACCCGCGTTCCAGGCGGTGAGGATCTCCGTCGGCGTGAGCGCGCCGGGCAACACGGCCGCACCGCGCGCGCGAGCGGCTTCGATCGTGGGCGGGTCGAGCCCGGGGCTCACCACGAACGTAGCTCCCGCGTCGAGGCACGCGTTCGCTTGCTCGGCCGTGAGCACCGTGCCGGCGCCGATCACGGCGCGGTCGCCGTGGCGCCGGACCAGCTCGGCAATCGCCTCCAGCGCCCCGGGGACCGTCAGCGTGATCTCGAACACCGAGACGCCCCCGGCGAGCAGCGCTTCGGCCGCGCGCGCGGCGAGCGCCGCCGTCGGCACGCGGATCACCGGAACCAGCCCCTCCGCTTCGACGCGTGCGCGAATGGCGTCTCGGTCCATCATCGTGCGATCCTCGCGCTCGCGCCCTGCATGGCGCGGAGCACCTCGGCCAGCGTGGCCATGCTCGTGTCGCCCGGAGTCGACATCGCGAGCGCCCCGTGCGCGACGCCGCACGCGAGCGAAAACTCCGGATCGCGTCCCGAGAGCAGGCCGTAGAGGAAGCCGGACGCGAACGAGTCGCCGCCCCCGACGCGATCGAAGACCTCAATCTCGCGCTCGGGCACCTCGAGGAACTGGCCACGATGGCAGGCGAGCGCGCCCCAGCCGTTCCGGCTCGCGGTGCGCGCGGTCCGGAGCGTCACGGCCACCGTCGAGACGTTCGGGAAGGCGTCCATCACGGACAGGATCATGCGCCGGAAGCTCTCGACGGGGAGCGCCGTGTAGTGCTCGTCCACGCCTTCGAGCTCGAAGCCGAGCGCGGCGGAGAAGTCCTCCTCGTTGCCGATGACCACGTCCACGAACGAAAGGAGCGAGCGGTTCACCGCGCGCGCCCTCTCTTTGCCGCCGAAGGAGCGCCACAGGGACTCGCGGTAGTTGAGATCGTACGAGACGCGCGTCCCGTGCTTTCGGGCAGACTCCATCGCGGTGCGCACCACGTCGGGCGTCGTCTCCGAGAGCGCCGCGAACACGCCCCCCGTGTGCAGCACGCGCGCCCCCTCGCGAAACAGTCGTTCCCAATCGACGTCCTCGGGCCGGAGGCACGACGCGGCGCTGTTGCCGCGGTCGTAGCACCCCACCGCGCCGCGCGGACCGAAGCCGCGCTCGGTGAAGTTGAGACCGTTGCGCGCGCCGCGACCGACGCCGTCGTACGGCATCCACTTGAGATACGAGAGGTCCACGCCGCCCTGGAGCATGAGGTCTTCGATCAAGCGCCCCACGGGGTTGTCGGCGAGCGCCGTGACGACGGCCGTGCGCAGGCCGAAGCAGCGACGCAGGCCGCGCGCGACGTTGTACTCGCCTCCTCCCTCCCAGGCCTGGAACGAGCGTGTGGTGTGGATGCGTCCCGGTCCGGGGTCGAGGCGCAGCATCACCTCACCCAGGCTCACGAGATCGAAGCGGCACTCGGAGGCGGGCCGAAAATCGAGCGCAGTCATGTCACTTCACGATGGTCTCACAGCACGATGGTCTCGCAGCCGAGCTTGATCTGGACGGAGCCCGCCGTCGTGCTCTGGAACGCGTCGCAGTTGCTGGGGCACACGAGGATTTTGGTGGGCGCGGTGCCCGTGTGATCGTCGTAGTACCAGCCGCCCTGCACGTCGCAGCGATCGGGGCTGCCGACGTAATAGAGCGGCGTCACCGCGTCCCCATCCACGACCTCGACGTTGACGGCGAAGTAGTTGAGCGACTCGCCGCTCTCGGGCATCGGGATCTGGTACTCGCAAGCGAGGCGCGATCGTCGGATCGCGTTGAGCGCCTCGAGGAACTGCTGCGTCACGTCGCCGCCGGCGTCCACGATCCGCGGCTCCCCGCTGCCGCCCGCCTCGGCGATGAGGGCCAGGTTCTCGGGCGCGGAGGTGTCCGTGCTCGAGAAGACGCCGATCACGAACGTGGGGATGCTCGGCGTGCCCTCGAAGCCCTCCGCGGCGATGCCCGCCGTTTCCCAGACCAGGTCCGCCGTCGGCACCGTCCCGCTGAACGTCGCGTCGTCGGCGAGGCACTCGGTGGGGAGCCCGTCGGTGGCGAGCACGGTGACCACCGTGTGGCCGGGGTTCTGGTTCGCGAACTCTCGGGCGTGCGCGATCGCGCCGGCGAGTGCCGGACCGCTCGGCGTGTCGCCGTCCGGCACCTGCGCCTCGATCGATGCAAGGAGGGTCTCGGCCGTGTCCGGCAGCGGACCGATCGGCACGGCCGGTGTCCCGTACGCGGCCGAGCCGCACTCCGTGCCGTGGAAACACACGCTCGGGCCCGGCTCGACACACATTCCGCGATCGGTGCCGTCCGGCGCCATCCCGCAGGGCTCGCCGATGTACGGGCAGAGCAGGCTGCGATCGTTTTCGCACTGCCCGAACGGCTCACACGGGCCGAAATCCCGCGCGACCGACTCGTAGCAGTCCTCGTCGGTCGTGCAGGAGCGCGCGACGTCCGCCGCGCACGTGTTCTGCGAGCAGGGGCCGTAATCGACGGAGGCCGGGATCGCGCGACAGTCCTCGTCCGTATCGCAGATGGCGAAGCCTCCCGGCACGTCGAGCCGGAACGTCGTGCACCACTTGAGGAAGCACGGACCCGCATCGCCACACTCGCCACTGGTGGTGCACTGTGCCGGGACGCCCGGCTTCCGGAGCGGAAAGTACTGAATGCCGACGCTGATCCCGCTCGAGCTGGGATCCGTGAGAAACGACGTGATGGCGCTCTTGACCGCCGCCCATTTCTGCTCGCCGCCGCCCGAGGCATCGAGCATGGAGCGGGAGATATCGAGCATGAGGTAGATGTCGAGGGGAGCGGGCACTGCCGGCGTCGTCTCGCTCGCACACGCCTGCACCGGCGGCTTCCCGCCGCCTCCGCCCGTTTCGATCATCACGGGCGGCGCGCCCGTCATGCCGCCCGCCCCCGGGGGCGGCGGCGGCGTCGAGCCTCCCTGCCCTTGCGGGTTCGGGTCGTTCGGGGTTTCCCGACGCCCCGGCCCCTCCGAGGAGCACGCGAGGAGGACGACGCTGGCGAGGAGAGCCCCGGAAATCACCCGCCGGAGCGGGCTCGCCGCAGGGGTCACCCGCTCGGGGAGGCCCGCTGAAATTCTCATGGGCGCTATCAAACCACGCCGGTTCGGGTCGGGAAAGTCGAGCCCGACTCCATCTCTTCGAGCACGCGTCTCGGATTGAGGCCCGCGAGGCCGAGAGTGGAAAATTCGCCTTTCCTATCCTGGGTCGCCCTGTGGCGGACCACGATGCGGGTGGTCAAGGCGAACGCCAAAAGCTACTCTGGGCGGCACGATGCGCGTTTTGGGGCGGAGCTCCCGATGGCTCGTCAACTCCTCGTGGCTCGTGCTGCTTGCCTGCAGCAGCGGTTCGCCCGAAAGGCGTCCGCCCCCTATCCCGTCCGGTGAAACGGGTGGCGCGCCGAGCACGGGCGCAGGCGGAACCGCGTCGACGCCCGGGAATGACACCGGCGGCTCCGCCACGGACGCGGGCGGCGCCACGGGAACGGGCACGGACCCGACCGCCGGTGCTTCCGGCGAAGCGTCTCCCCCGGGAACGGGCGCGACCGATCAGGGAGGCACGACCGGCGCGAGCTCGGGAGGGCGACGGAGCTTCGCCCAAGGCGGACGCGGCGGCGCTCAGGTGCTGTTGAAGCCCGAGGGCGGCAGCGCGGGCGCGGCGCCGATCTGCAGCGAGCTGTCCGTCGTCCCGAAGCCGGTCGTCCCCTCGGTGATGATCGTCGTCGACAACTCGTCGAGCATGTTCGAGCCGCGCGCGGAGCTTTGGGATCGCCTCTACTCGACGCTGATGGACCCCACGACCGGGGTCGTCAAGACGCTCGAGGAGCAGGTGCGCTTCGGCTTCGCGAGCTTCAAGGGCAGCAACCAGCCCCATCCGGAGACGGACCCGGAGTGCGCGGAGATCACGTCCGTCGACATCGATCTGAACAACCACGCGGCGATCGACGCCGTGTACGCGGAGCTCGGCACGGAGTGGATGCCCGGGCTCAAATGGGAGACGCCGACGGGGCACGCCATCACGCGCATCGCCGCCGAGCTCGCGGAGTACATGCCGGACCCGCCCGGCCCCAAGTACATCCTGCTCGTCACCGACGGCAACCCGAACACCTGTCAGATCCTCGATCCCCAGTGCGGGCAGGACGCGAGCGTCGCCGCCGTACAGAGCGCGTACGAGCAGGGGATCGGCACGCTCGTGATCGGCATCGGCGACATCGTGAGCATGAACACCGGCTGCGTCCCCGAGCAGATGCGCTGCGGCGTGGCACACCTGCAGGATCTCGCCAACGCCGGCACGGGACAGCCCGTGGAAGCACCGCCAGCGGAGTACGAGTACCAGCAGTGCGTGACGATGATCGGGGATGGCCTCCAGGCGACGTACGCGACCACCGAGGACCCCGGCACGGCGCCCTACTTCACGGCGACGAGCGCCGAGGAGCTCAAAACCGCGATCGAAGATCTGTTGAAGCAGGTCGCCTCGTGCACCTTCGACATGGACGTCGAGGTGCGCGGCCGTGCGTCTTTGGGTCAGGTGTTCGTCGGCGCCCAGGAGGTGCCGTACGACGACCCGGATGGGTGGCGGCTCGAGAGCAACCGCTATCAGGTGACGCTCCAAGGTGCGGCCTGCGAGCTGTTCCAGACCGGCGATCACGAGCTCAACATCAGCTTCCCGTGCGATCCGGACACGGGCGAGCCGGTCGCCGTGAAGCGCTGATCGAGTAAGCTCGTTCTCGTGAATTCGGGCACGCTGGCCCTCCACCGACGCGCGCTCCTCGTCGCTTCCGGCGCGCTGTTGCTCGGCCGAACGGGACGCGCCGCGCTGGCCGAGGGCTTCGACACGCTCGAGCTCTCGTTCTCGGGCGGCCGCGGCTTCGCCCGCGCGACCCAGGTCGTCGTGCCGCGCGCTCCCGCGGCGCCGCGTTCGCTGCCGGTCGTCGTGCTCCTGCACGGGCTCGGCGAGACGTCCGACGCGCGCTCCGGGATGTTCGCGTGGACCGGGCGATACGGGCTGGGCCGCGCCTGGGAGCGGCTCGCGAGCCCGCCGATCGCGCGCGAGCGCGAGCCGTACCTCGACGCCGCCGAGCTCGCCGCGCTGAACCAGACCCTCGACGCCCGGCCGTTCACGGGGCTCGTCGTGGTCTGTCCGAGCATGCCGAACCCGAACCGCATGCGCGGGCCGGAGACGGCCCTCGACGCCTTCGCGGAGTGCCTGACCGACGAGGTGCTGCCCGCGGTGCGCGCGCGCGTCACGACGGCGTCCCCCGCCCCCGCGCTCACCGGGCTCGCGGGGGTGTCGCTCGGGGGCCGCGTCGCGCTCGACCTTTATCTGCGCCGTCCGGAGGCGTTCCGCACCGTGGGGACCGTGCAGGGCGCCTATGGGGTCGATCGCGCCGTGAGGTACGCCGAGCGCCTCGCCAACGCGCCCGGCGCGCTCGCCGAGCGCGCCGTGTACGTCGCCACCTCGAGCACCGATCCGTATCGCGCCGCCAACGATCGCCTCGCGCGCGAGCTCGAGAAGCGCGGGGTCCCGAGCACGTTTTCGCTGCGCAAGGGCCCGCACACGCAGGGCTGGCTGCGCGAGATCGGCTCGCTCGAGCTCTTGCTCTGGAAGGATCGCGCGCTCCGCGGACACGTCGCGGCGACGGCGCTCGGAATGCGCTGATGTTGCGGCGCCTCACGGGACGGTTGCTCGAGGGCGCGGCGGCGGCCGGGGACCGCGCCGCGCGCAACGCCGGGGAGGCGGGGCTCGCGCGGCGCGCTCCGTCGCGGCTCACGCTCTCCCCCGCGGCGCGCGTCGCGTTCCTCGAGCGCCTCGCCCACGAGTACGACTGCGATCCGCAGACGTTCCACGAGGAGCCGCCGCGCATCGAGCCCGTCTCGCGGAGCGGCCGCGACGATCGCGGTCGAACCGTGCTCGACCTCGCGTGGCCGAGCACCGTGCGCCCGTAACTCGAGCCCTTCGCCGATCGCTCCCTCGAGGCTCCGGAGAACCGCATCGCCGCCACGCGCCTGCTCACGCGCGTTCGGCCGCGGCCCGTCGCCGTGCTGGTCCACGGGTTTCTCTCCGGGCACTTCGCGCTCGAGCAGCGGCTCTGGCCGATCGACGAGCTCGATCGCCTGGGCTTCGACGTCGCGCTGTTCGTGCTGCCGTTCCACGGAGTCCGCGCCGCGCCGGGCAGGCAGGCACCCGAGTTCCCCGGCATCGATCCGCGCTTCACCAACGAGGGCTTCCGCCAGGCCGTGTTCGATCTGCGCGCGCTGGTCCGCGCGCTCTACGAGCGCGGGCACCCGGAGGTCGGCGTGTTGGGCATGAGCCTCGGCGGCTACACGGCCGCGCTCGCGGCGACCGTCGAGCCGCGGCTCGCCTTCGTGGTCCCCGTGATCCCGCTCGCGTGCCTCGCCGACTTCAGCCGCGAGCAGGGCTTCCTCGTGGGCTCCCCCGACGAGGTCGCGACGCTGCACCGCTTGCTCGAGCGCGTCCACCGCGTCGTCAGCCCCTTCGCGGGGCCCTCGCGTGTCCCGCGCGAACGCGTGCTCGTCGTGGGCGCACGCGCCGATCGCATCACGCCCATCGCGCACGCCCGGCGCATCGCCCGACACTGCGGCGCCGAGCTCTTCGCCTTCCGCGGCGGACACCTCTTACAGCTCGGCCGCCGCGAGAGCTTCGAGCGCGTCTTCGCCCTGCTCGAACGCGTTCGCGACGGCACGTGAGGCGCGGAGTCGAGCCTTCGCGGGCATCGACGCGCGGCGCTCGCCACGGAGGCCCGATCGCTATCGAAGCGCGCGGCGCAGGATCTTTCCGACGTTGGTCTTGGGGAGCTCGTCGCGGAACTCGACGACTTTGGGCACCTTGTAGCCGGCGAGGCGCGTGCGGCAGAACTCGATGAGCTCCTTCTCGGTGAGGTCGGGGCGCTTGCGCACGACCACGATCTTCACGACCTCGCCCGATTTCTCGTCGGGGATGCCGACCGCGCCGACCTCCGCGACGCCCGGGTGCTGGCAGACGATGTCCTCGATCTCGTTCGGGTACACGTTGAAGCCCGAGACGAGGATCATGTCCTTCTTCCGGTCCACGATGCGGATGAACCCGTCCGAGTCCATCTGCGCGATGTCCCCGGTGTGGAGCCAGCCGTCGCGTAGCACGCTCGCGGTCTCTTCCGGACGGTTCCAGTAGCCCTTCATCACCTGCGGCCCGCGCACCGTGAGCTCGCCCGGCTGCCCCGGAGGCACCTCGGCGCCGGACTCGTCGAGCAGGCGGATTTCGGTGGACGGGAACGGGAGGCCGATGGTGCCGATGCGATCGGTGCCGTCCACCGGGTTGCAGCAGACGACGGGCGACGCCTCCGTGAGGCCATAGCCCTCGATGATATCCGTGCCAGTGAGCTGCTTCCAGCGCTCGGCGACGTTGCGCTGCAACGCCATGGCGCCCGCCACGGTGATCTTCAGCTTCGAAAAATCGATCTCCGAAAACCCAGGCTGATTCATGAGCGCGTTGAGCAACGTGCTCACCGCCGTCATCACCGTGAACTTCTCGGTGCGCAGCAGCTTGATGAACGCCGGGAAGTCGCGGGGGTTCGTGACGAGCAGGTTCTCACCGCCGTACTTCATGAAGACGAGGCAGTTCACGGTCAGCGAGAACACGTGATAGAGCGGCAGCGGCGTGATCACGCGCTCGTCACCCTCGATGAAGCGCGGCCCCATCCACGCGGCGGCCTGCTCCATGTTGGCGACGATGTTCCTGTGCGTGAGCATCGCGCCCTTGGCGGTGCCCGTCGTGCCGCCGGTGTACTGGAGGAACGCGAGATCCTCGGGCCCGACCGGAACGTCCTCGAAGCGGCCCGTTCCGGTGATGGTCGAGCGGAAGGAGATTTCCCCGGGCAGCGTGTACGCGGGGACCATCTTCTTCACGTACTTGACGGCCGCGTTGACGGCGAGGCGCTTCACCGTCGGGAACAAGTCGCCGATCTCGGTGACGATCGCGTACGGGTTGCCGATGTTCGCGCGGATCGCGGCGAGCTTGTCCGCGAAGTTCGCGAGGATGACGACCGCCTTCACCCCCGCGTCGCGGTACTGGTACTCCATCTCGCGCGCCGTATAGAGCGGGTTCGTATTCACGACGACGAGGCCCGCGCGCAACGCCCCGAACAACGCCACCGGGTACTGCAGCACGTTCGGCATCTGAATCGCGATGCGCTCGCCTTTCTGCAGTCGGAGCTCGTGCTTCAAGAAGGCGGCGAAGCGACCGCTCAACCGCTCGATGTCCCCGAACGTGAGGGTGACCCCCATGTTGGTGAAGCAGGGACGGTCGCGGAATCGTTTGCAGGCCGCGTGAAACGCCTCGACGACGGAAGCATAGCGCTCCGGATCGATGTCGGCCGGCACGCCTCTCGGGTAGCTCCGCAACCAGATCCTATTCTCCATGTACGCCTCTCCGGCCTCCACCGAGGCCACCACGACCTCCCACGGTAGTGCTCCGTCTTGGAAGTAACAATCGTTTTGGCAGATGGCCCGGGCCCCTGCCTCGAGCTCACCGCGACGCGCCGGGGCTCCACCCCCGATGGGACGGAAGGCGGAGCCACGCGGAGCCTCGAGCGCGGGTTGGGAACGCGCCGAGCCCTGCGGAGGACAGCGCCGAGCCGAGCCGCCCCGTGGGGAGAGCCCCGCCGCCTTCCCTTCGGCGGGGATGGGCGGCGCGAGCCGCCCCTCGCCTTCACCCCTATTCATTACATGGCCCGCGCACCACGAGCGCCTTTTGCTCGAGCGTGTGTGCGAGCCAGTGCTCGCGGACGCGCTCGGGGGCGTGCTCCTCCTCGAGGGTCTCGCGCAGGATGGTGAGCCGGCGGAAAAACTGGCCTTCGAAGATCGTGTGGGCGCGGTGGGCGGCCTCGAGCGGCCGGCCCGTGTACTCGATGGGAGCGCCCAGGTGCTGCGCGGCAAACTCGAACTCTTTTTCCTTGATGCGCTCGCGACTCGCGCGCTGGAACATGAACCCGATCATCGGGTCCTCGAACAGGCGTTCGACGAAGCGCTCGATGATGCGGCGGAGCGCCGGCTCCCCACCGAGCTCCTCGAACAGCGTGGGGCTGGTGTCGCTCATCCTTCCTGTAGGAAGTGACATTTCTTGTACTTCTTTCCGCTCCCGCACGGGCACGGGTCGTTGCGGCCCGGACGGGGCTCGGTGTGGCGCACGGGCGGGCCGTTCACGGGCTGCCCATCGACGAAGACCCAGCGCGCGTCGTGCTTGCGGAAGACGGCGCGCTCGCGGTGCGCGATCGTCACGCCCTTCACCTTGTAGCGCGCCACGAACTCCACCACGCCCGCGTCGTCGTCTGGGCCTCCGTGCTCGCTGCTCACGAGCTCGAAGCCGAGCCACTCCGAGCCGCGCGCCCACTGCTCCGTCCCCTTTCGGTCGACGTCCGAGATGCGGTCCGGATCGTGGGTGTCCAGGATGTAGTCCACGTTCCCCGTCGCGAACGCCGTGTACCGCGAGCGCATCAGCGCTTCAGCGGTCTCCGGGTGCTTCTTGCCTTCGAGATAGGGGCCACAGCAGCTCTCGAGCGAGTCGCCTTTTCCACACGGACAGCTCACGACGGTCGTCTCCATGCGCGAAGCTTCGTACATCACGTCAGCCGGACGCGCCAAGCCGCTCGACGATCCGCCGCGGGATCGCCGCGAAGGCGCCGTTCGAGAGCAGGGCCACGACGTCGCCGGGCCGGGCGAGCTCGACGACGCGCTCCAGGATCCGCTCGTGGCTCGGGAGCGCCTCGGCGGAGCCCCCGCGCGCGCGAATCGCCGCGGCGACGCCTTCGACGTCGAGCGCTTCGCTCGCGGGGAGATTGCCGCGACCGAGCGGAGCCAGGAGCGTGACCTCCGCGGCGCCGAACGCCGGCGGGTAGTCGTCCTGGTGCAGCTTGCGGCACGCGGTCGCGCTGCGCGGCTCGAACACCGCGATCAGCCGCGCACCCGGGTGGCGCGCGCGGAGCGCCAGCAGGGTTTCGCGAACGGCCGTCGGGTGATGCGCGAAGTCATCGTAGACGTGGATGCCGCGCGGTGAGCCGAGCAAGTCCTGACGCCGTGCCACGCCGCTGAACGCGGCGAGCGCTCGTCCCGCCGCGTCGAGCGGGACGCCGTAACCTTGGACGGCGGCGGCGAGCGCGGCGACCGCGTTCTTCACGTTGTGCCGCCCCGAGAGCGAGATCGCGAGGCGCCCGCACGAGACGCCCCCCGCGAACAGATCGAACGAGGTGCCGCCCTCCGCGATGAGCGCCGGCGCGGCCAGCCAGTGCGGCGAAACGCCGCCCGTGTCCTCCCCCTCGAGAGCGAAGTAGGCCACCTCCGCGCGTGCTTCGGCGGCGATCCGCCGCACGAGGGGATCGGCCGCGTTCGCGACGAGCAGGCCGTGCTCGGGGATGCGCGCGACGAACCCCGAGAAGGCGGCGAGATACGCGTCGAGGCTCGGATAGATGTCGATGTGATCGAGCTCGATCGACGTGAGGATCGCGACCTCGGGCTGGTAGTGCCAGAACTTCGGGCTCTTCTCGAAGAACGCGGTGTCGTATTCGTCGCCTTCGATCACGAAGGGGGTTCGCCGCGCCGCGGATGACGGCGTCGAGAGCCGTCGGGGACCCGCTTTTCTGAAGCTGCGCGGCAAATCCTTCGGCCGTCCGCCGACGAGATAGCCGGGCGAGAGGCCGGCCCTGTCGAGCACCAGCGCCGCGAGCGCGGTGGTCGTCGTCTTGCCGTGCGTCCCGGCCACGACGAGCGGCGACGTTCCTTCGAGCGCGAAGCGCGCGAGCGCGCCGGCGATGTGCGTGTACGGCAAGCCGCGATCGATGGCCGCGCGCGCCTCGACGTTGTCCGGCCGGCACACGTTGCCGATCACCACGACGTCGGGCGCGGGCTCGAGGTGCTCGACGGCGAACCCTTCGAGGCAGCGCACTCCCCACTCGAGCAAGGCCGGTCCCATCGGCGGGTCGAAGGCGATGTCGCTGCCGGATACTTCGTGCCCGAGCTCGCGCAGCAGCCCGGCGAGCGGCGCCATTCCCGTCCCGGAAACGGCGACTATGTGGATGCGCATCGGCGGAATATAGTACGCAAGGCCAGGCTCGCATGAAGATCATCGACAAGCTCGGCAGCGGTCCTGCCTTCTCGTTCGAGTTTTTCCCGCCGAAGGGTCCGGAGGGCATGGAGCAACTGTTCGAGACGGTCGCTCGCCTCCGAACCTACGACCCGGCTTACGTTTCGGTGACTTACGGCGCCGGAGGGAGCACGCGGCGGCTCACCGTCGAGCTCGTGCAGCGCATCAAGCGCGAGGCAGGGCTCGAGACCATGGCGCACCTCACCTGCGTGGGCGCGCATCGCGACGAGATCGCCGGGGTCTTGAACGAGCTTACGCGGGGCGGCATCGAGAACGTGATCGCGTTGCGCGGCGATCCGCCGCGCGGGCAGACGTCGTTCGTGACGCCCGAGGGCGGCTTCTCGCACGCCTCGGAGCTCATCGCCTTCATCCGCGAGAAGTACGACTTCTGCATCGCGGCAGCCTGCTACCCGGAGAAGCACCCGGAGGCTCCGAGCTTCGAGGCGGATCTCCAACACACCCTCGAGAAGGTGCGCGCGGGCGCCGACCTCTTGATCACGCAGCTCTTCTTCGACCCGCGCGACTACTTCCGGTTCGTCGAGCGCGCGCGCGCGATCGGGATCACCGTGCCGATCGTCCCCGGGGTGATGCCGATCACGAACGTCTCCCAGGTCAAGCGCTTCACCGCGATGTGCGGCGCGACGATCCCGCCCAACTTGCTCGAGGTGCTCGAGGCAAACGCCGGCGACACCGAGGCCGTGCAACGCATCGGCGTCGAGCACGCGACGGCGCAGTGCCGCGCGCTGCTCCAGGGCGGCGCGCCGGGCATCCACTTCTACACGTTGAACCGCTCGCGCGCGACCGTCGATATCCTCGATCGCCTCCGCTAGTCGGCGCGGCCCCTACGCTCGGCGCTGTCTCGCTCAGATTCCGGCGCGGTCCCAACCGCTCGTCGCTCTAGTCGCGGACGACGACCGGCGTGCGCTCGCCTTCGGCGCGGACGGCGTGCCAGCCGGGCGGCAGCTCGGGCAGCGCGAACTCGAAGACGCGACGGGCGTCCGCGGGAGAGAGCGCAAAATCGCGGGTCCCCTGCGCCATGCCGAAGCGATCGTGGAAGTAGGCGCCGTACAGGAGCTGTCCGGAAGAGAGCTCGAGCGCCCAAGGCAGATCGTAGACGGGGAAGCGTTCGCCGGCGCGCTCGGGGTCGGCGCGGAGGTGGGTCACGTGCTTCGACGTGACCTCGAACGTTCCGAGGCGCACGCTCGCCCCCTTCGCTCTCTCGTCGGGGCGCGCGGTCGCGACGAGCGTCGCGAAGATCGGACGCGCCCCTTCGTAGAGCACGAGCGTGCCCGTGCCGACGCTGACGTCGATCCAGCGCCGCCCCGTGCGCGCGACCTCAGGGAGGTTTTTCCGCGCTAGAACGGACGTGACGTCCTGCTTTCGAACCCAGAGCGCGTCCGCCGTCTCCAAGAAGATCGCACCGGCCGCGTCCCGCGAGCGACCGCTCAGGGGGAGCTTCGCGTGGTAGTCGAGGCCGCCCACCCGCTCGGGCTCCTTGCCGAGCCGGAACGTCGAAACGCCGCGCTTGACCACGAAGGCCACGGCCAGCCGATCGTCCTCCGCCGCTTGCCCGGAGAGCTCGGGGACGCGTGCGGCGCCGAGATCCGCGGCGCGCACGAAGCGCCCGCTCGGAAGCAGCGCGAGCCGCTCCGTTCCGCCGTCGGGGACGCGCGCCGTCCACGAGCCGACGACGGCCATGCCCGCGCCCTTCTTCAAGGTCCCGAGCGCCCGAACCGCATCGCTGTGCTCCGGATCGCGCTCGAACAGCGGCGTGTCGGACGTGGCCCGCGCGTACGCGTACGGCAGCGGCTCGTCGAGCGACGGTTGGATCGCCATCGCGGCGAGCGTCGGATGCCGGAGGTCGAGCGTCGCGCCGTGGTTCACGCAAACGACTCCGCGCGGATGCACGGCGTAGTAGCCGTCCGGGCAGTCCTTGCTCTTCGTGATCGGCTCGGGGCTCCGCGCGACGCGCGCGCCCGCGTGCAGGTAGCCGATTTCACGCGCCTGTCGCGTGGGCCGCTCGAGCACCGGCGTCACGTTGGCGATCGCGCCGAGCTTGGGCCCGTCTTCGGGCGGGGGCTCGAAGCTCAGGAGCTCGGCGTCGTCGGCGAGCTTGCCGAGGGGGGGTTCTCCCCCGTTCGTGCTGCACGACAGGAGGCAAGAGAGCGCTCCCAAGCCCAGGCGCCGCACCGAGCCGAGCCGTGCCATTCGCGGGAGAAGTGCCAAAGGTGCTCTTCGAGGGCCAAGTTTTGGAGCGCTTGACCCGCATCGCGCCCTCGGAGACAAATGCCGCATGCGCCGAAGCGTTTCTGGACTCGCCGCCGCGGCCGCGCTCCTCATTTCGTTGCCGGTCGCCGCCGCCGAAGACCACTGGGACGGTGGCTACGAGATCCAGGCGGAGCGCCGGTCGGGGCTCGCCCTCGGGATAACGCTCGGAAGCGGCCTGGGCGTCGCCTCGGGCTACCCGAACGATGTCGAGAAGATCGGGGAGCCCGAGTTCCGCTCCGAGACCGGTCTCGCGTCCGGGGGCCAGGTCACGGCCTGGCTCGGCGGTGCGCTCCGCGACTGGTTCATCGTGGGCCTCGGCCTCCACAGCTTCGGCTTTGGCTCGGAGGGCAACCAGGCCGGAGGCGGCGCCTTCATTTTGCATGTCGAAGCGTTCCCGCTCTGGTCGCTCGGCGGCCGCTTTCGCGACCTGTCGTTCTTCACCGATTTCGGCGCGGGCGGCCTCGTGATCGAGGGCGGCCCCGAGAACGCGGACGGCGGCGCGCTCTCCCTCATCAACGCCGGCGTCTCCTTCGAGGCCTTTCGTTGGGGTCCCCTCGCCCTCGGCCCCTCGCTCACGGGCACCTACGCCTACTCACAATCCATCGAAGCTGGCGCCGCCTTCATCGGAGCCCGCGCCACCCTCTACGGCGGCCCGTAGCACGATTGGGGAACGCGCCGAGCGAAGCGAAAGAAAGCGGTGAGCGGAGTGCCCGCGTCGGGAGGGGCCCTGCCGAAGCCCACTTCGGCGGAGAGAGGCGGCGCGTGCCGCCCCTGCGAAACGAGAGCTCACGCGGGGTCCGAGACGCCAGCCCGGGCGCTGACGATCCGTTCGTAACCGGCGTAGTCGCGACGGCGTTGGATCTCGGTATAGCCGTGCTCGGCGAGGAGCGCGTGCACGCGCGCCGCCTGATCGTGACCGACCTCGAGCGCGAGCACGCCCCCCGGCACGAGCCGTGAGCGGGCGCCGCTCACGATGCGGCGCACGACCGCGAGGCCATCCTCGCCGCCGTCGAGCGCGAGACGCGGCTCGAAGTCGCGCACGTCGGGCTCGAGCCCTGCGATCTCGCTCTCAGGAATGTACGGCGGGTTCGCGGTCACGAGCTCGAAGCGCGCGTCCGCGGCGAGCGGCTCGAACAGATCCCCGACGAGAAAGCGCATCCCGAAGAGCGCGCCGAGGCGCGCGGCGTTGTGCGCGGCGAGCTCGATCGCGTCCGCCGAGAGATCGCTCGCCGTGATCTTCCACGTGGGCCGTTCGAGCGCGAACGTCACCGCGACGCACCCCGAGCCCGTGCACAGATCGAGCGCGCGTCCGAACAAGGAGCGCTCGCGCGTGCGCTCGAGCGCCACCTCGACGAGGATCTCCGTCTCGGGCCGAGGCACGAGCACGCGGCGATCGACGACGAAGCGCCGTCCATAGAACTCGCGCTCGCCCCGAATGTACGCGACGGGCTCGCCGCGCCGGCGGCGCAGGATCACCTCGCGAAAGCTCCCGAGCTCGTCGGGGCGGAGCGGTCGGTCCGAGTCGATCACGAGACGCACGCGATCGACGCCGAGCACGTGTCCGAGCAAGAGCTCGGCTTCGAGCCGCGGACGCGCGAGGCCGCGGCGAGCGAAATCCTCCGTCGCCCAGCGCAGCACGCTGCCGATGGACCAGGTCTCGGGCACGGTCGTCATTGCGGCCTCGCCCGTTGTAGACAGGGAATCGGAGCCGCGCACGGCTCCGCGCGCGCTGGATCCTCGGCCGACGGCCGATACCAGCGCGGCGGGCTGTAATAGAGCCGCGACGGCGTCTCGCGCGACCAGGAGAGCGACGGCGGCGCGCGCCGGCAACCGGGCGGCGGCACGACCCACTCCCCCGGGATCCAGCGCCAGCGACGGCCGATCCAGGTGTAGTGCCCGTCCATCCACACGCACTCGGGGCGACCGGAGAGCCAGGCGTCCCGTTCCTCGACCTCGGCCGGCGGCGGCGGGTAGTCGACCTCGATGAACTGCTCGGCGACGGGGCGCGCCGGCTCGACCTGCCGCGCGCAGGCCGTCGCTCCCAAGAGCACGAACGCGACGAGCGCGCGCCCCATCACCCTTCCACGAGCCCCAGGAGCGGCGTCAGGCCGAGCACCTGGAGCAAGAGGTACTCGAGGATCGCGAGCGCCAAGAACGGCCCGAACGGGAGCCGCGCTTGCGCGAGGCCGGGCTCGGGCGCGCGGAGCACTGGATCCTCGGCGAGCGCACGCTCGAGCTCCGCGCGCTCTTCCCCCTCGGCCTCGTGGAGCGCCGCTTCGACGAGGGCCCGCTCCTGCACCACGGCCTCGGGCTCGTCGAGCTTGCCGCGCACGGCGACCACCGCGAGGACCACGAGCGTCGCCTGGACGGCGCCGCCGAACAGCGCGAACAGCGCGCCTTCCCAGCCGAACCACGCCCCCGCGAGCGCCGTCAGCTTCGCGTCGCCGAGCCCCATGCCCGGATGCCCCCGAAGCCGCGAGTACACGAGATCGAACGGCACGAACACGATCGCGAAGCCGAGCGCCGCGCCGAGCGCGGACTCGGCGAACCCGACGCCGCGAAACCCGGCCGTCGCGAGCCCGAGCACGAGCCCTCCGAGCGTGAGCGAGTCGGGCAAGAGCATGTGCTCGAGATCGATGAGGGCGAGCGCCAGGAGCCCGAGCCCGAGCGCGAAGTGGAGCGCGAAGGTCGCGAGCGCGACCAGCAGATTCGTGTCGCCCGGCAGCTGGAGAACCAAAAGGCGCAAGAGCGCGAGCGCCAACAGCCCCGACGCGATTTCGACGGCGGGATAGCGAGGCGAAATGGACGCCCCGCAGCAGCGCGCGCGCCCGCGGAGCACGAGGTAGCTCAGCACGGGAATGTTGTCGCGAGCGCGAATGGCGGCTCCGCAGCTCGGGCAGGCGGACCCCGGAAAGGCGACGTTCTGCTCGCGCGGCAGGCGGTGGATGACGACGTTCAGAAAGCTCCCCCAGACGAGCCCGAAAGGCACGCCGAACGCGTAGTAAAACCAGGAAGGGAGGTCGTCGAGGCGGAGCAAGGGCGCTCGCCATCTTGGCACAGCCGCTTCGAACGTTCACAAACCGGGCCGCTCCCGGCGGCGCGACTCACCGGCTTGCGCACGGTCCGGCGCGTTCTTCGGCGCGCGTCGGCGCCCCGGCGACGAGACGTGGTCTCGGAACAGGCGCCATGCGATCCTCCGGGCGATGGCGAAATCGGCAGAACCCACGACGTTGTCGCTCGAACGCTTCGCGCCCGAGGCGCGCGCGCTCATCGTCTCGGCGCAGAGCCTGGCCGACGAGCGCCGCCACGCCGAGGTGCTGCCGCTCCACCTCGCCGCGGCCGCCGTCAGCCGGGATCGCCGGGTGGCGGACGTGTTCCGACGCGCCGGAGCCGACCCGTCGGAGCTCGTGCGCGCCGCCGATCGCCTGCTCTCGTCGTTGCCGCGCTCGAACGAGCCCGCGTACCTGTCCGCGGCGATGCTCGACCTGATCGAGCGCGCCGAGCGGGAGGCAACCCGAGAACGCCGCAACGCGGTGAGCGCGGGAGACGTGCTCAACGCGCTCTCCCAAGAAATCCGCGGCCCGAGCGGCGAGCTGTTCTCCACGTTCGGCATCGCGCCCGGCGCGCTCCGCGCGCACCTCGGCGCGCTCACGACCGCCTCCGCGACGGCCCACACGGCTCCCGCGGCGGCCGGGACCGAAGAGCTCCTCCGCCCCGTGACGCTCGGGTTCGACGATCCGATCGTCGGGCGCGAGGCGGAGCTCCAACGCATCCTCACGGTGCTCGAGCGCCGCAGCAAATGCCACCCGCTGCTCGTGGGGGAGCCGGGCGTGGGCAAGCACGCGCTCGTGGTGGCGCTCGCGCGCACGATCGAGGGCGGCAACGCCTCGGAGCGGCTCGGCAGAGCGCCGCTCCGCGAGCTCGACACGGGCGCGCTCACGGCCGGAACGCGTCTGCGCGGCGAAGTCGAAGAACGCTTTCGGCGCGTGCTCGCGGAGCTGCGCGAGAGCGAGCCGCCGCGCATCCTCGTCGTGCGCGAGCTCGACGAGCTCGCCGGGACCGGAATGGGCTCGAACGCGCTCTTCGATCTTTTGCGCGGCGCACTGGAGCGCCGCGAGCTCCGTCTCGTCGCGACCGTGACGCCCGAAGGCGAAAAGCGCATCGAAGAGCGTGAGCCTTTGTTCTTGCGCCTGCTCACGCGCCTGCCGATCGAGGAACCCACCGCGGAGCAAGCGCTCGAGATCCTACGCGGGATCTCGCCGCGCCTCGCCGAACATCACGGCGTGAGCATCGCGGAGAGCGCGCTCCGCGCCGCAGCCGACCTCGCCAAGCGGTACGTCCAAGATCGCCACCTGCCGGACAGCGCGCTCGATCTCCTCGACGAAGCGGCGGCGCGCGTGCGCGTGCGCGCCCCTGAGGGAGCGCCGCCCGTCGTCGAGAAGGAGGACGTCGCCGCGACGCTCGCCGTGTGGACCGGCATTCCGGTGCAGCGCATGCTCGAAGGCGAAGCCGAGCGCCTGCTCAAGATCGAAGATCGCTTGAAGGAGCGCGTCGTCGGCCAGGACGCGGCCGTGTCGGCGGTGGCGCGCGCGGTGCGCCGCGGGCGCGTCGGCCTGCGCGATCCGGGTCGCCCGATTGGCTCGTTCTTGTTCCTGGGTCCGAGCGGCGTCGGCAAGACCGAGCTCGCCAAAGCGCTCGCCGAGCTCCTCTTCGACGACGAGCACGCGCTGACCCGACTGGACATGAGCGAGTTCATGGAGCGGCACATGGCGCAGCGCCTGCTCGGCGCGCCACCCGGCTACGCCGACAGCGAGCAGGGCGGCTTTCTGACGGAGGCCGTGCGGCGCCGTCCCTACTCGGCCCTCCTCTTCGACGAGGTGGAGAAGGCGCACCAAGACGTCTTCAACCTCTTGCTCCAGGTGCTCGACGAAGGGCGGCTCACCGACGGGCGCGGTCGCCTCGCCGACTTCTCGAACACCGTCGTGATCCTCACCACCAACATCGGCTCCGATCGCGTGCTCGAGGCCGAGCCGCGCATCTTCGAGGACGAGGCGGGCCGCGAAGCGCTCCGCGACGTGTTGCTCGACGAGCTCCGTCGCTTCTTCCGCCCCGAGCTCCTGAACCGCATCGACGAGGTCCTCGTTTTTCGCCCGCTCTCCCGCGACGACCTGTTGCGCATCACCGACCTCGAGCTCGCCAAGGTCGAGCGCCTCCTCGCCGACCGCGAAATCCGCCTCGACGTCACCGACGCCGCCAAGTCGCTCCTCGTCGAGCTCGGCTACGAGCCCGCCC
>CAYYWA010000017.1:0-6535 GCA_964475255.1 uncultured Sorangium sp.
GACGGATTCGCGTTCGGCGCGCGCAGCGATAGCAGCGCTATCGCGAGCACGACGGACGCGAGGGCGGCGGAAAGACGCGAGGAATCGGCCTTCCCCCGACTAGAGCGACAAACGGTTAGGAACGCGCCGAGATATGCGGAAAGCTGCGTCGGACAGAGTGCCCGCGTGGGGAGGGGCCCCGCCGAGTTCACCTCGGCGGGGAGGGGCGGCGCGTGCCGCCCCTACGAAACGAGGCTAGAACGCCGATCGGTCAAACCGATCGGCGTCCTAGGAGGCCCGAAATCGAGGCTAAGGGATTTCGGTGGACGTCGCTCGGCGCCGTTCACTTCGAATCTCGAAAAGATGCGTCATTACGCGCCACGGCTCTCGATCTCGAATGGCAACCGCCGGACGGGAGCAGCGACCGAGTCCCCGTAATAGGGAGGTCGTGCAAAGGGAGTCATACACGCTTCGGTGTCCGACGAATCCTCGCATAGTGTTTTGTTGAGGTCACCGAGTGCGTCGACTTGTGGCGCGGGAAATTTTGGTATGCACCGCCCATGGGCACCGTCGAGCTTCTGGCTCGAACGCTGGTAGGGGTCGAGCCCGACATTCTTTCACGCTTGGCGCGCTCGGCGGTCGAACGCTCTGCAGGAAAGCGCGATGCGCTCTTCCGAGCGGGCGAGCTGCCGGAAGCGCTCTGGCTGATTCAACGAGGGCTCGTGAAACTGGTTCGGCACACGCCGCGTGGACCCGCGATTTGCGCGCTCCTCGGCGCGACCGAGAGCATCGGACATCTCTCCGTGCTCAGCGGGCGGCCGAACGCCATGGACGCCATCGCCGCGAGCGAGCGCGTCGTCGCGCTCGCGCTCGAACGGACCGAGCTGCTCCAAGCAATTGCCGTGAGTCCGGGCCTGGAGAGCGCGCTGGCACGTTCGGCGGATCAGGAGGTGACGGCTCTGCTCGAGAAGATCGACGTCCTCAGCGCGGGGGCCGTGGAGGCGCGCCTCGCGACGCTGCTCCTCAAGCTCAACCAGCGCTTCGGGGACGACTTCGCGGACGGCACCTCCGAGATCCCCATCGCGTTGTCCCGCCGGGAGCTCGCGGAGCTCGTCAGCACCTCGTGCGAGACGGTCGTGCGCGTGTTCTGCCGCTGGGAGCGCGAGGGCCTGGTCGCCACGTCCCGGAGCGGGTTTACCCTGCGCGACGTCGCCGCGGTTTCGGCGATTGCCGGCACCTCGGGGCAGCCTCCGGAGTCCGGGCCGCGCCGGATCGCAACGGGGGACGAGGGCGACCCGGACGCGGCGCCCGGGGTCTATCTGGCTGCCGCGCTGCAGCGCTGATTCCCCCCAAAGCCGCGCCGAAATCGGCCCGGACACCAGGATTCGCCCCGTTCCCACCTCGGAGGGGCTCCGCTGGCGCGAGAATCTGCGCTATGTCAGGCGGCGATGGCGACCGCCGAAGGGAATGTCGAGACGAAGCGCCGGGAGCGGCCCGAGCGAAGCGGCCAGTCGAAGAAGAAGCCCACCAAGGATCGGGAGCGATCCCGCAGAGCGCGCGCCCGCGACGACGACGAGCCGCCGGTCTTGAGTGGGCGTCTTCTGATCGGCCTCATCGTGCTCGCTGCCACCGCGGTCATCCCGATGTGGACGCCGCTCGCCAAGGTGTTGGAGCCGAAGGGACCGGAGCCGACGCGCGTCGAGTCGTTCACGATGGGGGGTACCGCGACGGTGCGCATCACCCTGGTGACCGCCGACTTCAACTTGCTCGCGTGCGCTTCGGAGCAGAGCTTCGACGGCGCCCACTGCGCCTACAAGACGACGAGCCAGGCCTGGCCGCGGGAACCCGGCAAACCCCACGACGACAACAAGCTCGACATCATTCAGCCGTACCGCACCTGGTTCGACAACAAGCTCCTGTTCGTCACCGGTCTGTGGGCACAGCCCGAGGTGGCCTTCCGCCTGCACCGCGAGCCGCCGCAAGGCGTTCAGCCGGACAAGCTCGCGCGCTTCGCCGTCGAATGCGAGCTCAAGTTCATCGGCCGATTCGAACAGGTCAAGCTCCGCTGGAGCCCGCAGCACAGCTGGTCCGAGCCCGACGGCCCCCCTTGGGTCGGCCGGGCCGAGTCCTGCAAGATCATCGAAGAGTCGCGCTGACGTCGCGCTCGTTCGATCACCCCGCCTCGAGGGCCTCCGCCGCCGGCGCCGACTGAGCGCGCTGCGCATGGAGCGCCAAGAGCGCCGGCAGCGAGATCACCGCCGTCCCGAGGCAGGTCAGCTCGCCGATGATGGCGAGCAGGCCGAACGAGAACAGGGCCTGGTTCTGCGCCATGATCAGCGAGCCGAAGCCGATGATGGTCGTCGCGGAACAGAGGGCCACCGCACCGCCCGTCCCCGAGAGACCGCTCGCCAGGTGCTCGCCGCGCTCGGACTGGTAGCGCCGGAGCATGTTGATGGAGTAGTCGGCCGCGATCCCGAAGGTGATCGGGAGCGCGATGAAGTTCGAAAAGTTGAGCCGCTGCCCGCTCCACGCCATCGCGCCGAGCATCAGCAGCACGCCCGCGAGCAACGAGCCGATGGCGAGGAGCGAGAGGAGGAAGCTCCCGCGGTCGGGCAGATAGCGGCCAAGCCCCTCGCGACGCCGCCTCCCACGGAATGCGAGCACGCAGATGCCCATCACCGCGGCCAGCGACAGGAGCGCCGCTCGAGGACCGTCGAGCATCATGGCGCGCGCGAGATCACTCGAGAGCAGGAGCGGCCCCGCGACGGGGCGCGTTGCGCCGTCGATGGTCGCCGCGTTCCGCAGGTCGCGCGCGTAGGCCCCGAGGCGCTCGGCATCCCAGGTGCCTCCCTCCGACAGGCGCGGGATCACGAGGACGTTGCGATCGATCCGACCACTGCGCTCCTCGAGTCCGAGCACGAGCGAGGAAGGGATCTGCTCGGCCGTGAGCGGCTCGAACGCCGCGGGCGAGAGCGCCGTCTCGACGAGCTCGCGATCCTGGGGCTCGAGCTCCGCCTTCATCCGCGGCGTGAGCACCTTTTCCAGGGCGCGCGCCTCTTCGATCGAGCGCTCGACGTCCGGCCGAAGGAACGTCCTCGCGCTGCGCACGGTCCCGATCAAGCCACCGGCCTCGCCGCGCGCCGCGAGCGCCCGCACGCGGTCTTCGATGAGCCGAGCCTCCTCCGGCGTCTCGGCGAGCACCACCGTGGGCGTGAGATAGCGACCCAGCGCCGCATCCATCCGCTTTCCGAAGTAGCGCTCGCCGTGCTCCCAGGAGTCCCGCCGCCTGAGCTTCGACAGGTCGTACTCGATCCAGTCGCCGCTGCGACGCACGACGCCAACGGCCGAGACCGCGAGCAAGATCCCCGTGATGCCGAGCACCCAGCGCGGGTGCTCGAGCACCCAGCGGGTCATCGATGACGCGCGACGCGACGTGTCCCCCGTGCGGCCGCTGCCGAGGCGAGCGCCCCAGTAGAAGACGAGGAGCGGAACGAGCGCGTACATGGCCGCCCACGAGAGCACCATGCCGAAGCCACCGATCCATCCGAACTGATTGAAGCCCCGGAAGTCGGTGAACACGAGCGAGCCGTAGGCCGTCGCCGCCGCGAGCGCCGCGGCGAGGGTCGCCTTCCAGGTCGAGCGCACCGCGGCGTCGATCGCGGCGACCAAGGTCGCGCCGGAGCGGCGCTCCTCCTGGAAGCGCGCGAGCAGGATGACGCCCGAGTTGATCCCGTTGCCGACGATGATCGACCCGAGGAACGCGGTGTTCGAGTTCAAATAGAGGATCGAGAGCGGCGGAAGCGCGACGACCCCGAACGCGAGCACGGTCCCCACGGCGAGCGGGATCCCGAGGATCGGGAGCGCGCGGAAGGAGCCGTAGAACCAGACGAGCGAGCCGACGACGAGCAGCAGAACGACCGCTCCGGAAACGGTCAGATCCGCCTGCAGCCCCGACAGCTCCTCGACTTGCATGGCGACGTCGGCGGCGTAGCCGACCCGCATCCCGGAGCCAGAGCCGTCCGGGAACCCGAGCTCCCGCACGTCTTGTTTGACGCGGTCGAGCAACGCGCGATCGCCCGCTTGCCCCGTTTCGTGGGCGGCGGCTTGAACGAGGAGAACCACGCTGCGCCCGTCGGGGGCGACGAAGCGATCGCTCGCGCCCGGTCCTTTGCGGGGCGCGCCGAACCGCGCCTCGTACTTGGCGCGGAGCTCCCCGATCGGGATCTCCGGACGGGGCGCCTCGCTCTCGTCCTCGAGGTCGAGCCCCATCTGGCGCGTGACGTCCCAGTCCCGCCGCTCCTCCACGGCTTCGCGCAGGCGGGCCACGTCCTCCGGATCCATGATCTGGAGCGCGTAGGTGTTCGCGAAGGCCTTCTCCGCGGCCGCGTCCACCCGAACCGCCGCCACCATGTCCTTCGGGTAGCCGCGAATCCGCTCGGCGAGCGCGTCGAGGAACCGTTCGGCCTGCGGGAGCTGCTCGGGACGGTCCAGCTCGACGACGACGCCGAGATGTCGAATTCCGGGAACCCGCTCGCGGAGCTCGGCGAGCGCCTGAACGCTCGGCGCGTTCTTCGGCAGGAGCTCCTCGAGGTCACCGCGCAGCGCGGCGTACGTGCGGACCGTCCGGAGCGCAGCCACCCCAAAGAGCAAGGTAAAAGCCAGCAGCACCCAAACGCGGTGCCGCAGAAGCCACCGCGTATAGGTGGACAGCGGGCGGGTCGATAGCTCTGTCATCGAAACGTCGCATCCGAAGCCCCGCGGGAGCTACGGGCGAGAGGAACGGGGATGAGGCGCAGAGGCTCAGCCCAACGTGCTCGACGGCGTCGTGAGCGCGCGGCGAGCAGCGAGCAGGACGGAGACAGCGCCGGCAGCGTTCAACACGCCGAGGACGACCATCCCGAGCCAAAGCAAAGGAGCCGGTGGAAACGGATCGAAGTCGACATTCGCGAGCAAGAAGCTCGCGACGAGCAAGACGACGCGCTCGGGCCTCCGCATGAACAGCGGCGGGAGCTGTGCCCCGAGCCCCTCGGCGCGCGCTCGCGCGTAGGGAATCACGATCGAGCCCACGAGCGCGACGGCGGGCGCTGCGGCAAGCAGCGGCGACGCGCTGAAAAAGTAGAGGATGCCGAGCAGCGGAACTGCGTCCGTGACGCGATCGATCGTCGAGTCGAGGAGCGCGCCGAACGGCGTGACCGTGCCCGTGGTGCGTGCCACGATGCCGTCGAGCGCGTCGAGCACGCCTCCGGCGAACACCGCCGCTGCCGCGAGCCAGAAGTTCCCGATGGCAGCGAAGAGTCCCGCGGAGACGCCGACGAGCAACGATGCGTACGTGAGCGCGTTCGCCGAGACCCCCGCTCGCGCGAGTCGAACCCCGAGTGCCACGAAGCCGCCATAGGCGAGGTTTGCGATCTGGCTTCGCTCCCAGATCGTCCGTGCCAGACGGCTGTAGGGAGCCTTGGAGCCTGGACCGCCCGGTGGCGTCCAGGGCGGCGTCTGGCTCGTGAGTTCGCTCAGGGTCGGCACGCGGCTCCTTACATGAGACATGCGCGAGCACACCGCAAGGCCCATGCCGATGCCAAACAGCCGTGCGCCTGAGGAATTCCGCAGTCGCGTCTTGGCACGGGTCGCGCTCCGTGGCGATGCGCCACGCACCCCGCGCATGGTACCGTCCCCGCTCCGATGCACCCATGATGCCCCATGCGCCTGCTCCGGCCCGTTGGCTGGCAACCTGGTTCGGATGCGGCCGCTCCCCCGTCGCTCCGGGAACCGTGGGGTCGCTGGCGACCCTTCCCGTCCATTACGGGCTGAAAATGCTCGGTACCGCGCCCCACGCCGCGGCGACGGTCGGGCTGACGCTCGCGGGCGTGTGGGCCGCCAATGTCGTCGCTCACGCGTCGGGGGACGAAGACCCGAGCAGCGTCGTGATCGACGAAGTCTCTGGGACGCTGATCGCGCTCGGCATTGCCGCCTCGTCCGGCCCGTTCGGCGAGCTCGCCGCGCTCGTGCTCTTCCGCGCCTTGGACATCCTGAAACCGGGCGTGATCGACACCGCTCAGCGGCTGCGCCCCGCCGGGCTCGGCATCATGGCCGACGACGTGCTCGCCGGGCTCGCCGCGGGCGCGCTCGTGCACGCGGCGTTCCTGCTCGTTACTTGAAGTCTTTCGCGGAGGGGCCGAGCAAAGTGCCGCACATCGTCTTGCAACGGATGTCCTGCGGCTTGCATTCACATTTGCCCGCGGCCTTTTCGTCGAGCTTCTGACGCATCTCGTCGAGCGTGAAGCCGGCGAGGCGCTCGATGCGCTCGAGGCTCCATCCTTCACGCACTTGGCGCGGCGTGCGCGGATCGGTGGGTTTCCCATCGGGCTCCGCGCAACAGCGAAACCCGAGGAAGTAGTAGTAAAACCCCTCGTCGTGCGTGTAGATCTTCGGCCGGCACTGGTTGCGCACGCCCTTGTACCAAGGGCCACCCGTGTGGACGCTGTCGTATTTCGAGCGCCACGTCCCATCGGTGTGCTCGTTCGCGCCGCCCTCGTCCACGTTGCCCGGTAGATCGGCG
>CAYYWA010000017.1:6545-34591 GCA_964475255.1 uncultured Sorangium sp.
CCGCACGCCTTTCCAGAGGCGAGCGAGCTCGTCGGGATCGCGCTTCGCCACCTTCTTCATGTCGGGCGAGTCCCACCGCACGTCGCCGTGACACTTGTTGGTATCACGCACGAAGCCGTACGGGAACGGCAGCCGCTCCGGCCCTTCGCACGCCATCGTCCACTCCGATTCCGTGCACAGGCGCTTGCCGAGCGCGGCGCATTTGAGCTGCGCTTGGTGGAAGCGATTCATCACCTCGGGCCGCTCCCCCTTCTTGTTCGGGAAGGCGTAGCGATCGATGCAGAAGCGCTTCGGCACCTCCTTGCCGACGCAGCGAACGGTGGGCTCGAACTCCTCGCACACCGTCTTCTTGTTGGACTTGTCGTACCAGCTGCGCTTGCACTGGTGCTCGACCTTCGTGCAATAGGGGCCATCGACGAGCTGCATGTCCGCAGGACAGGCGGCAGGCGTCGCGGGCGCCTCCGGCTTCGTCGGCGCTGCGCTCGCCGGCTTCTCGCCGGGCGCTCGGGGCGTGGCTCCCTGCGGCGCCTCGGCCACGGGGGCAGGCGCCTTGGTGCTCCCGGTGGCCGTGACCGCTGGCCCGCCACCGCTCGCGCGCTGGCGCTCGGCGTCGGGCTTTGCTTTCTGGCTCGGCGGTGCTTTCGCCGGTTGCGGCGCCGCGCTCCCGGCGGCTACCGCGCACGCGGTAAAGAGGAAGGCGAACCCGAATCGGAGGCGTATCACCCGATTCGGATTACCACGGTCCGGGGGCGTCCTCCCAGCGGATCGCAGGATGCTTCCGAGCGTTCACTCCGCGGCCGTCTGTTCCTCGCCGACCAGGGAATCCTCCAGCGGGCGCTCGGGAAGCGGCGCGGGCGATTCGTCCGCGGGCGCGGTGACGCGAGCGCGCTGGGGGCTCAGATCGCGGACGATGCCGAGCCACGCGAGCACGCGGATCACGGGATAGGCCGGATCGACCTCGAAGCGGCGCGCCGCGAAATTCGGGCTCATCGCGAAGCGGTGGTGATTGTTCTGGAAGAGCTCGCCGAGGGTGAGAAAGTCGAACACGAGCGTGTTGCGCGAGCGGTCCGCGAGCTCGAAGTTGCGGTACCCGAAGCGATGCCCGGCGTAGTTCACGATGGCGCCGTGAACGGGACCCATCACGTAGTGAATGGGCAGAAGCAGGTACCAGATCGGGCTCGGTGCGAAGGCGACGTAGAACGCGGTGTACCCGCCGACCCAGGCGAGCCGCATCAACCACGACTGACCGAGTCGGTCGAGCCACGGCATCTCCGGATATCCCCCGTCGAAGCGCGGCTCGGGCTCGACGCGACGATAGGCGTACTTGTCGTACTCGAGCTTCGTGTGCCACATGAGCTCGAACACGTTCGGGTGATGGATCGGGGAGTGTGGATCGCGCTCGGTGTCGCTGAACGCGTGGTGCATGCGATGCAAAATCGCGTACGCCCGAGGGTTCAGATAGCTCGCGCCCTGCGCGAGGTACGTGAGCACGTGGAAGAACCGCTCCCAACCCTTCGAGAGGGTGAACTGCCGGTGCGCCCCGTAGCGGTGCAAAAAGAACGTCTGGCAGAAAACGGAGAGGAGCCAATGCCCGGCGAAGAACGCGATGATGGCGGCCATGGAGACGCCGGGAGACTAGCTCCGGGAGCTGCACGCGCGGCGTCATGGTTCGGTCATTTGCTGTCGGAAATCAGTGGATTTTTCAGACGTAACGGAGCGTGACGCGGGCAACTTCCCCGCCGTTCGTGGCACGCGTCCGGCCCGCGCGGGATTTTCGCGACGCAAAGGGGCTTTACGCTCGCGCTGCTTTGGGGCAGTTGGCGGCCGTGTCGGGTTACAAGGCGGACTTCATCGAGTTCATGGCGCGCTCGGGGGTGATCACCTTCGGTGACTTCGTCACGAAGAGCGGGCGCAACACTCCGTTCTTCATCAACACCGGACGCTACCGAACCGGAAGCCAGCTCGCCCGGCTCGGCCGGTTCTATGCGGACGCGATCCTCGACCGCATCGGGACGGGCTTCGACGTGCTGTTCGGCCCTGCCTACAAGGGGATCCCTCTGGTGGTCACCACGGCGATGGCGCTCGCCGAGCATCACGGCAAGGACGTCACGTTCTGCTTCAACAGGAAGGAAGCCAAGGACCACGGCGAGGGCGGCGCCTTGATCGGCGAGGCGTTGCGAGACGGCCAGCGCGTCGTGATCGTCGAAGACGTCACCACGGCGGGGACCTCGATCCACGAGACCGTCCCGCTCCTTCGCGCGGCCGCGAACGTGGAGCTCGCCGGCCTCGTCGTGTCCGTCGACAGAATGGAACGCGGTCGGGGGGAGCTGAACGCGCTCGCGGAGCTCGAAGCCGCCTACGGCATGCCGGCCGTGGCCATCGTCACGATCGACGAGGTGGTCGAGCATTTGCGAAACCGGCCGGTGGACGGCCGAATTCTCGTCACGGACGCGCTCCACGAACGCGTGCTCGCCTATCGCCGCGCCTACGGCGGGCGCCCGCGATGAGGGGCGCGCACGGCGCGCTCGGGCTTGCCGGACCGCCCTCGCGCGTTAAAGTGGCGCGCGTTCCGTGAACCCGCCGGCCAAAAAGCCCCTCGTGGGCGTGATCATGGGCTCGAAAAGCGATTGGGCCACGCTCGAGCACGCCGCGAGCACGCTCGACGCGCTCGGCGTCGCCTACGAGGCCGAGGTCGTGTCCGCGCACCGCACACCGGATCGCATGTTCGAGTACGCGGCGAGCGCCGAAGGGCGTGGCCTCGAGGTCATCATCGCGGGCGCTGGCGGTGCCGCGCACCTGCCGGGCATGGTGGCCGCGAAGACCGTGCTCCCCGTGCTCGGCGTGCCGGTCGAGCGCACGACCCTGAGCGGGCTCGACTCCCTCTTGTCGATCGTGCAGATGCCGGGAGGCATTCCGGTGGGAACGCTCGCGCTCGGCAAGGCCGGCGCCATCAATGCGGCGTTGCTCGCGGCGGCGATTCTCGGCACCAAGCACCCGCACGTGCGCGAGGCCCTGCGGCGCTATCGCGCCGAAAGGACGCAGAGTGTCCTCGACGCGCCCGATCCGCGAGCGTAACCCGGCCACGACGGCGGTCGTCGGCGTGCTCGGCGGCGGCCAGCTCGGACGAATGCTCGCGCTCGCGGGCCATCCGCTCGGCGTCGAGCTCGTTTGCGTGGATCCGTCTGCGGACGCGCCCGCGGCGGCCGTCGCGCGACACGTCACCCGCGACTACGCCGATCCGGAAGCGCTGGCCGCGCTCGCGAGCTGTGCGGTCGTCACCTACGAGTTCGAGAGCGTCCCGGTGAGCGCCGCCGAAGCCCTCGCCGAGAAGACCCGCGTGAGCCCGCCCCCCGAAGCGCTCCGCGTGGCGCAGGATCGCCTGCTCGAAAAGCAATGTTTCCGCGCGCTCGGCATCCCGACACCCGATTTCGCCGCCGTGGGCTCGCGCGCCGAGCTCGAGGCGGGCTGCGAAGCGCTCGGCTTCCCCGCGGTCCTGAAGACGCGACGGCTCGGCTACGACGGCAAGGGACAGCGCGTCCTCCGGAGCCGCAAAGAGCTCGACGACGCCTGGACGGCGCTCGGCGGGGTTCCCTGCATCCTCGAGCGGTTCGTTCCGTTCGAGCGCGAGCTCAGTCTGCTCGTCGTTCGCGGGCAGGACGGCAGCACGGTTCACTATCCGCTAGTGGAGCACGAGCACGAGGGCGGCATCCTGCGCGTCACGCGCGCCCCCGCTCCGGGCCTCACCCCTTCGCTCCAAGCGCGCGCGGCGGAGTACGGGAGCCGGCTTTGCGCTCGGCTCGCCTACGTCGGCGTGCTGGCGCTCGAGCTGTTCGAGGCGGGCGGCGAGCTCCTCGCCAACGAGATGGCGCCGCGCGTGCACAACTCGGGGCACTTTACGATCGAAGGGGCCCGCACGAGCCAGTTCGAGAATCACCTGCGCGCGATCCTCGGGCTACCGCTCGGGTCGCCCGAAGTGCCCGAGCCCTGCGCCATGCTCAACTGCGTCGGCGCGCTGCCCGACCCCCACGCTGTGCTCTCCGTGCCCGGTGCGCACCTGCACCTCTACGGCAAGGCGCCGCGCGCGGGTCGCAAGGTCGGGCACATCACCGTGACGGGAGAGCAGGCGCTTGCCGAGCGACTCGAACGCCTGCGAGCGCTACCCGGCGTCGGGTGAGCCTCGACTTCGGGCCGAGCGAGCCGCTCCTGCTCAGCCCAGTGCTCCGGCATCCGCGAGCAGTCGGTCGAGCTCCTGCTCGTCGTCCGTGCGGTAATAGCCTCGAATCACGAGGTCTCGATCCACGAGGACGAGATGGGAACCGTGCAGGATGCCGTAGTGCTCCTTGCTCGCATCCGCGGTTCCCTCGAGCGCGAGCTTGAAGCCCTCGACCGCCGCTTGGCGGACCACGGCCAGGTCTCCCGTGACGAACGACCAGCTCGAGAGGTCGGCGCGAAAACGCGTTGCGTAGTCGCGGAGCACGGCGGGCGTATCGTGTTCGGGATCGACGCTGAAGCTGACGAGGTGCACCGGAACGCCTCGGTCTTTCGCCTTCACCTGAAGGTCGCGCATCCGGCTCGTGATGCGGGGGCAAATGGTCGGGCAGCGCGTGAACATGAAGGCCGCTACCCAGATCTTGCTCTGCAGCGCGTCACTGCCGAACGAGCGCCCATTTTGATCGGTGAGCGTAAAGGCGCCGACGCGCCCGAGCTCCGGCAGCTCCCGCTTGCGACACGCCAAGGTGCCGACGAAGGGAAGCGCGACGGCCAACCCGAGCAGTGCGCGCCGATCGAGCACGGGGTGAGACACGCCGTGCCTATAGCGCGGACCCATCCCCCCGTGTACTCGCGGCCAAGCCTCGTTTCGTCGGCGCGGCACGCGCCACCCCGCTCGGGTACCCTGTCGCGGCTCCGAACCCGACCATGGACCAAAGCTCTCGTCCTTCGCGCGCCCGAGTGGGCCTCTGCGGCGAGTGCCGCCACGCCCGCCGCATCGTCTCCGCTCGCGGCAGCGAGTTCTGGCTCTGCCGGCGCTCCGAGCAGGAGCGGGCGCACTTTCCTCGGTACCCCCGTCTGCCAGTCCTCGCCTGCACCGGGGGGGGGCCGTCCGAGCCCCAGTCGCGCCGCTGATCTGGGCCGCGGCGCGGCGTCGATGCCGCGCTCTTCCGGGACCACCGCGCGCTCCGGCGCCGTTCGACTCGCCTCCCCGAAGTTCACCTCCTGTGCGGAGACGTAGAGGGGGCGTCGCTTGATCTCCTCGTAGATGCGACCGACGTACTCGCCCAAGATCCCCGTCATCAAGAGCTGGGCAGAGAAGCCGAACGCGACCGCGACCATGATCCCGGTCCACCCCGGCACGACCCCGAAGCCGAAGAACTTGATGATGAACATCGCGAACCCGGTGACCACCGCCACCACGCCGGCGAGGAGCCCGAGCCACGTGGCGAGCCGGAGTGGCACGATCGAGAAGGACGTGATCCCGTCGATCGCGAAGCGCAGCATCTTGCTCAGGGGGTACTTGGTTTCTCCGGCGAAGCGGGCCTCTCGGTCGTAGTAGACGGCGGCCTGACGGAACCCGACCCAGGCCACCATCCCGCGCACGAACCGATGCTGCTCGCGGAGCGCTCGGAGCGTGAGGACCACGGCTCGGCTCATCATGCGGAAGTCGCCGGCGTCGACCGGAATGGCGACGCCCGTCATCGACCGGATCAGGCGGTAGAAGGCCGCAGCCGTCGCCCGCTTGAAGAGCGTCTCGCCCTCGCGCTTGCGGCGCACGCCGTAGATCACGTCGAAGCCGCCGCTGGCCTTCTCGAGCATCTCCGCCACGACCTCGGGCGGATCCTGGAGATCGGCGTCGAGCACGACGACCCAGTCGCCCTCGGCTCGATCGAGCCCGGCGGTGATCGCGACCTGATGCCCGAAGTTCCGCGAGAACGCGATGAGCTTGTAGCGGCGCTCGCGCTCGCACATCGCCATGAGGAGCGCGCGCGACCGGTCCTTCGAGCCGTCGTCGATGAACACGACCTCCCACGCGTCCCCGACGGCAGGCAGCCCCCGGAGGAACTCCCCGAGACGGCGCTCGAGCTCCGGAACCGTCTCTTCCTCGTTGTAGACGGGAATGACAAGGGAAAGGCGGGGACGGCGCATCGAGGGCTGGACTCTCCTGCGCCTACCAAACCTCCCGTTGGCCGTAAAGCGCCGTGGACCCGCCTCGACGGGTTCGCGTTGGCGCCGAGAACCGACGCGCCCCCGATCGACCGACACGGAGGCTCGGTGAACGACGCGCCCCGATCGGCTACTGTAGCGGCCTGGTGAACGTGCCGAAGCCCGCCCCCAAGTTCGACCGCTATGCCCGCGAATACACCACCCTGCACGACGACAGTGTCCGTGCGAGCGGGGAGAGCAGCGACTACTTCGCGGACTACAAGGTGCAGTGCCTCGTCCGCCTCGGGGCGCCTTCCCGTGGCCCGATCCTGGACTACGGCTGCGGCATCGGCCTGCTGACGGCGCGCCTCGCGCCGCATTTCGCCGAGGTCCACGCCTATGATCCGTCGGGCGAGAGTCTGGAGATGGCTCGAGCCGCCGCGCCGAGCGCGACGATTTGGGACGACGCGGCTTCCATTCCCGACGGGTACTTCGGAACGGCGGTGCTCGCCTGCGTGCTCCACCACGTACCGCCCGGCCAGCGCGCGGACCTGCTGGGCACGATTCGCGAGAAGTTGGCGCCGAACGGTCGACTCGTCATTTTCGAGCACAACCCCTGGAACCCGTTGACCCGGCGAGCCGTCGCGGCGTGCCCGTTCGACGACGATGCCGTGTTGCTCTGGCCCGGCGAGCTCCGGAAGCTCTTGCGTGAAGTCGGCTTCTCGCGGGTCCGCCAGGACTACGTGGTGTTCTTCCCTCGCGCACTTGCCGCGTTGCGCCCACTCGAACCACTCTTGAGGGGCGTCTTCCTCGGGGCGCAGACCATGACTCTCGGTGAACGCGCGCCGTGACGACCGGCACCGAGAGCTCGTTCGTCGCGCTTCGAGCCCCCCTCGGGGGTGACCGCTTCTCGCCGTTCCAGGTTTGAGGGCCGGTGTGAGCTCTGCTTGACCCGCAAGCGGTCGTTTGCTTGTCTTCGTGCGTGGAAACTGGCGAGACCGACCAGCAGAACGGGCTGCCCGAGGGGCCGGCTTCGCCCAATCGAGAAGAGCCGCAAGAGAGCGGCCAGCAACCCGTCGACCGCGCCGCGAGCGGCGTGGAGCAGGCCGCCAAAGCCGCTCCGTCCGCCGACCCGGCGAAGGACGGGGCACGCCGCTCGGGGCTCTCGCGAGTCATCGATTGGTTTTGGGACGGGCCGCGCATGCGCGCGCTCCGGGACGTCGCCCGACGCGAGGCGAGTGTCGTCGAGCTCGATCGACGGGCGCGGCTCACGGCCGAGGTCGCGCGACGCGTGCTCGACCCCGACGATACGTTCGTCGATGGGCGCGCTGACGCCATCGCGTGCGAGCTGAACCGGCAAGCTTGTTACTGGGCGCTCCAAGCGGTGGTCGCCCGCCAGCGACTCGCGGAGTCCGAGTCTGCGGTGTCCGCTGCTCCGCCGAGCGGCGAGGCGCGCCTCGAGTCCATCGACCCGGCGCTACTCGAGCGCTGGATCCCGGACGCGAACGAGCGCGAGCTGCTCCGCACGAATCTCGGCCAGGACTTCACGGCGTTCGCGGACCTCTCCGCCGAGGAGCAGGCACGGACGGTCCGGCGCCTTTCGACCTTCCTTTCGAAGCTCCTCGACGACACCCAGACGGTTCGACATGCGATCGACGCCATCTGGATTCAGCGCCTGCTGCGCCTCGGGCTCGTCGCGGCCGTGCTCGTCCTGATCGGGTTCGCCGGCTTCATGGTCCGCGACCGGGCCGAGGCCGCGCGCGACCTCGCGGCCGGCAAGCCCTGGCGAACGAGCTCGACGTATCCGATCGCCGCCTGCAAACCGCCCATGCAGGAGTGCGACGAGAGCCCCCATTTCTTCTTCCACACCAACGAGGAGAAGGACCCCTGGATCGAGTTCGACCTCGGCTCGGTCCAGCGGATCGGCAGCATTCGCATCGAGAACCGCGGTGATTGCTGCACGGATCGCGCCGTGCCGCTCGTCGTGGAGGCGAGCACGGACCAAAAGCAGTGGCGCGTCCTCGCTCGTCGCGAAGAGAAGTTCAGCAACTGGCGCGCCCTCTTCGACCCGGTCGAGGCGCGGTGGATGCGGCTTCGCGTGGACAAGAAGAGCCTGCTGCACCTCAAGTCGGTGCGAATCCTCCCGCCGTAGCCGCGCGGCCGCCCCTCACGTCGGCGGGGCCAGCGCGCTCGGTCCGGCGAGTGACCAGGGCTCGCCACTGGCCGCCATCCCGGATGCACGGCCACCGGCGCCAGAACGAAGCTGGTACCGGGCGTGCACCGACGGCCCTGCATGCCAGGCGCCGCTTTCGCGTCCACGACTCCGTTGCATGGCTCGCCGCTCGGTATCGCGAGCGCTCACGGCAGCGTGCTCTTGGGTCTCGAAGCCCATCCAATCCGCGTGGAGGTCTGCTGCACGCGCGGTCCTGCCTTCTTCCAAATGGTGGGCCTCGCCGAGGCGGTGGTGCGCGAAGCGCGGGTGCGCGTCGCGAGCGCTCTCGCCACGCTCGACGTGCTCCTCGACGAGCACGCGATCACCGTCAACCTGGCCCCGGCCGACCTCCGGAAGACGGGAGGCGCCCTCGACGTCGCGATCGCCGCGGCCATCCTCGCGGCCACCGGTTACCTTCCCGCGGACTCGCTCGAGCGTGTCTTGCTGATCGGCGAGCTGTCGCTCGACGGGCGACTCCGGGCCGTCCGCGGCGCCTTGCCCCTCATCCAGGGCGCTCGACGGCGTGGGCTCGCGCTCGCCGTCGTGCCCTCGGAGAACGAGGTGGAAGCCGGTCTCAGCGCCGAGATGGACGTGTGCGTGGCCGCGACGCTTCGCGAGGTGGTCCGGCACCTCCGGGGTGAAGCCGTGTTGCGACCAGCGCGGCGAACCACGCTCGTCCCACGCGTCGCCCTGGGCGAACGAGACCTCGCCGAGGTCCGCGGTCAGGCCGGAGCCCGACGGGCCCTCGAGCTCTCGGCCGCTGGCGGACACAACCTGCTCCTCGTCGGGCCGCCCGGCAGCGGCAAGACGCTCCTTGCCCGCTGTCTACCGAGCATCTTGCCTCCCCTCGCCTTCGAGGAAGCGCTCGAGTGCACGATGATCCACAGCGTCGCTGGTGTGCTGCCGCCCGAGGTCGGGATGGTCTCGTCGCGCCCGTTCCGCGCCCCCCATCACTCGGTGAGCGAGGCGGGCCTCGTGGGCGGCGGGGACCTGCCGCGTCCCGGCGAGGTGAGCCTCGCCCATCATGGCGTCTTGTTCCTCGACGAGCTGCCGGAGTTTCGCCGCTCGACGATCGAAGCGCTGCGCCAGCCGCTGGAAGACGGCCGCGTGTGCATCGCCCGCGCGCGGGCCCGCGCCTGGTTCCCCGCGCGCCCCATCGTCGTCGCCGCGCTCAATCCCTGCCCGTGCGGCTTTCTCGGGCACCCACGGCGTCGCTGCCGCTGCACGCCCGAAGGGCGCCAGCGCTACCGCTCTCGACTCTCCGGGCCGCTGCTCGAGCGGCTCGACATCCACGTGCAGGCGCCCCCGGTCGAGCTGTCCGCGCTCTCGGGCACCGGGCAGGCCGAGTCGTCGGCGACGGTGCGCGAACGCGTTCTCCGCACTCGAGCCACCCAGCGCGAGCGGGCCACGGCGCTCGGGCTCTCCGCCTCGCTGAACGCTCTCCTTTCCGGCCCCGAAATCGAGCGCGTCGTCGAGCTCGACGGCAAGAGCCGCCGCCTGCTCCAATCGGCGATGGATCAGCTCGGGCTCTCGGCGCGCTCCTACTTCAAGGTGCTCCGCGTGGCGCGCACCATCGCGGATCTCGAGCAAGAAACCCGGGTACGAGCCGCACACGTGGCCGAAGCCATCCAGTCTCGCGCGTTCGAGATCGTCACGCCGTGAGCGCCGAAACGCCGGGGACACGCTCCGTCCGAAGCGCGCGTCGCACCGCACATCAGGGCGCGACCCAGAACTCGTCCGGTCGGACCCGAGCTCCCGTGCGCGGCCAGAGCCGCGGGTCGTCCTCCGCGAACAGGCGTGTCCGCAAGCGGTAGTGGCGGCGGATCTCGTCCCCCACGTCGATCGGCAAGAAGCCGATGGCCCTGTCGAGCACGATGGTCGCGAAGCGGCGCTCGCGGATCGCTTGGGACACCTCCTCGCGAAGGCGCCGCTTCACGTCTTCCTGGCGCGATTTGAAGATGTCGGTCAACGCGTGGCTCGGCGCGGTCACGGGGGCGCCGGCGGCGACGAATGCGGGATACCCGGAGGCGATCACCCAAGTGGGCGCTCGGCTCTCCCGGAGCGCGGCAAGGACCGCCTGCCCGGCGGCGACGTCGTCCGCGTTGGGAACGAGGCGCTCGCGCGGCTCCCAGGACAAGAGCCCGAGCTGCGCCCCCAGCACGAGCACGGCAAACCCGCGGCGGCTCGCGAGGACGTAGGGGTTCGACGGCGCGCGCCACAGCCGAGCGAACACGAGTCCCGAGCAGACGGCGAAGAGCGCATGGATCGGGATCAAGTTGTTCGAGTAGCCGCCGGTGGGGAGCAGCGCCGAGAGGCACGTCGAGAACACCAGAACGACGAGCCCCGCGAGGAGCGCCCACGCCGAGCGTGAAGGCGGCCTCACCCAACCGACGACGACCGCGAGCGCCGAGAGGGTCATCGGCATCATCGGCGCGGCGAACGCCTCCCGCAGCCGTTCCGCCCAGCTTCCCCAAACGACGGCGTGGTCTCCCGGCACGGTCCAAACGTAGAAGCTGAACCACCCGCCCGAGGCGAGCTCGAGCGGCAGCACGACGCCCGCGAGCACGAGCGCGAAGGCGGCCGTGCTCACGACCCCTGCCCGGATGCCCCCGCTGTAGCGAAAGAGGAGCGGTGGAATCGCGAAGGCGATCGCCGACTGTTTGGTGAGCACCGCGGCCGCGAGCAGTGCTCCCGCGGCGATCCCCGTGCCGTGCCCCCTCCCCCAGCGCGCGAGCACCGTCCCGCCCAGCGCCAGCGCGAGGCAGAACGAATCGACGCGAGCGAGATCGAACCAGTATCCGGATTGCCCGTACGTCGCCGCGAACAACCCCGCTGCCAAGAGCCCCGCGAGCACGGCGCGCGTCTCCAAGTACACCCAGGCCCCGATGCACGCGAAGCAGGCGAGGATCGAGACCACGGAAAGCGCCCGAAGCGAGAGGTAACCCACTCCCGCGACCGAAGAGACGAGCGCCGAAGCGTAGTAGTACCCGGGCGTGTAGATGTACGGAGTGAACTCGAGGCCAGGCTCGCGATAGAGCGGTTCTCCCGAAAGCACCACGCGAACGTGGTCGATCACCCCGCTCTCCATCCATTCGAGGTCGAACGGATATCCGATCCGACTCGCCGCAATCCCGACGAACGCGACGATCGGCCACGCTGCGAGGAGGACCACGACGAGCGTGGGCAGCGCGACCGCGAGCCTTCTGGCGACGAGCAGCGTCAGCACGCCGCTTCTGGTTCCACCCCCGCTCGCACCCGGCCAGACCCGGAGAGCGCGACGACCGGCGACCCGTTCGGACGAGCGCTCATCGGACCTTCTTGAGAATCGGCGCATTCAGATCCTTGGGATGGCCGCGCTTGGCGAGATAGTACGGCTCCTGGATCTCCACGATACCGAAGGGTCCCGACAGGGCGCCCTTCAAATGAGGGATCTCGTCGCGCCCGGCAGGGAGCGAGAACAAGAGGTAGTCGGCATCGAAAACCCCGACGCGCAACGTGTAGGAGTCGGGGCGGCTCGAAACGTGCGGAACGATGTTCTCGGAGCTCACGATCTTGGCCATGTCCGGCACTTTGTCGATGAGCGAGTAGAGCTTCCGGTTCCGTTCCCGATCCTCCTCGGTCGTTTCGAACTTGAACGGACCGAAGCCGCCGCGCGCCGTGTTCTGCTGGAGGACGGCGCCGTACTGGTGACTCGTGACCACGGTGGCGAGCGCGATCGCCGCGAGCCACGCGCGCTGCCGGACACGCCCGCGCGTGTCTCCCACGAAGGCGGGCTTGCGGAGCGCGGCGAGGTTCGCGACCACCGCGATGAAGAGGAACGTGGTCCAGTGCGCCGTGTACTGGAACGAGATCTGCACGAGCGGCAGGTACTTCGTCGAGAGCAGCGTGAAGAAGAACCCGGGCAGCGACAGGAAGAACCCGATGGGGCGTCGCCAGGGAAAGAAGCAGAGCGGCGCGCCGATTTGAGCGAGATACAAGAACTTCTCGGGCTCGAGCAGGCTGGTCAGCGTGAACACCGGGTTCGCCAGCACCGTCATCAGCACGCCGCCGTAGCTGCGCGCTCCTTCCGGGGCGAGGCCCTCCCATTGGTGGATGAACGATTGCCCGCCTCCCTGCACGGCCGGCATCACGACCATCTTCATGACGAAGAAGTACGCGGAGGCCACGACCGCAACCACGGCGCCGGCACGCGGCCGGCTTCCGGAGAGGATCAGGTACGCCCCGATGATGACGAGCCCCGCGGCCACGTCTTCGCGCACGGAGAGCGTGAGCAGCACGGCGAGCGACGCGAGCCAGTAGCGCCCGCCTTCGACCAAGTACAGCGTGAGCCAGAGGAAGAAGACGCCGAGCGGCAGGTAATGGAAGTCGTAGAGGTTGGAGCCGTGAACCGGCGGATACAAGAGGTAGCAGAGCGCGATCACGCACGCGCCCCAGCGGCCGATGTGACGGCGCGCGAAGCCGTACAGCGGGAGCGCCGCGGCCCCGATCAGGACGGCTTGAATCACGAGCAGCGTTTCGGGCCGCTGCGCCATCGCGTACACCGGCGCCATCACGTACGCGAAGAACGTCGCGTGAAACCCGAAATGGACCGCCTCGTACCCGAGCGGGGAGCTCTTCATGAACGGGCCACCGTTCACGAGGTTCCACATCAAGTTGTTCTCGAGCCCCAGATCGAACGAGGCAGTCAGCAGATTCCGGTGGTTCGCGATCGTGTAATACGAGAAGTACGCCGCGTATCCGACGGTGCCGAGCAGCACGAGCGAGAAGGGCAGCCACGGCTTGAGTCGGTCGAGCGCGCGCACCGCGAGCCGCGCCATGCTCTCCGGAAAGCCGGAACGAATCGACAGCGGCCCGGCCTGGAACGCTGCCAACAGGCTCGTGTGCGCGGCGACACCGTAGATGCTCGCCAGCACCGCGAAGGTCATCTCGCGGGAGACCCAGATCGGCCAGCGGAAGAGAAAGGGCAGAAGGCCCACCAAGAGCAAGGGAGACAGGCGGACCGCGATCTGGTGAACGCGCGGGATCGCCTGAGCACCGCGCCGCGCCGCATACGCGAGACCGGCGAGCACCCCGAGGACGCCCGGGAGCGCCATCCCCAAGATCAGGAGACGGCGCTCGTCCATGGGCAAGCGGTTGTGGACGGCATAGGGCAGCGCGTCGGCTCCCCTCACGAGCGCCCACAGGAACAGACCGACGGACATGCCCTGTCCGAACAACAGAAGCGCCGTGCGCACCGCGAGTGTCAGCGACGGCGGTCGTTGCGCGATGGCCGTGCTCGCGTTGGGGTCGATACCCGGCGACGCGAAGGCGGACACGCGTAACCCACGCAGATCGAGGCTGGCGCGGCTGGGCAACTGGCCGGTCATTTCGCCCGTACCGTTACCAGACTCTCAGAGCGATCCCAAGGCACACGCGCGGTCCTCCTTTCGGGTCGCTGGACTTCCTGGTTCGTCGGAGGTCTCGGGCCTCCGGGCCTCGACGAATCCTCGCCAAGCGCCCAATCGAAGACGGTCGAGCGCGCCCGAACTCACCGCCTTTCACCCGAGAAATCCTCGGCCTACTCGTCGTCACGTCTCGGCGCTGCGAGCGCGCCCGCCCACGGCTCCTTGCTCGTCGCCCTCGTTCGAATGACGGAGCCCGCCATGCCCCGTTCGTCTGGCCGAGACCCGCCACTGCTGGACAGTCGGTGCGAACGTGCGACAGTTTCGCGGCTTCACGCCTTGCGGCGCGTCAGCCTCTCCACGAATGCAGTCGTTCGTTCGAGCTCGCCCCCGCGGGATCCCTCCGGCCCTCGCCCGAGTGGCGGCTCCGGAGATCCCCATTGCGCCGCGAAACGGATTCACGGCGAAGGGCCTCGAGCGCGAGCCGCCCACGCGCCGAGCAGGGCGATCGGAGGCCGTTTGAACGCCGAACGCCCCGGCCTCGACGGCCGCATCTACATCACGGGGGTCGGCTCGGTCTCGCCGTTCGGCGTCGGCTCGCTCGCGGCCCGCGAGGCCTACGCCTCGGGGCGCCGAGGGATTCACCGGCGCGCGATCGGAGACACGACCTTTCCCGTCGGCGCGCTCCCGGAAGAAGCCGAGCTCGAGCTCTCGCGGCTCACCCGGGAAAACCCGAGCTTCGCGAAGCTCGACCGCACGACGCGGCTCGCGCTCCTCGCCGCGCGTGAGGCGCGACGCCAGGCGCGCTTCGACGAACGCAACGAGGCCCTCGGCGTGATCCTCGGCTCGTCGCGCGGTGCGACCGCCACGTTGGAGCTACGCCACGCCGAGTTCATGGCGAAGGGGCGCACGCAAGCGCGCACCTCTCCCACGACCACGCTCGGCAACCTGGCCACCAACGTGGCCCGAGAGCACCGCACCGCTCCGCTCGCCGGCGAGATCTCGTGCGCGTGCAGCACGGCGCTCCAGGCATTGCTCCTCGGGTTCGCGTGGCTGCGCTCCGGGCTCGGCGAGGCGTGCTTGGTCGGCGGCACCGAAGCGCCGCTCACCCCGTTCACGATCGCGCAGATGGACGCACTAGGCCTCCTGTCGCGAGATGCGGGCAGCGAGCCGGAGTGCCAACCCCTCGCTCGAGAAGCGCGGGATCGCCTGGTGCTCGGCGAGGGAGCCTGTGTGCTCGTCCTCGAGCGGCTCACCGAGCACGAGGCGCTCGAGCGCGGCGCGCTCGCGGAAGTGGTCGGCGTGGGCTCGTCCGTCGAAAAGGGCTCGAGCGCGACCGGCATCTCGCCAGAGGGTGACGGCCTCGCGTGCGCGATGCGCGCTGCCCTCGTCGGGCACACGAGCGGCGTCGACGCGGTCGTCGTCCACGCTCCCGGCACGGTCCGCGGCGATCGCGCCGAGCTCGCCGCGATTGCGAACGTCCTCGGCCCGAACGACGTCGCCCTGTGCTCGAGCAAATGGCAGATGGGGCACACGCTCGGCGCATCCGGAGCGTTCGGCGTCGAGCTCGCGATTCACCTGCTCGCGGCGGGAACTCTGGCCGAGCCACCGTACGCCTCCTACCTCCGAGCGCCGACGCGCCCCGTGCAGAGCGTCCTCGTCAACTCCGCCGGTTTCGGCGGCGCGACCGCGAGCGTGCTCCTCCGAGCGCCCGGCGGGGAGTGACACCGAGCAACCGCCGCCGTATCCGCACGGGCTCGGAGGCAGGTGGGTCGATGTCGGCGTCTTGACGGCCGCGCGTTCGTCGCGAAGGCTCAAACACCCGGGAACGCGAGATGTCATCCGAACCTTTTCTCGAGACGTTGGCCATCCACGCGGGCCAGGAGCCCGACCCCGTACACGGCGCCGTGATGCCGCCGATCACGCTCTCGACCACGTTCGCCCAGCCGGAGCCGGGCAAGCCGCTTCGCTTCGACTATTCGCGCAGCGGCAACCCGACGCGCGCGGCCCTCGAGAGCTGCCTCGCCGCGCTCGAGCACGCGCCGTTCGGCTTCGCGTTCGCGAGCGGATGCGCTGCAGCGACGACGCTCTTGCACACGCTCAGTCCCGGCGATCACGTCGTCTGCGGGGACGACGTCTACGGCGGCACGTACCGCCTGCTGCAGCACGCGGCCACCGCGCTCGGCATTCGGACCACGACCGTGGACGCGACCGACGCGGCAGCGTTCGCGGCGGCGCTCCGTCCCGAAACCAAGCTCGCGTGGCTCGAGTCCCCCACCAATCCGTTGCTCAAGCTCGCCGACATCGCCAGGATCGCCGCGTACACTGCGGAGCGCGGCGTCCGCTTGGTCGTGGACAACACGTTCGCCTCGCCCGCGCTCCAGAACCCCCTCGACCTCGGCGCAGACATCGTGCTGCACTCGACGACGAAGTACATCAACGGCCACTCGGACGTGGTCGGCGGCGTGCTCGTGACGCGCGACACGGCGCTCGCGGAGCGCCTGCGCTTCTTGCAGAATGCCCTCGGCGCCGTCCCGAGCCCCTTCGATTGCTACCTCGTCTTGCGCGGCGTCAAGACGCTGCCCGTCCGCATGCAGCGCCACGTCGAAACCGCGAGCGAGCTCGCGCGACGCCTGGAGGAACACCCGGGCGTCGCGCGGGTGCTCTATCCCGGGTTGCGGAGCCATCCACAACACGAGCTCGCGCTCACCCAAATGCGCGGGGGCGGCGGCATCATCAGCGTCGTGCTGCGTGGCGGGGAGCCTTCGGCGCGGCGCTTTTTGACGTCGTTGCGCTGGTTCGCCCTCGCCGAGAGCTTGGGCGGCGTGGAATCGCTCGCAGAACATCCGGCGCTCATGACGCACGCTTCCATCCCGAAGGAAAAGCGCGAGGCGATCGGCATCGGCGACGGGCTCGTGCGCCTCTCCGTCGGTCTCGAGCACGTCGAGGATCTCTGGGCCGATCTCGAGCAAGGGCTCGCGGCAGCTCACCGCGGAACGTAGAGGGGCGATGCAGACACACGACGAACCGAAAAGCTCGATCCTTTCTCTGATCGGCAACACCCCGCTCTTGCGAGTGAGCCAGCTCGACACCGGTCCCTGCGAGCTCTTCCTCAAGCTCGAGCAGCAGAACCCGGGGGGCTCGATCAAGGATCGCATCGGGCTCTCCATGATCGAGACCGCCGAGCGCGAGGGACGCATCGCGCCGGGAGCCACGCTCGTCGAAGCCACGGCGGGAAACACGGGCCTCTCGCTCGCGCTCGTCGCCGCCTGCAAGGGCTACCGGCTGGTGCTCGTGCTCCCGGACAAGATGAGCCAGGAGAAGATCTTTCACCTGCGCGCCATGGGGGCGGAGGTGCGGGTCACGCGCTCCGACGTCGGCAAGGGCCACCCCGAATACTATCAAGACGTCGCGGAGCGCCTCGCACGCGAGCTCGGCGGCTACTACGTCAACCAGTTCGAAAACCCCGCCAACCCGCTCGCGCACGAGACGACCACGGGCCCGGAAATCCACGACCAAATGGGCGGACGTCTCGACGCGGTCGTCTGCGGCGTGGGCTCGGGCGGCACCATCACGGGCCGCAGCCGCTACTTCGCGCGGGTCGCGCCCGAGGCCGAGATGGTCCTCGCCGATCCCGAAGGCTCGGTGCTCGCCGACTACGTGCGCACGGGCACCGTGGGGCAGGCGGGCTCGTGGCTCGTCGAAGGCGTGGGCGAGGACTTCGTCCCGAAGATCTGCGATTTGTCCCGCGTGCGCACCGTGTACAGCATCTCCGACGAGGAGAGCTTTCTGACGGCGCGCGCGCTCTTGCGCCACGAGGGAATCCTGGCCGGCTCGTCCTCGGGCCTGCTCCTCGCCGGAGCGCTCCGGTACTGCCGCGCGCAAACGCACCCGAAGCGGGTCGTGACGTTCGTCTGCGACAGCGGCAACAAGTACCTCTCCAAGATGTACAACGACTTCTGGATGCGCGATCAGGGCTTCTTGCGCGGGCCCTCGTACGGAGACCTGCGCGACGTGATCGCGCGCTCCCAGGAGCAGGGAGCCGTCGTCGCGGTCGCGCCGGACGATACGCTCCTCGTCGCGTACTCGCGCATGAAGCTCTACGACGTGTCGCAGCTCCCCGTGCTCGAGGGCGAGCAAATCGTCGGCATCCTCGACGAGTCCGATCTCTTGCTCGCCGTGCACGCCGACGAGTCCGCGTTCCGGCGCCCCGTGCGCCGAACGATGAGCACGCGGCTCACCACCGTCGAGCGCACGACGCCGCTCGAATCCCTCTTGCCGCTCTTCGAGCGCGGCCTCGTTCCCATCGTCTGTGACGGCCCCAAGTTCCTGGGGCTCATCACGCGCATCGACGTGCTCAACTATCTGCGCCGAAAGCTCCGCTGAGCTTCGTCTTGCGAGGTCCGGCGCTCGCGTTCAATGCGGGGCGGAGAGCGCGGCGTCCTCGGCGAGCACGGCGCGGATCGCGTCGGCGATGACGTCCGGGTGATCCTCGGGGGTGAAGTGGCGCGCGCCGGGAATGCGCCGGAGCGGCGCGCGCAGCTCGCCAGCGAGGCGCTCCGCGGAAGCGAGCCCGAGCGGGTCGCGATCGCCCCAGACGATCCGCGCCGGCACGGAGAGGTTCCCGAGGTCGCCCGCGACGGCCATCGTGTCCCGGTTGTCCAAGCTGCGCAGCTGGTGAGCGTAGGCGGCGGGTCCGACGGGCGCCGCGTAGTGGCGCCAGTGCAGCTCGATCGACTCCGAGAGCCGCGCGTTGTTGTCGTGACCGAGGTTGATCATGCCCGCGAAGAGCGCGGGCTTCATCAGCGCCGGCGGCAGGCGCTCGATGGTGCCGCTCAAGGCGCGTGCCGCGCGAACGGCCGGAACCGGCCAGTTGTCGTACGCCGCGCTGTCGGCGAGCACGAGCCCCGCACAGCGCCGCGGATGCGCGACCGCGAGGCGCTGCACGACGCCGCCCCCGAGGTCGTGCCCCACGAGGACCGCGCGCTCGATCCCGACGTGCTCCATCCAGGCGGCGAGATACTCGGCCTGGCGCGCGACGGAGATGTCCCGCCGCAACCCCTCGGACATCGAGGCGCCGAAGCCCACGAGCTCCCACGCGTAACAGCGCGAAGCGCCGTCGGCCACGCGCGGGATCACGTAGCGAAACAGCCTCGGATGCGTCGGAATGCCGTGAACGAGCACCACCGGGAGCCCTCCGCCGTCGGTGCCGTGCTCTTCCCAGCGCATGACGATGCCGTCGACGACCGCGCTCCGAACGAGCTCCGGCGCCGCTCCGCTCTCTAGCGCGCGGCCTCCCCTGCCGAGGAGCGCTCGGCTCATCACCGCTGCCGTCCTGCCCATCTCGACGCGCATGTTCCGCGCGTTTCCGATCATCAGGCGCATGTTCGTGTCTCTCCTCGCGCCGGCCCGGCGCCGGCTCCTCAACGAGGCTGCAAGAGGCGCACCACGGAGCTCTCCGCGTCGCGAGAATCCCCGGGTGCGCGCCAGCGCACGCGGCGCGCTCGCCGCGCGGAAACGACCGCGAGCGACGAGCCCACCGAAGAGAAATGCGGAGACGAGCCGGGCACGCGCGTACAGCGAGCACGCCGCGCTCTCTCGAGCGGGGAGGCACGGCGCACCGGCATCCGAAGACGGCGAGGCTGGACGCGGATCCGTCGAAACCGACCGGCGTTCTCGACTACGCTCCCCGGCGTGTCCCTTCTTCGGCGCGGCGCTGAGCTGGCTCGGCGCCTGCTCTCGTGGCTCCTCCGGCAGGATCTGTTCGTGGTCACCAGCATCGGAGGGCTCTGCGCGCTCACGTGGGCGTTCGCGGAGCTCGCCGATGCCGTCCGCCAAGAGGAGACGCGGAGCGTGGACGAGCGCGTGCTCCGCGCGCTGAGGAGCGATCCGGCGGGCCTCGACCCGATCGGGCCGGACTGGGTGGCGCGCGCGATGGTCGATATTTCCGCGCTCGGAAGCCCGGCGGTGACCACCCTGATCGTGATCGTGGTGGCCGGTTTCCTGGTGCTCGGGAAGAAGCCGCGCCTCGCAGTGCTCGTCATCGCCTCCGCCCTGGCGAGCGCCGGCTCGATGCTCGCGCTCAAGGCGCTCTTCGATCGCGGCCGCCCCGCGGTCGTCGCGCGCATCACCGAAGCGGCGGGCCTCTCGTTTCCGAGCGGGCACGCGGCGGTGAGCGCGGCCCTGTATGCCACGCTCGGCGTGCTGCTGGCGCGCGTCGTCCCCGGGATTCGACTGCGGGTTTACGTGGTCCTCGTCGGCGCGGCCATCGCGTTCTTGATCGGCGCGACCCGCGTCTATCTCGGGGTGCACTATCCGACGGACGTCGTCGCCGGGTGGACGCTGGGCCTCGCCGTCGCCCTCGCGTGCGGCATCGTCGCCCGCGCTCTCGAAGGGCGCGGCCTCGTCGAATCGAGCCCGAACGCTTCGCGGACCGGGCTCACGAGAGGGCGCTCACCCGGCAGATCCCAGTGAGGCCGTTCGCGCGGGCTCCCGGGTGCCTACTCGATGATGGGTGGCTCCGTATACGACCTGCAACCGAACGCCAGCGTCACGGTCATGGATGGATCGGACTGGACGCGCTCACAAGTATCCGGGCAGAGCAACACCTCGTTGCCCCCCGCGAGCTGCCAGCCCTCCGAGCAGTCCCCCTGATCGTCGCGAATCACCAGCGTGTGCTGGCCGCCGTTGGAGAGCACGACGTTGATCTTTCCCGCGTCAATCTCCTGGTTGTTCGGCGGCTCGGCGAAAGCGAACCGACACGGAGACACGAGGCCCACGATTTCCGAGAGGCCCGCGCGCAGCGCCGCGCTGAAGTTCGGCGCCGTCGTCATGTCCATGTGGCAGTAGTCCGGGCCGTCCACGTCGCAGCCGGGAGGAGCCGTCCCGCCGAGCACGGCGGCGTACGACATCCAGTCACGATTCGGCTCGCTTCCCGGAGAGCCGATCAAGAACGTCTTCACGCCGGCCTCGGCGGCCCGTCGGATCTCGTCCACGATGGGATCGGGATCGACGTCCTGAATACGGCCGGCTGGGTTCGAGCAGCCGAGCGCCACCGTCGGTGCTCCGTCCGTGATGAGGAGCATGAACTTCTCGCCGTCGAAGGACGCGGGCAGCACGGCTTCCTCGAGCGCGTGGCGGTAGGCGTCGTGAGTGGGCGTGCTCTGCTCGAGCTCCGCGTCCTCGATCGCCTCGCGAATCCGCTCGCGATGAGAGCCATTCTCCGGGCCCAGCAAGGCGATCGGCACCCGCGCGTCGGTGTCCACGCACGCAGAAATGTCCTGAGGCGTCTCGCGGACCTCGGCTCGCTTGTTCGGATAGAACAAGAGGCCCACGGAAACGGACGCAGGAAGCCCGGACCCGTTCACGCCGACGACGGCCTCGAGCAAGGCGTCGCGCGTGACTTCCCACTTGCTTTCGTTGGTCCCGGGTGCGCGCGCGCTCATCGAGCTGCTCACGTCCACGACGAGCTGGAGCAACGACGGAACGGACTCACCCTCGGCCACCCACCCGGCGCAGGAATCGTTCTGGATGAGCTCGAACTGATCGTCCGTGAGCGGCGCCGTGCCGCCATCGAAGCTCGACTTTCCTCCCGCTCCGCTCGACCCGACGGAACCGCCGACGCCGATGATCGGCCCCATTCCTCCCCTGCCGAGGGGCGGTGCTGCTCCGGTTCCCCCTTCTTCTCCGGAATCGGAGTCACCACAGCCCGGCAAGGCAGCGAACGCCATCCCGAGAACGACCAGGACTCCGAGCGAACGCTTCAACATATGGGTGGACCTTTCGGACAGCGGCAGCGCGGCGTGCTGCACACACGCTACGATAGCTTAGCCGCACCGCTCCGGAAAGGTCGGGCCCTGGCTCTGCCACTCGGTCGCACCCGGACGCCGCGCATGACCACGCACGTCGGGGGTCTTCGAGCCCCTTCCGCCGCTCCCCGGCGAAGTGAAGTCGGCGGTTCCCCTCCCCACGCGCGCACGCTGTTCGACTCGTTCTCCGCATATTTCGGCGCGTTCTCAACCGTTCGTGGCTCTCGCCATCACCCTACGGTTTCGATCGGGTTCGTCGGCTGCTTGCGTTCCGTCTCGGAGCGGGCCGCCCCAAACCGGTGTCGCGGACGATTGTCAAGGCGCTTGCCTACGACGAGCCCGACACCGGCTCGGACACACGGTTCACGCTTCCGTTCGGAGCTCACGCCGCTCGGGCGCGGCTTCCCCGGGTTCGAGGGTGTACACCTTGAACGCGAGCTTGATGACGGGGCGCGCCACGTTGCGGACCGGGATCCCTCCCGCCGTCAGCGCCCGCTCGGTGCCCGCATGGGCGTGGCCGTGAAAGGCCACGGCGCAGCCTGCGGCGTCCACGGCCTCACCGAGAAAATACGAGCCGAGGAACGGGAAGATCTCGAGGCGCTCGCCGGCCAGGGTTCCGTCGCAAGGCGCGTAGTGCAGGAGCGCGATGCGAACGTCGCACTCGAGGCGCTTCAGGGCATCCGCGAGCCCCTCTGCCTCCGCGCGCGCGCGCCGGACGAAGATCTTCATCTCCTCTTCGCCGAACTCGGACCCGCACGCACCGGGGAACCCGCCCCCGAACCCCTTGGTCCCGGCGACGCCCACGCGGACCCCGCGAACGGAGAACACCGTCCCTTCTCCCTGGAGCACCACCACGCCCGATTCCTCGAGCACGCCTCGAATCCGTTGCTGGTCGCCTTCGTGGTAGTCGTGATTTCCGAGCACGGCGACGACGGGAACGGGCGAGTTGCGGAGCTCCGCAGCCAAACGCTGCGACTCGGCAGGGCGACCGTGCTGGGTGAGGTCTCCCGCGAGCAGCAAGAGATCCGCGCTCTGCGACAGGTCTTCGAGCTGACCCGCTTGGAACGCTCCGCGTTCCTCGCCCACGTGGACGTCCCCGACGGCAGCGACTCGGATCATGACGAGCCCGGACCGCTCAGAGCGGCTCCGCCTGAGTGGGTGTCGCGTACGAGGCCAGCTGCAGACTGTTCACGAGGAGCATGTCATCCGGCACCAGCTCGCGCGCGACGCGCTCCGCGAGGCGCTTTTGCTGCGGGTCTTCGACCAGCCCGACCAAAAAGACACGCTCGTCGCGAATTACCACGCGCACGTCCAGGAGGTACGTTCGCGGATCCGTCGCGAGCGCCTCTTTGACGTGGCCGGCGAGATACTGCCCCGGACCATGTCGTTCCGTCTTGCTCATGTTTCCCTCACGTTTTGAAAGATGTGGCGCCAAAGCTCGCAAATGACGCGATCGGGAACTGCGTAGTCGAGCGACTGAGCGTACAGGAGCAAGCTCAACACCCGTCGTTGCCCGAACCGCGAGCGTTGCAAGAGATAGTCCCAGTCGAAGTCCGACTTGAGCAACAACCCCAACGCGTCGTGCCAATGCCGTGGGGTGGCCTCGTCGTGAGCCACGGCCTTGATGACGAACAGATCCTCGGGCGCCACGACCCAGACGTCCACCCCCGCGAACGTCACCGCCCGGCAGCGCTCGACGAGCTCACCGTCGAAGTAGATCCCTCGGCCGGTGAGGAAGATGATGTCGACCTGCACGCCGTGCTTGAACGCCTTGAAAATCCATTTGTGATCGGTGCGCTCGCATTCGAAGCCGCGCGCCTCGAGGGCCGCGAGCACGCGTTCGGCGTCGCACGGTTTGACGAAGAGATCGATGTCGCGCGTCGTGCGGGGTCGACCGAGCACACTGGAGGCGACGCCCCCGATCAAGCCGTAGCGGATGCCACCCGCTTCGAGCGTGCGATGGGTCTCCTCGAGAACTTCGAGCAGCCGATCCTCCGAGAGGAGTTTCTCTTTTGGAGGTTCTCTGGCTTGGCCGAGGAACGGAGCCGTACTCATGGAAGCGCCCCAGCGGGGAATTCCTGAATCGCTGTGCAACTATCGTGCCCCGACCACACGCTCGCCCCAGGACGACGGCGCCCGTGCGCGCCGCTCCTGACATTTCTTCCCCGGCGTTCCCCGCGCGCGGGACGCCCCGCGCCGCGGCAATGCCCCAATCCTCAGGTCGGCGTCGTCAGCCGAACCGCGAGCACGGGACAGCCAGCGGTTCGCACCACGCGTTCGGCGACGCTGCCCAAAGCGACGCGCGCGACCCCCGTGCGACCATGCGTGCCGATCACGAGCAGCTCCGCCCCGAGCTCCTCGGCGGTTTCGGTGATCACCGACGCGGGAGCCCCCTGTCGGACGAGCGGCTCGCCCGTCGCGCCGAAGCGCTCGAGCGCTGACTCGAGCGTTTTCTGCAACGCCTCCTGGGTCTCACGCTGGAGCGCAGCGGGCGGGAGCGCCCCGATCGCGCCGAACAGACCTCCAGCAGCGGCGGCGAACGCGGCGGCGGTGAGGTCCACCACGAAGAGCACCGTCAGCTTCGCTCCCCGGCGGCGCGCCTCTTCGGCACCCGCGGCGACCGCGGGCAGCGAGGGATCGGAGAGATCCGTCGCGGCCAGCACGACCCCGGACTTCTTCGCCTCGCGCGCGACGAGCACCGGCGAATGGGCGTACCGGAGGATCTTCTCCGCGACGCTCCCGAGAACCACCCGGGAGAGCCCGGTGCGCCCGTGGCTCCCGACGACGACGAGGTCGGCCCCCCAGGTCTCGGCCCGACGCACCACCTCGGCATACGCGTTCCCGCGCTCGATGAAGATCTCGACGTCGCTCCGTCCGAGGCTCCGCGAAATCTCCTGCTCGATGAGCTGCCGGGCCTGGACCTCGAGCTCGGCGATGCGAACGAGCGTCTGCTCGCGATCCTGAGGCAAGAGCGTGTGCGCATCGAAGATCGTCGGAATCACGTGGCAGACGGCGAGCGCGCCCCCGCTCTCGCGAGCGATGGCGTCGGCCTCGCGCAGGGCCAGAAGAGAAGGCTCGCTCAGATCCGTGGCCGAAAGCACGCGGCGGTACATCGACGGCTACCTGACATCGGTGTCGCGCGCCGTCAACGCGGCCCATCGCTCTGCCGGGGTCACCCCTCGCCGCGCTTTTTGGTCCGACCCGGGGTCATTTTCTGCGGGGCCTCCACGGCGCGGCCGATCGCCCCCCGGCCGAACCGGTCGGCGATGGCGTCGAGCGTCGGGCCGAGCCGGTCGCGAGCGGACGGGAACAGCTCGAGCTGCCGCCCGGCGCCCTTCTCGAGCTTCGACACCGAGACGCCGAGCAGGCGCACCGGCTCTCGAATACCGGCCTCGTCCCAGAGCGCCACGGCCACGTCGCGGATGCGCTGTCCGTCGTCCGTCGGCGTCGCGAGCGTGCGCGAACGGCTCACGAGCGGATAGAACGGCTCTCGGCCGCCCCCGGGCCCCCGAGCGATCCGCGTCCCGCGCGCTCGCGCGAGCTTCGCCTTCACGGTGATCGTGCTTCCCCGATAGTCGTCGCGCCGCAGCCGCCGCGCCACCGCTTCCGCGTGCGCCGTCAGCGCCGCGGTCACGCGTTCGCGATCCATCACGTCTTGCTCGAACGTGTTCTCTTCGCCGTAGGACTTGGGCACGCGGTTCGAGACGACGGGGCGATCGTCCTCGCCGCGCGCGAGCGCGATGAGCTGGGGGGCGTGACTACCGGCGATGCGCGCGAGCTCACGCGGCTCCGCCCGCGCGAGCTCACCCGCGGTGTGGATGCCGAGCTCGAGCAAGCGCTCGCCGAGCACCGGTCCGATGCCGGGGAGACGACGCGCGGGCAGCGGGTCGAGGAACGCGCGAACCGCCGCGGGCTCCACGATCCGGAGGCCGTCGGGCTTGCCGAGCGTGCACGCGATTTTCGCGACGAGCTTGTTCGGCCCCAGCCCCACCGAGATCCGCAGCTCGGTCGCCTCGAGCACGGCGCGCTTGAGCGCGCGCGCGAGCGTCAACGGATCCGAGAACAGGCGGAGCGACCCGGTGATGTCGAGGAACGCCTCGTCGAGCGCGAGCGGCTCGATCTCGGAGGTGAAGCGCTCGAAAATGGAGTGCACCTCCGCCGAGATCGCGGCGTAGTGCGCCATGTTGGGTGGCAGGAACACGGCGTGGGGACAGAGCTCGCGCGCCCGGAAACCAGGCATCGCGGAGCGGATCCCGAACGCGCGCGCCTCGTACGAGGCGGCAGCGACGACGCCGCGCCCGGACTTGCCGCCGACGACGACGGGACGCCCGCGAAGCTCCGGATGATCGCGCTGCTCCACCGACGCGTAGAACGCGTCGAGGTCCGCGTGGAGTATCCATCGCTGAGCAGCCATCGTCAGCCGTCGTCGCGTCGCGTCAGTTTTCTACGACCTCCGAATCGTAGCAGGCAGAGCCCTCGAACCGAACAGCCGGGCAGGAAATCGACGCGAAGCGCGATTCGGGCTTTGTGCTCCCGTGAGCCCGTGCGAGACGGAGCACGGCAATGTGGAAGTGCTTGCTTTGCTGTCTCGTCACCCTGGTTGGTTGTCTGCCTCACGGTGGCGTTCGCGTGGAGCCGATCGCCGTCGCGGCGCGCAAGCCGGGCGTGGTGAGCGCGTACGTCTCCATCACCAAAGACGGTAAGCCCGTCACCGGCCTCGAGGCGGAGAGCTTCGTGCTCCACGAAGACGAGACCCCGCTGTCGCCGAAGCAGACCCGCCAGGTGCTGCTCGATACCGGCCGAATTGCCGCCAATCACGTGCTCCTCCTCGTGGACTACAGCCTCGCGACCGACAAGCAAGTCCGCGCGGAGCTCGCCTCCGCGATCGGCATCTTCATCGAGCGGGTTCGGCCTCGCCAGCGGGTGACGGTGTACGCGTTCGACGGGGCCAAAGACATCTCCCTGATCGCGGACTTCGCGCGGGCGGAGAGCACGGCGACGGGCGAGCTCGACGTGTTGCGCCGAGTCACCCCCACGGACCCGTCGCGGAACCTGTACGGGGCAGTCGAGCTCGCGCTCGAGGCGCTCGACGAGCTGCTCAAAGAGCACGACGCGCTCGTCCGGCGCGGGACGCTCGTCGTCTTTTCGGGTGGGAGCGATCTCGCCGGGTTCTCCGACGCGGCCAAGGCGCAGCGAGCGATCGAAAAGCACGGACATGCCGTTCTCGCGATCGGGATCGGTTCGAACGCCGAGGGCATCGCCGACATCGGCGTGGACGGCTACGTGAACGCGCACTCGGCGGAAACCCTCTCCCTCGCCTTCGAGGACGCGGGACACAGCGTCATCGCCGGCCAAGAGGCGCGCTACCTGCTCGCCTACTGCTCACCCGCACGCGCCGGCAGCCGTGCATTGCGCATCGAGGTCGTGCTCCCCGGCGAAGAATCCGGAGCGGAGGAGCGACGCGGCGACGCCGTCGTCGAGTTCGACGCAAAGGGCTTTTCGGGCGACTGCGATCCCAAGGAGGCCCTGCGCTTTCGCACCACGGACCTGGTCAAGAAGTAGACGGCTCGGCCTGGGCTCCGGCGTGCCGCAAAGACGCGCGAGCGCGCCGCGGAGCACGCAACAAAGCCCTCCGAGAGAGCACCGGTGCACCAGCGACTCGAGCCCTCGAAGGCGAACGGCCGATCCGGCTCAGTCGCGCAGGAGCCACTTCAGGCGGCCCACGATGACATCGAGGGCCTCCGCGTTCTGGCCTCCCTCGGGCACGATCAGGTGCGCATGGCGGCGGCTCGGTGCGACGTGCAAGAGGTGCATCGGGCGGACGCTCCCGTAGTACTGCGACTGCACGGAGTCGATGTCCCGATTTCGTTCGACGATGTCGCGCCGAATGCGGCGCATGAGGCGGATGTCGTCGTCCGTATCGACGAACACCCGTAGGTCGAAGACGTCCCGCAGCTCGGGAACGGCGAACAAGAGGATGCCTTCGACGACGACGATGCGGGCGGGCTCGACCCGGCGAGTCGTCGGGCGCCGCGTGTGTGTCGCGAAGTCGTATTGCGGGCACTCGACGGCACGGCCCGCGCGCAGTCGACCGAGATCGGCGACGAGCAGCTCGTTCTCGAGGGCGGCCGGCTCGTCGTAGTTGATGCGGGCGCGCGCTTCGATCGGCAGCCCGGAACGATCCCGGTAGTACCAATCCTGCTGAATCAGGGACACGTGCTCGGGCAGCGCCTCGACCACGCGGAACGCGAGCGTGGTTTTCCCACTGCCTGTCCCTCCGGCGATGCCGATGAAGAGCGGATCGGGAAGGACGTCTACCACGCCCGAAAGGGTTTCCCGGACGCGGCGACCTGGCAAGGGCTCGCCGGGGCATTTGCAGCCCCCGCGGGATCGGCGGGACTATTTGCTTCCCGCGCCGTCCCGGTCTAAATCCCGCCCGTTCTGCGGGCGACGAACCCCGCCCACCCTCCGAAGAACGCGGGTTGCAAGAACCAAAGCTCGGTACCC
>CAYYWA010000018.1:0-30662 GCA_964475255.1 uncultured Sorangium sp.
GTTCCCTCCGTTCGCGCGGATGGCGCCCCCCGCGGTGCCGGAAGAGTCAACGAGAAGAAATGCTGCGATGAGGAGAATCACGCCGCCTGGAGCTCCAGAGCCGCCGCCTCCACGCGTGCTCGAACCAGATCCAGAGCCACCGGGCGCGCCGCCTTCCGTTGCAGCGAAGCCCGCGACGATGGCACCGGTCAGATCGACGTAATCCGAAATCCCCGATACGGTGTACGAGCCAATCGCAGTACCCGCGGCGCCGCCGGGACCACGATTGTTGCCACCAAAGGCCTCCATCCCCGCCTGGCCGCCGGCGCCGCCGTCTCCGCCGCGGCCACCGATGGCTCCACCGGAAATGCCGGCGATAGGTGTGTTGTCGCCGGGCCTGCCGTCCCTCCCCGAGACGTCCTCGTTGCCACCGATCGTGCCTTGACCCGGAGGCTCGCCGCCGCTTCCACCGCTTCCGCCTCCACTTCCGCCGTTGCCCCCATCGTTATAGATCGCCCCGGCGCCAGCATTCCGCAAGTCTAGGATCCATGCGCGGAGCACGTACCCGTTCGTGTTGATGGCTCCCGACCCGGAGATGACGACGCGGCGATACTGCTTGTCCGAGTCGAGCGTGAGCGTGCTCGACGTGACGGTCAGATCACCATCCGAGCCATTGCCGAAGTAGCGGAAGAAGTTGCCGCCTTCGACACGCAAGAACCCGTCGAATACCCAATCTGCTTCGGACGTGAGGATGGGCAGGAGCGCCGATTGAACGAGCGCGATGCGCTTCGTTCCCGGCGAGAAGTTGACGAGCTGCCCGGAGTTGCTGGAAGCGACGATGGCCTCGTTGTATCGCGACAACTTTCCGCCGGCGTAGCGCCCGATTCCGCACTCCCACTCGTTCTCCGTCGTGTGCTCCATGACGTAAGGCAGGACCGACACATCCGGCACCGATGACTGGAACGATCGACATTGGTCAAGAGCTCCCCCAAGAACCGGGGCGACAAGATTTGACGACGTCGTCGATTCCTCGACGCGGCCTGCGAGAACGAGTGCCATTAGAGATCCGCTGAAAGGGTTCCGCCGGCGCCACCGGGCGCTCCGGTCGTCGTGGTCGCAGTGCCGCCAGCCGTGCCAGCCGTACCCGTATCGTCCGTGACCGTGCCGGTGATGAGGTCGATGGTCGTCGCGCGCCCACCGTCACCACCACCGCCGCCGTCGCCACCGTCTGTTCCGTTCGCGCCGTTTCCACCGTCTCCACCATCTCCGCCGTGGCACGCGCTGGCGCGCGACTTGGAGCCGTCCTTGTGGCGCCACACGACGTTGACCCCGCCGCCGCCACCGCCGCCGCCACCGCCGCCGCCGGACTTGCCAGTGGCGCCCGCGCCACCGTTGCCGCCGTCACCACCGTGCGCGCTGATCGCTCCTGCCGCGGTGCTGCTCCCAACGAGCAGGATGGCCGCCGCAACGAGCACCACGCCGCCGCCCGCGCCCGAGCCGCCGCCTGCCGCGCCACCACTGTCGTTCGAGCCGCCGCCGGAACCGCCCGGCGCGCCGCCCTCGATGGCCGCAAACGCCGAGACGATCGACCCTGAAGAGTCGATGTAGCTCGACCCGCTCGTGACGCTGTAGGAGCCGGTGCAGGCGCCCCCGGAGCCTCCGGCTTGCGGATCGTCGCCGTCGGGGTCGTCGCCACCTTCGCCGCCGGCTCCACCGTCTCCGCCGACGCCGCCAATGTTTCCACCGTCCGTGCCGTCGGCTTCTGCCGCGGCGCCAGCCTTGCCGGCGTTGCTCTCGGCGCCGCCGATGGTGTTTTGCCCGGGTCCAGCACCCGCCTTGCCCGCGGTCGTGCCGGAGGCGCTCTGTCCGCCGCCGCCATCGTTGTGGATGGCGCTCGCTCCAGCGTTTCTCAGATCCAGGATCCATGCCCGGAGCACGTACCCGTTCGTGTTGATCTTGGCCGTGCCGGTGAGCACGACACGGCGGTATTGCCTATCGGCACTGAGCGTCGTGGTGCCACTCGACGCGATGAGGTCGCCACCGGACCCATCGCCGAAGAACTTGGTGAAGTTCCCGGTGCCAAGCGACATGACGCTGCCGATGAGCGCCGCCGGGCACGTAAGGAACGGCAGGAGCGCGGCAGGGACGAGCGCCACCGACTTCGTGCCCGAGGTGAAGTTCACGAGTGCCCCGGCGTTACTCGACGCGAACACGCCCTCCGAGGCGCGCAGGATGCCGGAGCTTTGGCTATAGACCCCGAGCCCGGTTTCCCACTCGTCGTTGTCCGGGTTGTCGATGGCGTACGTGACCGCGTCACCGTCGGTCACCACATCATCGAAGGTCTGATAGCGCGTCTGTGCCCCGCCGAGCGCGATTGCGCTCGTGCCGGTGCTCGTGCTGGTTTCTTTGACGCGGTCAGCGAGAGCGAGAGCCATTCACCAAACCACCACAGTTACTTTCGAGTCCATCGGAGTTCCGGCAGCGTTCCACACGCGGACGCGCACGGAGTTGGCGAACACCGCCACCACTGCTCGCCCACGCGTCGAGCCGTGAATCGATGCCTTCGCGTGCTTGATCGCGATCGGCGCGCTGTTTTCGTACGGGTCCACGAACACGCGCGGCTCCCATTCCCAGGTGACGTCGCCTGCTGCGTTCGCGGTAGACGTCCACGCGTGCGCGATCCCCGCGCCGTTCTGGCCACGGTAGCCGTGAATCGTGACCTTGCCCGACGCGAGCGTGTACGTCCAAACCGCGAGCGGCATCGAGCGCCGCAACGCTAGCCAATCGGCGGCGATCCGAGCGTGCTGGACCGCCGTCAGGCCATTCTGTGCCGTCCCGCCGAGTCGGAGCGGAAGGGGAGCGAGCCCACCGAGCGGCATCGAGTCACCACACCGTTAGCGTCACGCGTTTGTCCGCGATGGCGCTACCGGCGTTGTTGAAGACGCGCACCGTCACGGTCTGCCCAGAGACATCGACCGTGGCATCAGCCGCCGTCGATCCGTGCACATTGGCCAGGGCATGAGTGGGGATGAACGGCGCAGTTACCCCGTAGGGGTCGGTGTACTCGTCCGCGAAGGTGAACACGACGTGACCCGTCCCGCTGCGCGTCGCCTCAGGGAGCCCGGTTGGCGGGCTGTCGCCCGCGTACGGGACGCTCTGGATCGCTGTCATCATGAACACGCTCTCGATGGTCGGCGCGTCTGGAGACGAGTCGTTGCATAGGAACGTGATGGTCGCGAATGGCGCCGTGCGAGCCATCGCCTCGAGGTCAGCCGCCAGCCGCGCGATGTGTTCGGCGCCGACGTCGGTCTCGGCGTCGATCACGCCCTGCGAGAGGTAGTTCTCTTTGTTCGGGTGGCCGCCGTACTGCGTGTGGCTCGCTGTTCGCGTCCACGCGGGCGCGCCTGCCGGAGTGATCGCCATGCTGTCTCGTCAGAGCGGATAGAAGCCGAGGTGCCGCGGCACGAGGATGTTCGGCGCGGTCCTCACGTTGGGCGGAACGGTCGGCGCCGTCGTTGGCGCGTACGCCAGCGAGATGTCCGTGATCTCGGGGTAGGCTCGAACGAGCCGCGCCAGGGTCGCTCGAGTGATCGAGCTTGGGTCCTCGTCGGTCGCGTACGGGTGGCGCTTCGCACGCGGGAGACGGTTCGCCGATGTCGTGTTTTCCCCTGGCCCCAACGACTCGAAGATGTCGAGCCACAGCGCGCCGTAGCCGTCGAGATTCTGTGCGTCGGGGCAGACGTACTCGCCGGTCTCTGGTCCGTTGCCGAAGGAATCGACGAATGGCCGATCGAGGTCGAGCACCCAGGCTCCGGCGCTGCCTGAAACACCGACCACGAGCGCGTGATAGAAGCGCTGGTCCACGCTCGACCACCACGCAACATGCGTCAGGCCAGCCGTTGGGCTCGTGGATGTATTGGCGGAGACCGTGATCTGGTCGAAGTCGTCGTCGGTCGCCGTGATCGTAATGCGCCCGTTGTCCGCCACCTCGAGGCCAGGCCATGGCGACTGATCGACCCAGCCTAGACCGTTGCCGCCAGCGAGGATCGAGTCGGGGATCTGAATCTGGATCGCGAAGTCCGCGGCTTCGTCGGCTGCCGACTGCACGATGTGGTTGGTGTCTCCTGCCACCTGGCGATGTACCGCACCGCGCACGAGCGTCAGAGCCGCGTCTGGCAGCGTGCGCGAGAAATCCTTCGTCTCGCGGTTGAACGCCTTGACGACGACGATCTTTACCGAGCTCGGACCGCCGAGCGCGGGGTACACGTAGGCGTCCTGCACGGAGCCCAGCGCGTCGGTCGCAATCTGGCGAAGGTGCGCCCAGTTGCCGCCCGCTGGCTTATTGCGTCGAACGTTGATGATCCGCGCGCGCTTGCGCTCGTCGCTTTCTTCGTCGATGCCGCCGGTGAGCGGCGTCGTGCTCGAGACTTCTGCTTCGGCCAGCAGGTTCGTTGGCGGCCCGACGAACGTGACCTTAGTGCCGGGCGCGAGGTTCGTCTGCGTGCCAGTGTCGATAGCCTCGACATTGACCTCCGAGTTGTCGGCCGGGTTCGTGTATCCGCCCACGACTCGGCCGCGAAGGCCGTTGGGGTAGCGGAATTGAAGCCCGTTCGGGATCGTGGTCGGCCCGAGGACGCGGATCTTGAGTGCGCCCTTCGCACCGGTCGGAACGACCTCAGGGAGCCCTTCGGCGACACGGAGCTCGTCCAGCGCTTGCCCCGTCGCGGAGAAGACATTGAAGTCGGCTTCGACCGCGGCGATGTTCGCGAAGCCGATGAGCGCGGTGTTCGCGACCATCGTTGCGAGGATGTCGAGATCGGAGCCCGGGTTGACCGCGGGCTCGTCTGCTCCAGCATCGATCGCGGCAAGCCGCGCATCGCGCAAAGCACGCTGCTTCAGCTCCTCGGCGTTCCGAGGCTGATAGAGGTCCGCCATTGATGTTTTGCTCTCAGACGGTGACGCCGACCCGTTCGCTCTGACTGGTTGTCAGGTCATCGTAATCGACAGTGACTCGCGCCCTGCCACCCACGCCGCGTTGGACAGCGACGAAGTTTACCACGATGAGTTGCTCCACTTCGGTGAGCTGACGAAGCGCCGCATGAACGGCACCGGTCATCTCGGCTTCGAAGCGGTCGCCCATCTTGCGCGGGCGCATCGTGCCGAGCTCCGGAAGCACAGTGCTCGACCCGAGCTCCGTCAGAAGCGCGATCAGCACCCGCTGTCTGACCGGCGGCATCTGTGCGAAGTGCCCAGTTGCCCCGTTGATCTGGTAGTCGCCCGTCGCCGGGTCGATGTAGCGGCACCCGGTTGGTCCGCTCGGAACAAGCGGAGCTACCTCCGGCTCACCGACGCCAGCAGGGCTCACGCCGGCGGACTGCACGCCAGCGCCGAGCATCAGTACGGCACCCCGAGGTCTACTGGGTAGACGTTGTTTTCCGAGTCCTTGACGACAAGAGCCGTGTGGTCGCTCGAGTAGTAGAGCGTGATGCCGATGGCAGGCGCAGGAACAGCGGCATCAGCCACGGGCGAGAAGCGCAGCGCCTGATTCGCGACCGTAACCGCGACAGCCACGACGGCAATCCGCATGACGTAGGTCGTCGTGCCGTCCACCGTGCAGGTGACGACGTACGTGCCGGCCACGTCCGGCGTGAACGTGGGCGCGGCGTCCGTCGCGGAGCTGAGCCCAGAGCGCGCCGCCGCCGACGCGGACGGCACGGAGAGGCCCCACGAGTACGATTCTCCGGTTGGGTTCGTGCCGAGCACGATGCGCTCGCCGGTGACGAAACCGGAGACCACCGCGTCGGCAGACGTATCCCCTGCCTCCATCGTTTTGGAGGCGCTGTTGGCGAGGATGCCGGCCATCAGACTCTCCCTGATCCGGACCCCCACCGGTCCGGCTGAAAAAGGTTGCCGCCACTTCGGGCCAGCCTCGAGCGGGGGGAGGAGAGGCCCCGGCAGGCGGCACGCCGGGTGGATCTTCAGGGCCGATTTGGCCCTGGGTGGCGCATCAGGGCGCCGAGGAAAGCCCGTGCTCTTCGCAGTACCCGCGCTCCGCGTAGAGCGCGTCGTACCCGCACTCGAGCACCTGGGCTTCGCTGAGCTGGGCGACAGCGGACTGAGTCGCCACGTCGTCCAGGCAAAGGGTCAACTCGTTTGAGGGGCTGACTCGCGCCTTGCACTGGAGCTCGCCGGCCCGAAAAGTGATGATGTCTCCCATGGTGCCTTTCAACCTACGACACGACTGCCGTTCTGACAAATGGAGATCGTCAGTCGAGGGGACAGTCGATCGAGAACGTCGGTATTTTCGGGAGTTTGAGCGCCGGGAGCGAGAGCTCGGGAATCGTGATTCCGGGAAGCTTCGGGAGCTTGTACCCCGGGATTCCCAAATCGAGACGGATGCTCGGGATGACCGGGAGCTTGAGCTCCGGGAGGCCAAGCACGGGGATCTGGACGCCTGGGAGCTTCGGCAACGTGTAGCCGGGCAGGTCGAGATCGAGGCCGAAGGTTGGCAAGCTCGGGATCTTGAACTGCGGCAACCCCAGCACGGGGATCCGCACCGTGGGCAGCGAGAACTTGCAAGGCAAAGGCGATCTACTTCCCGACGCCCTTCACCGCGGTCATCGGAGCTGCTCCCGCTCCACCCGGTGAGCCGATGAGCGGCCCCTGCATGAGCGCCATGCCGGGCGACATGCCCGGTAGATGCAACGTGCCGAGGATGTGGATGTCCTGGCCTTGAAGAAGGATCGCGGCGCCACCCGACGATGCGATCGAGACGTCACCGCTGGCATTGATCTCGAAGATGGCGCCCCGGGCCGCGATCTGGACCTTGTCGTTCTTGCCGTCGAGCACGAGGACCATCGCGTTGTCGCGCGAGTCCTTCGAGAGCAGGACTGCCTGCTTCTTCTGCTCCTTGAGCAGTAATTGCGCCGCCTGATTCGGCCCCGTCGAGTGCACGGCGGTGTCGCCTGGCTCTAGGTTGCCGACGATGCGCGCCGTTCGTGTATCGCGCGCCGCAACGCACACAGCCGAGCGCCCACCGCACCCACGGAGCAGGATGCCCTCGGCAAAGCCGGCCTCATCCTTCGGGTACGGACGCGACGCCACACCGAGCGCTTGCACAGCGTCGATCTCGCCCAGGTTCTCGATGTCCTCGGTGTCGTCATGGATGGGGACGTTGGCCTGCCACCGGACGGCGCCAGTTTCTTCGTCGAGCGACGAGGCCCCGAGAAGCACGATGTCAGCCTGCATGTCAGTCCTCGACGAATGGGAATGAGCCGGGGCGCCAGCATTCGAGCTGCGTTGTCGCGCCCTCTTCGGGGCTGAACGACAGCGTGCGCTTTGCGATCCAAAGCGGCTCGTTCACGCCGCAGATCTCGTCCTGCACGTTGACCATTGTGTCCACCGTCCAGATCGCGCCTGTCTCCGGATCCGTGTGACCCCGGAGCGTCACGCGATAGGCGAGCGTGTCCTTGAGCCTTTCAGCGATCGCTCGCGTCGCAGCGCACGCGAGCTGCTCTTGCGAGCGAGCTTCGTCGTCGCGGAAATAGAGCAGCCGGTATAGCGGGCGCGTCGGCTCGCCTGCCTCTGGTTCAGGCGCTGGCCCGGGCTTGATGCGAGCGTTCTGCATCGTGCGCCCGATGACCTCGAGGGCCTCCTGCGAGCCTCCGCCCGCGCTCTGGCCGTTGATAGTGATCCCCGCGAACGCGTAGACGTCGATCTCCTGGAAGATCGGCTGCCCCTGCTTACCGGCCTTCGCCGCGGTACCAGTCAAGAGCGCGAACGACGGGACCCGGGAGTAGTCGCGGACCGCGCGCGCATCCTGGATGTTGTTACCGGAGTTGAGCGTCGGGTCGCGGTATCTGCGGATCGTGTAAAGCGGCTCCTGGTCGTACACTGGCCGGGTGAGGATGAGCGTCTGGCGGTTCGGTCCGGGCTGAATCGTCAGGCTCGCGCGGGCGAGCACTCGATTGACGTACTCGTAGATGCCCTCGCCGGGCCGCGGCTGATACTCCTTCAGCGGGTCCGTGGCCTTGCCTTTGCCATTCGGCCGTCGGCGGCGCCGAGACGTACGCTTCGGTTTGACCCCGGCGCGGAGCTCGCGGATCTCGAAGTCCGTGTCTGTCTCGTCGATGATCGTCGTGATGCCGCACGGGCCGCAGACGTCGAGCAGCATCGAGCCGATCGTCATCTCGTCGCGGAGCTTGAACGTCGGATCGACGTTGCACTCCACTAGGTCAGCGATGAAGTCCCGGCCTCGGCAGGTGACCGATGAACCATTGCCGCCAACCTCTGTGATCTCGATGCGCCCCACGAGCTGCTGTTTGCCGTCGAGCGTGAGCGTGACGGGACGATTGTCGAGCGCAGCAGGGATGCCCTGGTCGGTCTCGAAGAGCTCGAGCTCGAATCCGTCCGTTGGTACAAGGTACTGCGTGTCAATGGACCAGCGCTCAAGGTCCGTTGTCGTCCGCGCCTGATGCCCCTCGACTGCCTCGAGAGTCACCGATAGCGGAAGGTCGCGCTCAGGCATTGAGGAAGAGCTTCATGCCGGGCGGCACGAGCGGCGTCTTTGCCAGTCCGGGGTTTAGCCGGAGTAGCTCCTGGACGGTCATGCCGGCTTCGGCCGCAATAACCGAGAGGGTCCTGGCGTAGTTGTTCGTAACTTGGCGAACCTTCTTGGCCGGGTCGCCGTAGTTGCGCTTGATGCGCACGGCCGCCTCCCTGTTGCGCCGTACGCTGTCACGCAAGCGCCAGTTTTGCGGGTTCTCGAGACGATCGAGCGCTGCCTCCGTCTTCTCGAGTCGGAACGCCAGGTCATCGAACGCGGCCGCCACACGGTCGGCTTGCGCGGTGATCTGCCCGGCCGCCCCGGAGATCGCACCGAAGATGTCCGAGTTCGGTTCGGGCGACGGCTCCTGCTGCCAGTTCACCCGCTGCACGTCCTGGTCGAGCGCCCCAGCCTCACCGAGTAGTCCCGGCGCGCTGATGATCTCCGCCTTGAGCTCGGGTTCCTTCGCGCCGAGCTCGGGCGAATGGTGAAACGAGATCCGGATATCGGTGCCGTCGCGGCGGTTGATGTCCGTATCGTCGTTCCACTCGCCAGGGACGCACCGGAACGTGCCGTAGATGGGGTCGATGAGGATGCCCGGCGACTTGTCGAGGAAGTCGCGCAGGAGGACGTTCAGGCCGCGATTGAAGAGGTTCGCGTAGGGGCCTTTCGCGATCCCCTCACGCATCGGCAGGCGGTAGTTGAACGCGAACGCGCGAGCCCCCGTCATCTCGCGGAACTCCCCGTTGCGGAACTGGATCCGATGCGGGGCCGCCTCGTGAGCGAACGTCACCGAGCGCTCGGAGACTGGATAGCTCTGGTTGCGCCACTGAAAGCGCGGCAGGAGGCGGAGGATGTCCGTCATTTCTGCGGGTTTTTCAAGGGGAGCAGACGTTCAGTGTTGCGCGTCGCGGCATGCGATGCATTGCTGAAGTGTTATGTCGCGACTGAGCATTACTCTCTGCTTGTTGGCCGCTGCGGCGTGCGCGCCGCGCGAAACTCAGACATCCGCCCAAAAAGAGCCGAGTCGGGCGATGCTAGACGCGCAGAGGCGCGCCGAGGAGCGCAGGCTGGTGATCGCTCAGCAGCGCCAGGAATTCATCGAGAACCAGCGGCGCGCCGAGGAGCGGAAGCGCCTCGAAGAGGCGGAGCGTGCCGAGCGAGAAGCCGAGAAACAGCGTCAGGCTGAAGAGCGCAGAGCCGAGGAGGTTGCGCTTACCCGCGCCCGTGTTGCCCTGGCGGTCCGGATGCTAGGCCCGTCGATGTCGAGAGACGATGCCCGCGAGGCAGCAACGATGATCGTTGAGAGCGTGCTCTCCGAGGAGCTCGCATCGTGGCTCGCTGACTATCAGTTGGCCCTGCAGCTTGCCGCTGCATTCACCATCCGGAACGGGTGGAAGGCCACGTGGCGAGAGGATTTGCGGAGCGCGATTTCAGAAGCGACCGTTGCTCGCCGTGAGTGCGAGGAAGCAGGCGGCCCATGGTCGTACCGCTTCCTCGGCGTGGACAAGAAACTCGGCTCGAACTGCGGACTGAAGAGCTTTGCCGAGGGGCTTCCCGAGCGACGCGTCCCCGAGGATCCGCCGGAGATCCAGCGGCTCCAGCGTGACTGGCGGGGCCTTTTCGAGTCGGTGACAGCCTGCGAGAATGGCCGCGAACCGGAGCGGCGCAGCCCGTACCGGACGGTGTTCCGGTGTCCAAGAGGATGACCCCTGTTCAGCCCTGGCGCTTCGACTGGAGGACGATCCCGTTGGCAATCGCGATCGTACAGGGTGCGGGTGCTTCGCGGCCCCGCGGCGGGCAAACTCGGGCGGCTCCCCGATAAGCGCTGGACGAGCGCCGTCACCCCTTGATCGGACTCGGGGCCACGCTCCGGTTCGGAGCGTCAGGGACGCGCAGCTTCGACAGTTCGCTCCGGACCTTGATGATGTCGTTCCGGAATGCGTCGAGCTCCGTCTGAACATTGCTCGTGTCGAGCTTCGGCACCACCACTCCAGGCACCGACATCATCGGGTCCACTGACATGTTCGGTGGCTCGATGCTCTGGTTGATACTGGTCTGGATCTGATCGGCTGGCGCGATGAAGCGCCCACCGTTGCGCCGAGCCTCTTCCAGTCGCTCGTCAGCCCGCCTCCCGAGCTCAGCAAGGCGCTCCATCTCCTGGAAGAAGTCGCCCATTGGCTCGAGCTGCGTCAGCAGACTGTCGAACGCGTCCGACACCAGGCCGACGGAAGCGCCCAGGAACGCTCCCGGAAGACCCGCGAGTTGCCCGCCAGCGGCGGCTCCTGCCCCGAGGCGACCGAACATCTCCGCGCCCCGCTCGCCGGCAGCAGCGCCCCCGACGAGAGTGCCCATGCCGTGACCGAAGAGAGCCGCGCTGCCCGCCCCGAGCAGCTTGCCGCCGACGCTCGCGAGGCGACCGAATCGGCCACCTCCTGGCTTTGGGGCGCCGGCACCTCCGCCTGGCCCACCGACGATGATCGGCCCTCCGGTGCCCGCTGCTCCGCCCTTCGGCAGCGTGGTCGCCATCGTGGAGAGGATGACCCTCGACAGTGCGTCGGCGGCCGCCTTCGCGATCAGACCCTTGCCGAGCTCGATGGTGATCGCCGCAGCGATGGCTGCCCCGAGCCCGGACCACGGATTCTTCGCGAGCCATGAGCCGAGATCGACGAGCGCTGAGGCGAGCTTCGCGGCTGCCGGAACGAGCTTTTCTAGTTCTGGCAAGAGTCGCTTCAGCACCGGGAAGAACTCGCTCGAGATGGCGTCCTTGAGCTTCGTGTTGAGTAGCTGGAGCTGCACCGCTGTGGCCTGCATGGCGTCGCGGGCATCCATCTCGACGTCTGACCAGCCGCCGGGCGCATTCGCTGCGCGGTCGAGCACCGCGAGCGCCGCACTGCGCGCAGCCTCGCTCGCTTCCTTCTCGGATCGACCCGCGGCAAGCTCGGCGGTGCGCACCTCCCTGAACTTGGAGATCAGAGGGTTTACGGCCTTGATACCGCGGATATCGAATACCTCCTGGAGCTGAGGAAGGTCGCCGCGGGACTGGACGAGGATGTCGCCCAGGATGTCACGAAAGTCGCGAAGCTCACCTTTCGTGTCGCCCCCGACGAACACCTCGACAGTTCGTCCCTCGAACGCTTCGCCACTCTGGAGCTGGGGCGACTTCGCGGCGAGCTGGCGGAACATTGCCTGCACGGCAGTTGACGCTTCCGCGCCAGTGCCGCTTGCAGTCTTGGCGACCTGCATCAGCCCGCCAAGCTGTCGCAGTGACTGTACGCCACGGAGGCCGAAGTTGGCGGCCTGGGCCGTCACCTCGGGGAACTCCGCCGCCATGTTGCGGATCTCGAACGAGCCCTTCTTACCCTGCATCGTGAGGCTCGCGAGCGACTGGCGCATGTCGTCGATGCTCTCGATGCCGAGCTTGCGCAGGTGCGCAGCCGCCCGCGCGATCTCCTCAATGCTCGCCCCGGACGCTTGAGCGACCGTCGCGAACGTCTGCAGGTTCCCGAGCGCGCTCTCGAGGTTGCCGGTCTCGGCAGTGAACTCCTCCACGCCGCGAGCGACCGATTCCGGTGCCAGGCCGCTCGCAATTGCGACCTGCGTAATCCGTCGTCGGAGCTCATCAGGGTCTCGACCTCGCTCACCGGCGTCTCGGCCGAGGATTGCGAGACGACGAGCGCGCTCGTCGAGCTCGACCGCCTGGGAGACGGCGCCGGCAGCGAGAACCGACCCACCGATGCCGACCATCGCGGCACCGGCGCGTCCAACCGATGCGGCCGTGCCGAGCACTCTCCGCCCAGCTCCGCCGAGAACCGATCGCGCGAACGTCTCGCGCTCGCGCAGCGCCCGTAGCTGATCGCGCTGCACCCTCTGCTGTGCCCGCTCCTCGGCCTTGATGCGCTGAAGATTCGAGGCGTGGCGCGCCTTTGCCCAATACTCGCGTTGTCGTGCTAGCTCCCGAGCAAGCCGCTCTTCCTCTTTGGCGGCTGCGCGCGCCGCCGCCTTTTCTGCGCGCTCCTTCTCGCGAGCCTCGGCTCGCGCCTGGCGCATGCGCTCCCGGTGTTGCCGGGCGGCCTCGCGCTGTTGCTGCTGAGCGGCACGACGCTCCTCGGACTGCATCGCGCGCATCGCCGCAGCGGGCGACACACTCGTTGCCGTTCGGGCCGCAGCCTGTTGCCCGCCAAGCTGCCGACGAACAAACGCGTTGTGTTGAGCGATCCGCCGCTCGATCGAGGCCAGGGCCTGATCGACGACGTTCTTGCCCAGAACGCGGAATTCGTACTCGAGGAGCGCCACTGATCAGTGCCTCAAAAGCCCGTGAACGATCACGCGTGACCCGGTCAGCGGGTCTCGGTGCTCGATGCGTTGCGTGCACATGCCTTCGCGACAGGCCCAGCATTCATCATCGAAGTAGCCGGTGCAGAATGGGCCATCCCCCGGATCGTGCTCGATGTCCTCGACGCGCTCGACTGGCACAACGTGGACGTCGTTGCGACGACTGCGTTTCATCCCCTCGGCTTCAAGCGCTCCGCGAATCGCGCTGCCTCTTCGGTCGTTATCGGTCGATCCGCGGGAACGCCCACCGACTCACTGGACCTTTCCGAACCAGACTGGACTTCGTGGGCCTGGGTCTCCCCGGAGTCGTCGAGCTGTCCGCCAAAGAAGGATGTGTCCAAACAGAAGCTCTCGAGGTCGGACGCCAAAGTAGGCGGCAAGCTCTGCCACTGGGATCTCAGGAGTCGGGAGATAGAATAGAGCCTTTGCCCCAATGACGAAGTGACCTCCCCCAATCGAGGCAAGGGCATCGACGCGATGGCTAAAGGGTCGATGTCCGCCGCAAGACGCATGATCCATGCGTCCTCGTCCTCCTTGGTGGCAATCGTCCGCTCGAACGGCCCGAAGCGGTTCTGGATCTGCAGGTACGCCGCGAACAGCACGGCGAGCTCGTCTCCGCTCAGCGAGTCGGCGAGGTGCTCCGGATCGCGAAACACGCGCGGATAGAACGGTCGATCGTCATCGCCCTCACTGCCGGCGCCCGGCTTATCGCTCAGGCATGCCATGCAGAGTAGCTCGCGTGCTACGAGATCACCGAGCGTGTCCTGCAAGAGCGGGCTTTGCAGATCGGGACCCGCGATGTCCTTGACGCCCATGCGTTCGGCGAGGCGCTTCAGTTTGTCGTGCGCCGCGACCTTCGCCATGTCGTGCTGCGCCGACGACAGCACCTGGATTCGGATCTTGCCGATCGGTTTGCCGTCTGGCCCCTTGCGCGGGAAGTCGATGAGCTGGCTCGGCTTCGGCTCGGAGAGCTTCGCCCAGAGTTCTCCCTGTTGCATGTCCTCGGGTGGTTTCACGCGTGTGCTTCCTCGAAAAGACAAGAGCCGCTCCCGCGGATCACCCCGGGCGAGGGAGCGACCCACAAGAGCGGCTCTCGTGGCCTGTTACGGGATGTCCGCGCATCGCTTGCTCGCCCTGCGATGCCGGTCATGGGGTGGCTTTCGGCGCGGCTACTCGTTCATCAGCCGTCGTTCGGCTTGAGCTCACCGAGCCAGTTGACGGTCCCCCCGTAGGGGTTGTTCACGCTCTGCTCGGCATTGGAATCGATGATCTTCCCGCGGCCGGCGTACGACTTGCGACCTTGCCAGAATTGGATGTCCACGTACTCGCCGCGGGCGGCCATGCTGTCGAAGTCGAACTCGGGGCCACCGATCGGAATCGTGTAGTTGAGCACGATCTCGACCGAGCCCGAGCCGGGGCTGAAGCCAGCAAGTCCCGCCTCGAGGATGTTCACCGGCTGCTGGCCACTGTTCGTCTTCTTCGACGCCGACGTGAGGGTCGTCATCGGTTCGTTGTTCACGAACACTTTGACCGTTGCGTGGTCTTGAAGCGCCATCGTTCAGCTTCCTCCCGTCAGCCCGACGAAACCTCGGCGAGCCTGTAGGTCGCCTGGTGCAAGTGATCGATCACGTGCAGGTCGAGGCCGACCTCGAGACGCGATCCCGTCTTCACGACTCGCAGCGACTCCTTCGACGCCGCGACGGATTGCAGCTTCCCGGCGACCTCGAAGTTGTCGAGCCGCTGCAGGATGTGCTGCCGGAACGAGCTCGGGCGCACGACCTTGGCGATCTGCGTCTGGTTCGGGTTGAACCGCCCGTCCGCGAGCAGTTCGTCATCCGCGAGCTTCTTCGACGAGAAGTTGAGCGCGAACTCCTGGAGCTCCTCATCGGTGAACTCGTCGCACACGCTGATTCGGTGCGTCTCGGCAGCGCGGAAGTCGTCCACCGTGCCCGCCGAGTTCTTCGAGCGTGTGTTGACGCTCATCGCGATGTACGAGCCGGACTCGTTCGACGCGATCGGTGTCACGCCGTCGTTGAGAGCATCGGAGATGTCGTCCGCGTCGGGGCGGTCTGCGGCCGAGTAGGCCGGCTGCAGCGTGAGGCGGTAGCCGTCGAAGTTGAAGGCGGTGTCCACGCCTTCTTCCTTCTGGCGCACCGCGGCGATCTCACCGACGATCTCCGCGACGTCGTGCTCGCTGTTCGGCTGGCATGCGATCTGGATGCGCTCGTAGTTCAGCCCATTCGCGAGCGTTGCCGCCCCGGAGAACGCCCCCGTGTATCCGGCGATGCCCACCGAGCGAAGGCCGCGCTTCGGCTCGCTCTTCGTGACGATATGGGCCTTGAGGTTGCCGAGTCCCGTAGCGGAGTGCTCGGAGACGGCGATGTAATATTTGCGGGTGGAGTCGAGAACCTGAAGCGCCGTCGCGAGGTTTGCGGCCTCGGTCGTTGACCCTTCGGCTCCCGCCTGGTCGGTCCCGAGCCAGGCGCCACCGAACGCCGCCGTAGTGCCGACGCCGCTGGTGATCTCGGCTCGGACGCGGATCACACCGAGCGTGGCGGTCCCCTGCGAGGCCCCGACGATCTTCGCCGTGAGCGTGACGACGCCGGCGTTGTTCGAAGCGGTGCAGGGGAGCCACGTCTTCGAGTTGATGACGGCCGTGATGCCGTCGCCGATGTCACTGACCGAAGTGCCAGAGGGGAACGTGTACTCGCAGAGCTCGCCCGCGACCCAAACGCTCAGGGTGCCGGTACCAGTCGAGGTCGTGGTGAGGGTCAGCTCGGCAGTGGCCGCCGCCGGGGAACCGCCGCTGGTCTCGCTGTAGAGGAGCAGGAAGAGCTTGGCGTCCTTGTTGATCGAGAGGAACCGCCGCGCTGCACGATGCGCTGGAGAACCGGGACCTGCGAGTTGCTCCGCGGTGAGCGCATTCGGGCAGGGATAGAGCGTGTTCACCGTGCCCGTGCCGGCCGATGTCTTCGGCATGACGATCACGACATCGCGAACGCCAGCCGCGGCGCTTGCCGGTCCCTGAGCGAACAGGATCTCGGCGTAGGCGCCCGGGGTCCGAAAGTTCGACGGGATGCCCGTAATCGGGATCTGAAGCGCCATCTCAGCTTTCCTCCGTCAGTGCGCGCTTGATCGGCTCGACCTTCGAGTGCGCCTGTGCTCCGGCGGACTTCGGGACGAACACGCCATCCTGGAGCTCGACCGGGACGAACGTCACGCCGCAGAAGTCGGCGGTCGCCTTGTCCGCGGGCCAGAGCGCGTTGTCTCGCCGGCAGAGCTTCGCGAGGCGTCGGCCAGCATCGCTGTCGGCATCGACCTCGTACGCGGTGGGCGACGCCGGATGCCCGTGCTTCTCTGCGTCGAAGCGGCGCCCGACGTACTGATCGGGTTGTCCGACTCGAGGCACGAAGCCGGGAACGCGGACGAGCAGGTCGTCGCGCGGATGAAAGCGGAGTTTCATGCGATTTCCCTCGGCGCCGGCAGGTGAGCTCGGCGCGGTGACTGGTTGTCGAGGCGCTCAGTCGAGCGCCGTGGTTAGAAGCGCTTCGCGAGCGTCTGCATGCCGGTCGTCATGCGCTGCTCGAACAGGTGACCCGCGGCGTAGGTCGCTTCGCGGAGGAAGAAGTAGGGGCGGTTTCCGGGGTGGTTCACCTTCCGGAAGAACACCAATTGGCCGTGCCACACGAAGCGCAGCGCTCTCTTTCGGCGCGCGCGGATGACGTGTGGCCGCGCACCGCGTTCGATCGCCAGGTTGTACCTCGCGCGGTTTCCGTCGCTCGACACACGCACGATGTTCCCGCGCTGTGTGCGGACGAACCTCGTGTTCACCGACCGCTGCAGATTTCCGGTCCGCGGCGTGAACGTCGGCTTGGTATCGACGTAGTGCCTGGCGTACTGGCGGGCCTCTTCGGTCGCGTCGTCCACCATCGTGTGGTGCTGGTCGATCCAGCGCCGATGATGCGTGCGCAGACTGTCGAGGTTGACGATCACGGGTCCTGATAGGGCGGGTCGGTGTCAGCGTAGAGCAGACCAGGGATCAGTCCCTCACCGCCGCCGATCGTGAAATCATAGGAGACGGCATCGAACGGACCGAAAGCGTCCGGGACGTCGATGAAGCGCTCCGTGCTTTGCAGTTGGACGACCGCGGCGTAATAGAGCGTCTCGCTACGCTCCGCGTACGTGGCTTGCCCAGCCTGGCTCGACACGACTCGAAGCGACGCCAGCCCGCCTTGGTCCGGGAAGAACTGGAGCTTGCCGCCCTCGAACGCCGGGTGTGCCCGGTGCCGCACCACAGGCACGATTACCCGCGGCACGGCCGTCAAGATGTCCGCCAGGAGCCGGGCGTGGCCGACCTCGAGAGGCCCGAGGATGTAATGCAGCAGCCAGTTCTGCGTGACGCGGTCGATCTCCAGCGTCTCGTTCTCGTAGGTCGCATCGCCGAAGCGGTGCAACGCGAGAATCGGAAGCTCGTGCTTCGACTGCTGGAGGATGGCCGCGGTCGGCTCGAACTCGAGCGTGCTCTGGACGACCTGACGAGTGGCGAGCGGAGTCGTGACTGCCGCTGCGTTCCAGGCTGGGCCTAGCTCGGCGCTGATCGCGGCCTTGAACAGCGCCAGCAGCCGTGAACGAACCGGGTCGAGCGCGGTGAGCGAGCCCGTGACTGTGCCGACCGGGATCGGCAAGGTGAGGTCGCCGATGCGGCCGTAGATGTGCTCGGTCATTCTTCGCCCGCGCCCACCGGAACCGCCCGAACCACGTACCTGAGAGCCTTGTGCGCCTGGATACCGGCGATGCGGTAGTAGGCGCCGTTCGGCGCTTTCGGGCCAACCAGCTTGATCAGGCGAACGTCACCGTTCGCGAGTCCCGACCCGTTGAGCGCTGCGATGTCCGTCCCGCCGCCGGGGAACGACGGGGTGATCGGACCGATCTCGACGGCGCCGTCCGGAATCTGCCCGATGGCGCGCTCTTCGTCGGTGAGCCACCGGACCTTCGGCGGTTGCCCGTTGGCCTCGGTGAGCGGCGTTTCCGTCGCTTCCTCGAGGCCGTCGCCGACATGCCCGCCCGAGTACGCCTTGGTCACGAGCCAGACGCTGTGCGGCCTGAAACCGAGCTCGCCCGCGATGGCCCGCGCCTCGTACGCGATCGGGAGGATGTCGTCGCGTAGAGTCATCAGTACACCGCGAGGCGTTGCCCGGCCGCCCGTCGCCGCTGCCACATGCTCTCGATGCCAACGAGGGCCGCGAGCTCATCGCGGAGGTAGGCGATGTTGCTGGCGATCAGGTCGAACTGCGAGCTCGTGCCGGCGGGGTACCACGAAATGTCATCGACCGACTTGAGTGCCCCGTAGCCGAACGACTGCACGAGCTTCTGTTTCGCCGTTCGGATCTCGCCGAGCTTCTCCCGGATCAGCGTCTCGCCGCCTTCGACCGTGACCGGATAGGTGCCCGTGTGCGCCTTCGACAGAAGCACCACAAGGCTGTTCCCGCTCACGTTCTGGGCGGTCACGGACTCCTGCCGGCTATCCACGTCGATGACGACACGGTCTCCGGTGTGGAAGCCCGTGCCGTCTACGAGGGTCAGCGTGACCTGCTCGGGACTCGACGACGCCGAGACGACCGTCGAGCTCGTGGTGCTCGCGCCCGACTGCAGGTAAGGCGCGATGATCTCGTCGAACAGAGACACGTACGAGATGTACGGCTCCGCATCGACGGTCAGCGCGTGAAACCCTAGCTCGACTCGAAGGCGAACAAGCTCCGACTGGAGGAGCGCCATCTAACGCTCCTCATGGCTAGCAACATTCGCCAGGTGAGAGCTGCAGGTAGCTGTAGCCGATCGAGTAGGTGTCGTTCGTCGTGCCGGTCTTGGCTCCCACCACGATCGCGGCACGCGCATACCGGTAGCCGTAGACGGTGTCCGGTGCGGGGATCACCTTCTTGACCGCTGCGTCGGTGCCGGACGTGCCGGTCGCGAGCACGGTTGCCGCGGTGTTAGCGGGCGCGTTTGCGACATCGAGCCACGTCGAATTGTCGTTGGAGACCTGCCACTTGACGGCCATGGTGATGTCTTCCGTCTCGGCATCGACCTCGACGATGGCCGACAGGTAATTGACCCGCTGGACCTCGCCGCCGATGAACACCGACGCGCCCGCGACAGCCGAGCCGGCCGTTATGCTGTCGATGTTCCCGCTCGTCACGGAAACGTTGTAGCGCTTCGCCATTGCTGGTTTCTCCCTGTGGTGAGGGGGCGAGCGCCCGGGTTACGCGGAGCTCCGCACGGAGTAGACGAGCGCGTTGTTCGCCAGTCCGAACGCCAGATCCGCGAGCCACATGACGAGCACGGTCTCGCCGTAGTTGTCGTTCGTGTTCGGCGCGACACGAGGACGACGGCCCATACCGGCAAGCAGCGAGCCCGGAGCGATGGCGTGGCCGTAGTGAATCGGCACCGTGCTCGAGTTGTTCGAGACGGTGAGGGTCGTCGAGCGGAAGATGTGGAACTTGTTGACGCTCCCGACGTAGCCGGGGAACAGGATGTTGAACTGCGGGAACTCCTTCGCGCTGCGCTGGTACTCGGGGTCCTTGCGGAGCTGCGAGACCTGGACCGGCGTGAGCACGAGCGCGCGGAATCCGTCGCTGAAGGTCGGCAGGTTCGCCGTGTCCATCTGCGACTCGACGTCGACGATCTGCCGGTAGGTGAGCGGGAACGCTCCGACGTGAGTGGCGTCGTTCACGCCGCTCATCCCCTCGGGGTAGACGGCGGTCGCGGCGAGATCGAGCAGAGAAACCTGCACGGCCTCGATGAACTTGTGGAAGTCCCGCTTGAGGTGCGTGCCGTGGATGCTCGATGCCTTGTGGACGCCCATGTTGGCGTCGAACGCCTCGATTGCATACGGCGCCGGGCGGCTATTCACGTTGTCGTAGGGGCCGCCGTAGCGGAACAGCGTGAGGTTGGTCTGCTGGGAGCCGACCGTCACGGGCGTGGTCGTGATCGTCGTGCCAGACGGGATCCGGCGACTCGCCTCGGTGTACGTAGTGTTCTCGTACACCGGACGGTTGATGCGGACCGTCTGTCCCGGTAGCGCGTTGAAGTTGACGTTCGCAGCGATCACGTCGCGGAACATCGGATTGGCCAGCATCAGCCGATCACGGTCTTCCGGGCTGTACTGCGCGCCAGCTCCGCCAACGGTGCGACCGGGCAGGCCGAGCTCAGACGGAACTTCGAGGCTCAGCGAGAGCGCCCCGAGGAACATCTGCGCGTAGAGGTACTGCGGTTCGGGCTGAACCAGCAGCATGTCGGAGGTGATGTCGTAGAAGTTCTCGGGCATGCTCGCCCGGTTGAACGACGCCATGTGTTCTTCCCTTCGTTGCTGTCCTCCGACTCACCGAAGAGCGGAGTTTTGACTCAAGACTTCGATTCGTACGCTTGCGGGTTCGCAAGCCCGTAAGCGGCTGCGGCGAATGGGTTTCGCTCGCGCACGGCCTGGTAGACCGCGCGGTGATCCGGGGGCGACGACACGCCACTTCCCGGCGGCGCGTTCGGCGGCGGCGCGGTTTGCGCGGGGGGCGCGGCGGGCTGCTGTTGCTGCTGCGGAGCTCCGGGCGCGGGAGGCGCGGCAGGGGGCGTGACCGCGGCAGCTTTCGCCTGCTCGGCCCACGTCTTGCCGAACGCCTGAATCAGGCGGAGCTGCTCTTCGGGATTGTCTCCCGCGGCGTCGAGGATCGCTTGCTGCTGCTCGGCGGTGAGCACCATCAGCATGCGCCCGGCCTGCTCTTTGAGGAGCGTGCGCTGGCGCTCCGCTTGCTGCTCGAGCTCGCGGGCGCGGGCGGCGGCCTCCGCGGCGCGCTGCTCCGCGGTCTTGTTCTTCTCCGCAGCCTCACGAGCCGCGGCAATCGCCGACTTGAGCTCGTCGAGGCTCTGGGCGCCGAGCTCCTTCAGAAGCGACTGCGCGCCGGTCTGCTTCGCGCGCTCGAGCCGCTCGGTGAACCACTTCGGGTCGAGAGACGGCGGCGGCGAAGCTGCCGTGCCCTGGTCGCCCGTCGGGGCGGGCGCCGCGGGCGGAGTGCCCGGCGCAGGTGCGGGGGCAGGGGGAGCAGCCGGGGGCTGCTGATTCGGCGAGGTGGTCGCCGCGGGCGCCGGCGGTGCAGCCTGCGGCGCTGCAACGGGCGTGTTCGGGGTGGAAGGCGCACCGGTGCCGGGCGCCTGATTCGTGTCAGACATTGCCTCTTCCCTTTCCGGCTCTTGACCGCGGCCGTGTGCGTAGTGGGATGAGCCCCAGGTTTTTTTCGATGTTCGGAATCAGGCCGTGACGACGGCCAGAATCGCGTACGCGTCGGAGATCACGGTGTCATCGTCGAGCTTCGGCTCGTTCTTGACGTAGCCGCGCACGAGCACCGTGTCGCCCTTCTTCGCGGGAACGCCTTTCCCCGCGCCGACGACCATGGCCAGAACCGTCTTGTTCCAGTCATCGTCGTTCTGCCCCATCGATTGACGCTTGTTGTCCTCGTCATCCTCGTCGAGGATCTTGAGCGCTACCTTGCCTTCGACGGGCTTGATCTCGAGTGCCATGATTCAGTTGCGCCGTCTGCCGGGAGATGGGGCAGGTTGCGGCGCCTCGAGCTGAATAGACTGCTGCGGTGCTTGTGCGGCCGTTGCCTTGACCTGTGCGCGCGCCACGGCGGACTCGAGCTTCAGCCGGTTTTCGGCTTCCACGCTGAGCCCGTCCAGCGCCTGCTTTGCGGTGTCCGGCCCCAGGTGACGGCGCAGCTCGACCTTTGCCGCGTCCAGCTCACGCTCGGCGCGCTTGCTGGCGAGCAACGCTTCGAGCGCACGCTCCTTGAGCTCCGGGAACTCCTCGGCGAGCTTTCGTCGCGTGCGCTCCGCCTCGAACTCAGAGAGTTCTACGGCGTTGAATGCGCGGCCCTGTGGAGGAACAGTGAACGACATCATTCATCCACGACGACGACGACCTGGACCCCGGAGCACGCAGTCGAGGTCGTGATCTCGGTGTTCCGGTCCGAGGTGACCAGGTTGCCAGTGAGGTCATCGGTCGACACCGTGAGTGCCCCCGCCCAGACTTTCTGACCGTTGGTGTCGATGCCGGGGTTGAGGCAGATGCCGCCGACGAGAGTCGGGGTCACGCCGCTCTTCGTGTGTGCCGCGATGGCCGCCCCGACGCCGGCGATCTTCATGTCGTCGGTCGAGCCGGTGTACGCAGGGAAGCTCACCGACAGCAGATACGCCTTGCCGTTGGCAAGGCCGCTCACGTTGCTCTGAAGAAGGGAAATCCCATCGATCGATCCGCTGATCGTCGCCATTGAACTGCTCTCCTGAACTGCGGTCAGCCGGCGCTACGGAGCGCGCGGACGTTTGATTGGGGCCGCTGTTTCGCAGCCCGGATGAGTCGTTCGAGCTCCGCGAGCTCCTTCTCGAGCGCGCGCATGCGCCTGAGCTCCGCCTTGATCTCCCGCACGCGAGCCCGTGCCTGTTTCACCAGAGCGCCGGGCGTGAGCGGGGCAGATGCGATAGCTGGGGCGCGCTTCTCGGCGCGTTTCACCGGCTCCGCTTGCTTCACCGGATGGCTGTCGCCCTCGGCAGTGGGCGCATCGCGGTGAACCTCGAGCACCGCACCGGGATGCTCCGTCGTACTCGTCGGGACCGCCTGATCGAGCGGCAGCATGCCGAACGGCGTGAACTGGAAGCCGGCGCCCATCAGACCGTCCGTGCCCAGCAGAGGAAGCGAATCGTGACGTCAGCGCCCGCGGTCGTGCCTTCGCCCGCGACGTAGACCGCGCGGACGCTGTTGCCGGGGTGCCCTCCCACAATGCTCTCCGCGGCGAGGGCTGGGTTTGCCGAACCCGCGTCACCGGTGCCGACCTCGGACATCGACGTCGGGATGCCGCCCTCGAGAGGGAAGCCAGCGCTGGCAACTACCGAGACGGCTTGCGCATCGGCGGCGATCTGATCGAAGTGCACCCAGTCGCGCCAGACGCCAGGCGCGATCTCGTTCTGGAGGTACACGTCGAGCGTCCCGTCCGTCGCGCCCTCGAGGTCCGCGTAGATGGTGATGCTGTGAAAGCGCGCGAGACCATGGACCACACTGCCGATGGCAGTCCCCGCCTCAGCCGGCGTCGAGTCGGTGATGGTGAATGTCTCGGTGTAGCCCATGTGGACTCAGTCGCGCAGATGCGGGTTGGTCGCGTCAGGTCGCGTAACGGGGAGGATGTCCGCTCGAATGCGACGCGCACCGGTGGCTTGTGCAGCCTCGAGACGGTGCCGACCGTCGATGAGATTGATCTGTCCCGGATCAAAGCGCTCGTGTGTCGAGCACGCCTCGATGATGGCGTAGGGCTGGTCGGACCAGGGCAGGCCGCGCCAGTCGTCCGTGTGAACCACCGGTCGATCGGTGGCGAGCGCCGCGAGCGTCGTCTTGCCGACGCGCGGGCCACCGCCAATGGCGACGCGCGCGTAGCGGTTCAGCATGTCGCGGAGCGCGCGTTCGCGCGCCCCCGGGTCAGCCGAGCTCGTCCGTCGCTTCTCCCTGCGCCTGCTTCAAGGACGCGGTCTGCTCCGCCGGGGTTGTGGATCGGACAGAACTCACAAGTCGCGCTCGTGTGGATTCAGCGGATCCACCTTCGGAACTGGGATGTTCCGCTTGCCGCGCCACACGATGTTGGCCTCGGCGTCGTACTGAATGATCTCTGCCCGAATGCGGCGCGCCCCGGCGAGCTGCGCGGCCTCGAGGCGGTGGCGACCGTCGATGAGCGTGAACTGCCCAGGCTCGATCCCGATACGAATCGGCGGCAGCGGGTTGCGCGACCCAGGTGGGAGCGCGCGACCGGTCGCGATCGCGTCGATCTCTGCCTGGTCGACCACGCCCTCGTACGGCTTGATGGGTGCGCGGTAGCCGGCGCGCGCGAACACGAGCTCGGACTCAGCGACGCCGGCCTGAAGCTGCTTGAGGCCCAGGGCCATGTGCCGCTTGCGCAGGACCTCTGGCACCACGCGGCTCTCGAGCATGCGCTCGTAGGCGCGCGCCCTCGCCGGGTCGGGGTACTCCTTGAGGTAGCCGGGCGCGGGCGCTGCCGGCGTACTCGTGGCCTTCCGAAGCGGTCGCGTTGGCGTTGTGGCTGCCCGAGGCAGCGGCGGCGGAACGACGACGCGAGCTAGCGGGTGGACCCCAGAGATGGGCTCCCTGTCGTCACCCGCCGGCTCGATGAACAGCGTTCGCTTGTCGCCACGCGCCTGGAGCAACGTCCATGAGCACCGGCAGAAAGCGTGCACGGTGCCGGGCTCGCCGTAGGGGAACGGCTCCTTCAGGCCAACGATCGTGCCGTCAGCCCGCGAGCACACCGGGCACGTGGCCTTATCGAGCACCGCATCCCAGACGCGCAGGAGCGCAGAGTCTGCTTCGATGCGCCTCGCTGCCGCGGTGCGACCCGTGCTGAACGCTTCGGAGCTCTCGGTGACTCCGATGCGCCGGAGACTTCCCTCGGTCTCGGCATTGGCGACGCGCGCCGCCTTCTGGACGGTTTCGCCGTCCGCCTTGCGGAGCCACCGATCGGCGTAGCTACGCCCAAGCCGCTTGGCGCGCTCTACATCCCTGAGGGTCTCGAGGCGGGGGATCGGGACCGACGCGCCGATCTCCTGTTCGAGACGCGATATGCCCGTTGCTCGAGAGAGCGCCCTTGCGTCGATGACGCTCCTCTCGACTGACGCTTGCACGCTGTCGGCGATGCGGCCGAGCGAGTAGCGATTTCGGACGCCCTGTTGGACCGCCTCATTCCGACGGCGGAACAGCAGCAGCAACACCGCCACTTCTGCCGCCAGCAGCTTGCGCCGATTCTCCTCGGCCTCGCGCTCGAGCTCTTCCTCGGTCTGTGCCGGCATCGGTCAGGCTCCGAGCGAGCTCGTGAAGTTCCTGCTGCTCTGCAACGCGGCCCGCTCGTGCACGCTCAGCTCGCTTCTGCGCCTGCTGCTCCAACTCCGCTTCGAGCGCCGAGACGTTCTCGATGCCGAACACCGGTGCAATCTTTTGCAGCGCGAGCTTCAGCGTGATGAGCGGCGTATCCGTGCTGAACGCGTCGAGAACGAGCGTGACGATCTTCCGCTCCTCCTCGGGGTCTGGCTTGAAGTACCGGCCCCACTCGACGTGGAGAGCCGGCGTGCGCCAGTTGGTGGCTTGCGCCTCGGCCGTGCCCTCGGTGCCCGCCAGTCGCTTGAGGATCGGCAACACCTTGCGCGCGCCACGAACCCGCAGCGCTTGCCCGCGACTCAGCACGCGCTCGGCAATGCGGAGCTGAATCGAGATCGATGGCTCCAGGAAGTGATCCGCGATGTCGTCCCGGATCTGATCGCAGCGATCGAGCTGTCGCTCCTTGATGGCCTCGAGTGCCTTGCCGCTGGTCGTCGCCGCGAACTTGATGTTCTCGGGGTCGAGGAAGATGATCGCCAGCGCCTCTTGGATGATGAGCAAGAGGTCCTTGCAGTTGTCCTGCTGGGCCTTCAGCGCATCACCCGGATAGGTGAGCTGGTTGACCTTCGTCTCTGGCGACGGATACTGCCACGGGTAGCCCGGTCCCTTCTTCCGCGCTGTTTTGCGCGCGGGACCAGCCACGTAGCCGCCCGTCACCTTGTTGGCCGGGCTCGGGTCGCCGCCGTGCTCCGTGCTGACAACGATCGGTGCGTTGCCCACTTCTGTCGGCGAGAACCCTGGCGAAACACCGATCTCGACGATCTGCGGTTCGCTCAGCAGCGCGCCGCGGTGCCATTGGCTGCGCGCGATGTCGTACTGCCTGAGCTCGTCCGTGATCCCCTTGTGGATGGGCTCGCCGTCGATGACGTTCACCGGCTGGCACCCGCGCATGAACGGGTACCAGACCACGGGGCAGAACCCGAGGTTGTGCTCGACCGAGCGCTCCGGGTTCTTGCGCCAGCTCGGCTGTGCGCCATCCTCGCGCGCGTCGGCGGGGTGAAACTCGGTGTCGCTCGTCGCGTCGATCACGCGCCGATAGATCTTCGCGCGCACCGCCCACTTGCCGTCCGGCTGGCGATACTGCTCGAAGTACGGGTACCTGATCTCGAGCTCGAGAACCTCTGCGTCCTGCCCGAGCTTCGGCTCGCACCACTTCGCCGGCACGACGTCCGCCGTGGGGCGACCGTTGCGCACGCCGTGGATGACGACCGACGTGCCGCAACCCTGCGCGTCGTAGAGCACCGACCGAGCCGCCGCGCGAAAGCGGCACCTGCGGTGGTACTCGCGAATGAAGTCGTCGAGGACGTCGGCTTCCTCCGGCGAGATGTCGCCGTCCTCCGGATCCGATCCCTCAGCGGGCTTGGTCGTGAAGGTCGGGAAGCGGCCCTCGCCGAGAACCAAGTCCACGTAGCTCGCGGCGGCGTTTCCCACCGTCGGGCGCACGATGACAGGGGCACGCTCCCAGAGCGGCACCGAGTCATCCCAGAAATTCGGCAGTCCCTCGTACTGGCGTTTCTCGAGCCACTTCTCGAAGCCCTCGAGCTTGAGATAGCGCGGCGAGACGTTCGCCAGGAACGCGCGCTGGGCCTCTTCGTGGCCGACTAAAACAAACTGTCCGCCACCCTGGACCATGAGCAATTACCTGCCGCTGACGACTGTCCGACGGTTCTCCAGCGCTCCGAATCGCCCGACGCACAGGTAACGGAGTGCGTCCATCAAATGGTCGTTCGCGTCCTCTGGCTCTTCGCCGAACGACCCATCGCTGTGCTTCTTCCTTCGGTACAGACCGAACTCGCGAATCGCGTTCCTGCACTTCGGCGAGACGTAGAGCCGCGCCCAGCGTGTGACGTTGCCGCGATGTTCCGCGGTGCGGATGAAGAGCAGATCAGCGACGCGTGCGATGCCGCCAAGGATCTGATTGTCGGTCTCGCCGACGTTCAGTCCCGCGCATCGCAGGTCGTGAATACGATCGGGGCGCGACGGGTCGGGCCAGAACTTGCCGAAGCTCCACTGCTTCGCGCGCTCATCCCAAACGTGGTTCGGGACCTCGCTCTCGTACCACTCGTCGAGAAGGAACACCGTGGCGTCGTCGCCGTGGCCCTGGATGCCGGCGAGCAAGAGCACGCCTGGATTCACCCAGCCGTGGTCCACGCCGACGTGGAACTCGCGGAATGACTCGAGGCGCGGGACCTCCTGATACGGACAATCCTTTCCGCCAATGACGTGGAAGTCCTCGTTGAACGGGTAGATGAGACCTTCTCCCGCGTCGGGGTCGGCCTTCCACTCGCGATTGAACACGGCCGTCGGCGTGGTCGCCGCGGCGCGCGCTACCGCCTTTCGCCCAACGGTCTCCGGTGCGTCCTCGTAGGTCGCGTGGAACGCGTAGATGCTCCTCAGCGCATCGGCGATCTCGTCGGACCCGGCCTCATCACTGTCGTCGCCGAGTATCGAGCGGTACGTCTCGATCTGCTCCGACGAGAGCACGTCTTCGAGCGCCGCTCCCTTGCGGAGCTTCTCACCGATGCGTCCCGCAGACAGGATTCTCCACCAGAGACCATGCCGGCCTCGCGTTGGCGTGCCGCCTGGAAGCTCTATCTGAAGCGACCATGGCTCACTGAGCCACGGCACCGCGATGCCGTCGTACACGGCCGCGTCGATGTCATCGACCTCGTCGGCATCGAGAACATCAGTCCGCATGCCGCGTGCCGTCCGAGCGTTGTACGCGGTCGCCGGAAACGGGCGGACTACCGAGCCGCCCGGGAATCGAATCTGCCCGCTCTGATGGTCGAGCTTGGCCCTGAGAAACGCCCACTTGCCACTGCCGGTGAGCTCTTCGGTGATGCCGCCCCAGTGGATGTCTTTCCACTGCTTCAGCGTCGGCGCGAGACTCGTGATCCGCACGCCGCGGAACGGCTCGAGCGCCTCCGTGCGGAGCTCGCCATCGAGTAGCGCAACGAGCAACCACCAGACCTGACGACGGAACCACGACTTGCCTACGCCGCGTCCCCAGCCGAGGAACACCGTGCGACCACGGCGCGGCTGCCCGCGCTCGTCGAACAGCGCTTGGTACGCTCGCCACTGCGGGTAGTTGAAGCCGAGGTCAACCTCGAGGCGTCTCGCCATCGGGGTCCACCGAGGGCTCGGGATCCGACGCGATCCGCGCTTCGGCGTTTGCCGTTGGCCGGACCGTGATCGTCACGCCGCCTTCGGGCTTGATGTCCCCCTTGAGCTCCGCGGCAAGACGCCGGTTCCTCGTGATCGCCTCGTAGCCAGCGACGAGGCCGCGCAGGTAGTTCGGGCCAGGATCCTGGAACGACACCTTCGCCGCCCCGAGGCTCGAGAGCCGCTCGAGATCCGGCGGTTCCTTGTTCAGCCGCTCCAGCCCGATTTGCAAGCCGGCGAGGACCATGACCTCCGCGTCCTGCATCGCCTGCGCGTGGATCCGCGCCCGAGCGTCCACGAATTCCGGGTCATCATTCGCCCGCTTCGCCAGGTCGTACCCGGTCGTTGCTGGCAACCCGACTGCCTTCGCTGAAGCGGCCACGTTGCCCGTGACCAGGTAGTGTTTGCGGAACTCCAGTTCCTTGTCTGCTGGCGTCGGCGATCCTCGCACTGCTTGGCTCCCATTCCCGCCTGTTGACCGCCGGCGTCCGCGTGCTGGGAGCGCTCGCTGAGCGCTTCTTTGCTGCTGGTTGTTTCCTGTTGGCCTTGGTGCCTTTTTGCCTCGCGTCCTGGACTTCAGACGTCGTCCAAGCCGTCCGCCTCGATCCGGCGAATCTGCCGGTCGATGGCTCTTTCCCCGAGCGTCGCTGTCAGGTCACGACTGCGCCCGTGGCGGCTCGTTCCGACCCGGACCGGGTTCCTTGCGGGCCGCGGCAGCGTCTTCCAACCCGACCGTTTGGGGCGGCCCGGGAGGTGATCTGGAAACAGGTCTCTGACCTCGACGATGTGTCTGCGAGGGAGCACGTGGTTGCTCTGGCACCGAGCCCGCTGCACTCGAGACCAGACAGGTCTCGCGCGCGTATCAGGCTCTCACCTATGGCGCTCACCCCCGTGCTACGACGTGCTTTTTCGTGCCGACGATTTCGGCGACTCTCTTGCCGAGCTCATCCAGGTTTTCCGCAAGCATTTCGTCGCGTTGCCAGAGTTCCTGAAGGCGCGGATCCACGTGCTCGGCGACGTACTCCGCGGCGTGTTCTCGAATTCGTGCGTCGATGTGCGAGAGATACCGCCGGAAATTCGACTGGAGCTCGTCAACCTTGCTCTTGAATAGCTCGGGGCAGTGCTTGCGCAGCAGCGACATCGTGACACGGTAGGACGCGCGCTTGCCGCCGCCGAGCCGCTGCATGATCTGCTTGCCGGTGCGCTTCTCCTTCGCCAGCAGGTAGCGCTTGAGTCGCAAGCCACGGGGGCCTTTCATCTTCAGGCGCGACTGGGCTTGCGGCAGCGTGAGCAGCTCCTCGCCGAGGCTCACCGTTTGCCATCCTTTCTCGGGTGAGTCGCGTTCCACAGGCGACACGCCGCCTCGAAGAGCACGGCCGCCTGTTCCTCCGCCGTGTCGAAGAGCGCCTTACGCTTGGCCGATGGTTTCTCGGACTGGGCGGCCCGTTCGTTGGCGAAGAACTGGCTCGGCGGGAGCCGGTGCGGGTTCGTGCGCAGCATCGTTTTACCCGCCGGGGTGAGATGCCAGAGCGCACCGAGAGAGCCGCCATCCGGGCTGTAGTACGCCTCCAGGGCGGACGCCGCGGGGATGTTGCCCTCCGCCGCACGGACCGCGCTCAGGCGCCCTGAGACCCGTCCGAGTCGCGATAGGTCGGTGACATCGACCTCGATGCCGGTGTTCGCCTTGCGCTTGCCCTTGCCGGCGCCACCGTTCGGGCGGGCTGTGAGCGCCGCCCTGGCGTGCCTTTTCGACATTGGGATGCGCCACCCGCGCCCGTGGCAGTCCGGGCACAGCCGGTCACCCAGGACGAACGGGAGCTCGATGTCCAGGATCCGGAGCATGTCCGACTGGGAGAGCGTCGGTTGCTCAGGGGCTTTCCCGGTGGACGAGTCGATGAAGCCGGTGCCGGCGCTCCACTTGACCGGATCTCCGCCACAGCGTTCGCAGGGGCGCGCGGTGCGCCCGTACATCTCGAGCTGCGCTATGAGCGCGGCCGTCGGCGACGGGGAGAAGATCCCCATCCCACCCGTTCGGAAATACCAGCGCAGGTCCTCGGCGTCGGCTGCGCTGAGCACCGATGAGACGGGTGACAGGGTGGGAGAGCTGGACTTGGGCGACTGCTCCACCGAGACCTCCACCGAGACCGGCTCGGGAGAGCTTGTTTGTGAGTGCATCGTCGGGTAAACTGCCTTTCCGAGCTGTCTCGTATCCGAACGAGATCGAGCATCTTTCACTACTTATGAGTGGACAAGGCAAGGTCACTATTGGCGTGCTGTCTCGATCCGAACGAGATCGAGCATCTTTCGCGACTGGCCATCGGGCGCACACTACAGCCCCCTCTTGTCTCGATCCGAACGAGATCGAGCATCTTTCGCGACCGCGCCTCGCGAACGACTCGCGGCAGAACCTCCTCGCGTCTCGATCCGAACGAGATCGAGCATCTTTCGCGACATGGCAGCCAAATACGAGGCGATCGCAGCGTCGGCGTCTCGATCCCAACGAGATCGAGCATCTTTCGCGACACGTGCGGGAAACGCCGCACAGGTCGAGCACGAGAGGTCTCGATCTCCACAAGATCGAGCTTCCTTCGTGACCGCAGGACGCGAACCCGGCGAGCGGGGCATGGACCCCGAGTCTCGATCTCCACAAGATCGAGCTTCCTTCGTGAC
>CAYYWA010000018.1:30762-34212 GCA_964475255.1 uncultured Sorangium sp.
GTCTCGATCTCCACAAGATCGAGCTTCCTTCGTGACTCGCCTCAGGGCCTTGGGTATCACACCCGAGCAACCGGTCTCGATCTCCACAAGATCGAGCTTCCTTCGTGACTCGTCTGGGTTCCGGTCTCTTTGTTCCGGACGACCCAGTCTCGATCTCCACAAGATCGAGCGACTCCGTTCGTCACACGTGCCAGCATCGCTGCTCACAGTAAGCGCTCGCGTCATTCTGCCGCCAGCCGCTCCGGCTCGAAACCTGCCTTCCGAAGCAGGTTCATGCAGTTGTTCTCATCACGATCGATTGTCAGAGAGCACGACTCGCACCGCACGACGAGATCCTGGTCACTGCCGTGCAGTGCGGCGCCGCAGTTGTGATGATACTTGCTGTTGCCGGATGATTCAACCGTGATGATGCGAGAATCGCCGAAGGCGAGCTTCATGGCACCGCGCAGTTCACCTGGCGCAGCCTGCTTGCGTCGGCGCCGAACCTTATCGTTCGAGTCGTCCTGTTCCTCCGGCTTCGGTCGCTCGGCAAGCTTCTTGAAGTCCGTGTCGTCGATGACGAGTTTCCCGTACTCGCGCTCCAGTTGCCGCGCCGCAATCCGGTAAATCTCGCGACGGTGCAGCAGCGCCCGATCCCGCTGGTTACTCGCCCACTGGTACAGGTGTGCGTCTTTCCGGCGCCAGCACTCGAGGTAGAACGCGAACCGCGCGCACGGGTCACTGAGACCGCGCTCCTGTGACCACGCATCGATGGTTTCGAAGCTGGCGATCAGGTCCAGCCCCGCCGCAATGCGCTCCTTTCGCCACGTGTGCCAGTAGAGCTGCGTCAGTGCCTCCTTGCCGTACTGCGCAACCAGATGATTCGCGAACGCGGCCAGCTTCGCCGGCGACCGCCACGCGTGCGCGTGCTGAAGCCGGTCCTTGCCGTCTCTTTCGTCGGGCCACTTCAGGCCGAGCTCGGCCCGCTTCTCGACGACGACCGCGCGCGCCGCATTGAAGACCCGGTCCTGAATCGCTCGGAGCGTGTCCGGGTAATCGAGCCGGTCGAGAAGGCTATACGGCTGCTCGCCGCGCTTGCGGTCCCTGTGGTTCGGTGGTGGAGCGATGCTCGGGATGACCACCTCACCCGAACGACCGTCCGTGCCGAGCCAGTAGGCGACCCTCACCCCGTGCGGGAGAAGCCGCCACCCGAAGTTGACCGCGACGGCTTCCGCGCGATTGGTTGACCTGCTCTTCGTCGGCGCGCGCCAAGCCGTTCCGCCCTCGACGGTTAGCTGGACGCTGTAGAACGTCCGGAGCCCGACGCGACGAATCCGGATCCAGAACGCGCGCACAATGCCACCCTCGGGAAGCGGGCGGTGCATGATGAACGGGATCGTCACCGGGAGCACACCGCGCCCGAGGAACACGGTCAGCTCGGTTTTGGCCTTTCTCCGACCGGGCCGCGTGTCCCATGTGTCGGCCGGCAAGGGGCGGATCTTGATGGGGGCACTGCTCGCGTCGAAGAGCGCGGCGACCGGCACGGGAGGCGTCAGTCTGCGCCCCACTCGCCCGTTCCCATCCCATCGGTGGAACCGCGGCGGCGACAGCTTGGCCTTTGCCTTCGCCGACTGGAATGCCGCATCCACCAGGTCGTACGTGCCCTTGAGGAGACCACTTTCGGCGCGCGCCAGCTTCGCTTTTGCGACGCCTTCTGCATCGCTCCGTGCGACTGCCTTCCACGCGTCGCTCCACTCTGGCTCGGCGAGCATCTCTTCCAGCGTCTCACTGCGCGCCTCGAACATGAGGCCCACATCCTTCGACTCTCCGATGCGCGCCTTGTATCGGCGCCTGAACTCCTCTGCGGCCGACCCGATGGCAGCATTGAATTCGTCGCGCTTCTGCTTCAGCTCGGCAAACAGCGCTTTCCGCTGCTCGCGAAGTTCCTTGAGCCGCGCTGCCTTCTCCTGGTCCACGCGGCGCGTCCGCTCGCGTGCCTTGTCGGCATTGATCTCCGCGCGCAGGGCGTCGATCTGCTGGTCGAGATCCTCGACCTTGGCCTCGACCTCCGCGAACCCCGGACACATCTGCTCGCGGATCTCCTCGTAACGATTCCTCCGCTCCCGCTCGATCTCGACGAGCTTGTTGTAGTAGCGATGCGCCCGGAACGCCTGGTCTCGCACGAGCTCGACGTTCTCGATCGGCCCGTTGCAGTCGTACGTGTACACCCGAACTTCGGCGGTCTGCTTTCGTCGTGCCATTGCTTCCTCACGTATAGAGAGCCTCAAGCGCCTTCTGCAGCTTCCCCGCCGCGTCCGCACCGTGCCGCGTGTGCATGCGCCGTACGGCTTCCCGAATCTCCTTCGATCGCTTGACGCGTTCCGGGTCGGGTGGCGGCAGCTCGAGCGGCGGAGGCAGATCTTCGACGCTCTGAAGCGCACCCTTCGCGAGCACGTGCATGTCCACTCCGAGCACCTCGGGGGCGCGGATCCCGCTGTGCTCACGCTCGACCGCTCCCGAGCCTCCGCCGCTGATCGCGCGACCTTCGAGCGAGTACTCCCGATCCATGTCTGGCCGGCCGTGACGAACGCTCGCTCCGACGAGATCGATCACGATCCCATCTGGCTTTCCCGGGCTCGCGCGGAGCACACGCCCGGTTGCTTGCAAGTATCCGCCGATGAACTCGAAGGACCTCCCGAGAACAGCGGCGCCGCAGTGCGGGATGTTGAGCCCTTCGATCGCGGCCGCGACGGTCGACAACACCTTGCAGTCGCCTCGCTCGAACCGGGAGAACGCCAGCTCACGATCCCTGTCCCGCAGCTTTGAATGCAGCGTCGCGGCCGACACGTCGCGCGCGAGAAACTCCGTGTTGTAGTGCTCGGCCACCTCCACGAGAGGGTAAAAGGCGATCGTTGACCGCCCTTCGGAGAACAAGCGCCATGAATCGACGGGGTGCTGCGCGTAGTTGGAGCTCAGGTGGCGAATCGGACTGATCACGCGCGCGGGCACGATCCATCCGCCGGAGATGAGCTCGGAGTATTGAGCGGCAACGACGAGTCGCTCGAAGATGTCTCCGAGCGGTCGGCCGTCGTCCCGCTCCGGCGTCGCGGTCAGCCCGAGCTCAAGCGGACGACTCCCGCCGACAACGGAGACACGCGCGCCCGCCCACACGTCCGCGAGGTAGTGGTGCGCCTCATCGAGCACCGTCAGCTCGATCCCAGCGATGGGTGGATGCCCGAGCAGCGAATGCACGACGGCGACGGTGACGCGCGCGCCGCTCGACTCGAGACGGCCCTCCATGATCACAGACGGAGTCTCACCGATGGCTTGCTCGATCCGCTCCTCGGCTTGCTTGGCGAGCTCGCGAGTGTGCACGACCCAAAGCACGCGTGCGTCGGGCCGATCCCTGAGCATCTCTCGGATCACGAGAATAGCGATCTCGGTCTTCCCGCTGCCAGGCGGGGCAACCAC
>CAYYWA010000019.1:0-32810 GCA_964475255.1 uncultured Sorangium sp.
AGACCACGCGGCCATCCCCGAGCCGCACGCGGGCGAGCGCGACGCGCGCCGCGACTACGGCGGTGTCCGCGGAGTCCGGGTAGCCACGGAGCACCGCGAGCGCGAGCGGCAGCGGACCGAGCGGGCCCTCGCGTCGCACGCGGGCGACGGGCGCGGGCCCGGCATCGGTGATCTCCGAGCCCGTAGGGAGCGGGTGCACGCCTCCGTCGGGATCGACGACGTAGGCGCGTTCGGGCGTGGTCACGAGCAAGCGCCCCTCCCCCGCCGTGACGCTCGTGCTCGCGAGGTCGAGCTCGTGCCAGCTCGCTCCGGCGTCGAACGTCACCAAGAGCCCGCGCACCGGAAGCTCGACAGCGCCGAACCAGGGATCCGCGAACGCCATCGCGCCGTAGGTCGGCGACGGCGGGAGCGTGCCGCGATCCTTCCCGCGCCCCGTCTCGATGTCGAGGGCCGCCCACTCCCCCGTGCGGCGCGCCTGCAAGTGGACTCTGTCGAACCCCGCGACGATGCGCTCGGACTCGAAGTCGAGCTCTGCCACCGGAGTGAGAGGGCCGTGGAAGGTCTCCGCGCGCCAGAGCGACGTGCGGCCCGCGGCGCTCGCAGCGAACAGAAACCCGGTGCCGAGCCGCTCGGGCAGCTCGATCGCCAGGACGCTCTTGCCGAACGGCAAGAGCTCCGTCGCCACCGCGACCTCCCCGTCCGGGCGCGCGAGCACGCGCACGCCGTACGCGATGAGCCGACGGGTGCCGTCGCGTTCCTCGCCCACCGCGACCACGTCGGGCCCGTCGAGCGGCGGCACGAGCAGCGCACGTCTCGGTGCGTCGCTCGCGCGTGCCCCCGTCGCCACGAGGCTCGTCACGAGCGCGAAGGTCGAAACGGCGGCAGCCCAGCGCATGCGTCGAGCGTAGTCGTCGGCTCTCCGCTTTCAATCGGGGGCGTCCCCCTTGCGGCCGAGCGGCCGCGGGTTCATGAGCTGGCATCGATCATGAGCGCCACCCTCCGCCCCGTCTCCCCCGGAGCCGAAAGCCTCCTCGGCCGATACTTCCGCGTGCTCGACCACGGATTCGTGGCGCTGGTCGACTACATGGGCACGGACGAGTGCATCGAGCGCGCCGCCCGCGTGAGCTACGGCTACGGCACCCGACGCACGAGCCAGACCCGAGGCCTCTTGCGGTACCTGCGCCGGCACTCCCACACGACCCCGAGCGAGATGGTCGAGCTCAAGTTCCACTGCTCCATGCCGATGTTCGTGGCGCGCCAGTGGATCCGCCACCGCACCGCCAACGTGAACGAGTACTCCGGGCGGTACTCGCTGATGCCGATGGTGTTCTACACGCCGTCGCGTGAGCAGCTCCAGAGTCAGAGCACGACGAACAACCAGGGACGGAGCGGTGTGCCGATGCCGGAGGCGACGTACACCGAGGCCGAGCGGCGCTGGACGGAGATCCGGAGCCTCGCGCGCTCCGCGTACGAGTGGATGAACGCGGAGAACATGGCGCGCGAGCTCGCGCGCATCGACCTGCCGCTCTCCACGTACACGCAGTGGTACTGGAAGATCGATCTCCACAACCTGATGCACTTTCTGCGCTTGCGGGTCGACGCGCATGCCCAATGGGAGATTCAGGCGTACGGCCGAGTCATGGCGGGCATGCTGAAGCGGATCGCGCCCCTCAGCTACGAGGCTTGGATCGACTACGACGTGTGCGGCGCACGCCTGAGCCGGATGGAGCTCGAGGCGCTCCGCAAGCTCGTCGCCGTCTCCGGCGAGGGGCTGTCGAGCACGGGCACGCGGCTCGAGGGCGATGCGCTCGCCGCGCTCGGCCTGTCGAAGCGCGAGGTGCGTGAGCTGTTCGACAAGCTCACCCCGCGAGACGTCGTGGATTTCGAGCTCGACCCGGCGGCGGGCGAGGCGCCCGAGCAGGTCGCGGAGCGCTTCGCCCGGGCCGTGCCGAAGGGCGACTCCGTGCCGAACGGCGAAGGCTCGGAACCGGGAGTATAGTGGACCATGCTGCCACTCGTACCTGTCTCCTCCGCGGGGCGCTCCGCTCCCGCCATCCCCGATCTCGAAGACGAGATTCGGCGGCTCAAGCGCGAGCGCAATGCGGTGTTGCTCGCGCACTACTACCAGGAGAGTGAGGTTCAAGATCTCGCCGATCACATCGGCGACTCGCTCCAGCTCGCCCAGGCGGCGGCGCGCACCCGCGCGGACGTGATCCTGTTCGCGGGCGTCCACTTCATGGCCGAGACCGCGAAGATCCTGAATCCCGAGCGCATCGTGCTCGTGCCGGACTTCGCGGCGGGCTGCTCGCTCGCGGACGGCTGCCCCGTCGACAGGTTCGTTGCTTGGAAGGCCCAGTACCCGGGCTCGCTCACGGTGAGCTACATCAACTGCTCGGCCGCGGTGAAGGCTGAGAGTGACTACATCTGCACCTCGAGCAACGCCGAGAAGATCGTCCGCGCGCTCCCGTCCGACGCGCGCATCCTCTTCGCTCCGGACCGAAACCTCGGTCGCTACGTCGCCAAGCAAACGGGCCGCGACCTCGTGCTGTGGCCGGGAAGCTGCATCGTGCACGAGACCTTCAGCATGCGGAAGCTCGAGGCGCTGCTCGTTCAGCATCCCGGGGCCAAGCTCATCGCGCACCCGGAGTGCGAGGAGCCCTTGCTCGCACGCGCGGACTTCATCGGCTCGACGGCGGCGCTGCTCCGGTTCGTCGAGAGCGACGCGGGCGACACCTACATCGTCGCGACGGAGCCCGGCATTCTGCATCAGATGCAGCGGGTGGCACCGAACAAGCGGCTCATCGCGGCGCCGCCCGAGAACAACTGCGCCTGCAACGAGTGTCCGTTCATGCGCCTCAACACCCTCGAGAAGGTGTACACGGCGCTCCGCGACCTCGAACCGCGGATCGAGCTTCCCGTCGAGCTCCGCGAGCGCGCCCGCGTGCCCATCGATCGCATGCTCGCGCTGAGCTGACGGTCCGCCTTCGAAAGGACGGGAGACGCCACCCGGGTCGGCCTCTCCCGACGAGGAAAGCCGAAGCTCGCGCTCAGCTCGGCGTTCGTGGAGCGCGCGGCCCTCGTGCCTCGAAGACGGCGACCATACCGAAGCGCGAGACGCGGACGTCGTCGAACACACGCCGCAACCCGGCGTCGAGGTCCTCGAGCGTGTCCTCCGCGTTACCGAAGATGCCCTTCGCATTGTAGAAGCGCATCAACGCGCGCGCCGGCAGGGACAGCTCCACGCCCCTGCCGAGGATCGTGGCGCCGAACAGGACGCCCTCGGGCGAGAGCAGCGCTCCGAGCCGCTCGAACAGGCGGCTCTTGCTCGCCAGGGTCCCCGGCAGGCAGTGCAGGAGGTACATGAGCGCGATCGAGGCGAAGGGTGCCTCCGGGAGCGACGCGAGCTCGAACACGTTCGCCTCGTGCACGGTGGGCCGATAGCGCCCAATCCGCGCGCGCGTGAACGCGAGCGACGCCGGGTTGAGGTCCACGAGCGTGATGCGCGGCTCCGGAACGGGAAAGCGACAGTGGTCGAGGAAGAACCCGCTGCCCACGCCCACGTCGAGGTGACGTGCCGAAACGTTTCGATCGTACGTGTCGAGCAACGCGCGCGTCGGACAGCGCCACGCGATGGCGTTCGACACTCCGTGCACCCAGACGTCGTAGAGCCGGAGCGTCCAGGGCCGATAGACGGCGGCCCCCGCTCGGACCGCGTCGGCGCTCGGAACCTCCGCGGTGTCTCCCGCGACCGTCCTCTCGTTCATGCGGGGATATTCGAGGATTTGGCGCGGCTGGTCGAGGCTCGCGAGCGCGCTGCGGGCCCGGCGCCCGATCCGGTCGCGGCTCCGATTCGTTTCTGATTCGTTTCTCGGGTGCCTCTGATAAGCTCTCGGCCGCACGGTGTCCGACGCCCTCGACCTCGAGCGCGCTAGCGCGTCCCCGAGCCGAGAAACCGCCGCCAGAGCTCGCCTCGGGCTCCGCTGGGACGGGACCTCGGGGGACGTGGTCCGAGTCCTCCTGCTCGCGTTGCCACCGCTCGTCGTCCTGACGACGGATCTGGCGCGCCGCGGCTCCCGCCTGACGACGCTCGACGGCTATTACCATCTCACCTACCTGGCGGCGGTCGTCGAGAGCGCCGTGCTCTGGACGGTGCTGCTCTACGGCGCCGCGCGACGGGGCGCGCTCGGAGCGCTCAACGCGGCGCTGTTCGTGATCGCGCTGACGTTCAGCTTCGGCGGGCAGACGTACTTCTACGAGCAGTACAACGCGTACTTGAACGTAGACGTCTCGGTGTTCGCCTCGAACTTCGCGGACAGCGTGCTCAACCAGCTGTTCGCGGACATCGGCAACTATCTCGAGACGAAGCTCCCTCCCTTCCTGCTCGCGCTCGGGTTGGTGTTCGGCGCGCGGCGGCTGTTCCGAGCGTCGGGGCTCCGCGGGCGGGTGCTCGCGCTCCTGGCACCCGCGGTGCTCGTCGCGACGTTCTTCATTCCCACGCAGCACCGGCACGCTCAGGCTTCGACGCCCGACGTCCTGTATCTGAACGCCGTGGGCGGGCTCCTGCGGACGCAGCTCGGGCTCACCGATCAGTCGAACCAGGTGCGGCCGCGGGCGCGCGAATCCCTGCCGGTTCCGCCGCTCGAACCGTCGACGGAGAAGCGGCGCAACGTGTTGTTCGTGATCCTCGAGAGCGTGCGGGCCGACAGCGTCTGCGTCGACTACGACCCGGCGTGCCAGAAGACCGCGGCGACGAACCGGCTTCTCCCCGAGCGCCGGCCGCTCCGCCAAATGCGCTCGATGGCCTCGTGCACGGCGATTTCCTTGGCCGTTTTGTGGGCGGGGGTGCTGCCGACGGAGTCGCGCGAGGTGCTCCACACGTGGCCGTTGATCTTCGATTACGCGCGGGCAGCCGGCTACGACACGGCGTTCTGGACGAGCCAGAACATGATGTTCGGCAACGCGCGGCTCTGGGTGAAGAACCTCGGCGTGAGCCAGTTCACGAGCGCGACCGAGCTCGAGCCGACGGCGGACCTCGACATGGGCGCGCCCGAGCACCTGCTCGCCGAGCACGTGAGCCGCGGGCTCCTCGAGCTCGAGGAGCCGTTCCTCGCCGTGGTCCAGCTCTCGAACGTGCACTACCCGTACTACGTGGACCCGAACGCTCCCATGCCGTTCGAGCCCTGGACGACGAGCAAGGCTCCCGAGGACAACCCGGCGTTCAAGAACTACTACCAGAACTCGGTGTACCAGCAGGACCTGCACGTCGCGACGATGCTCCGAAACCTGAAGAAGAGCCCGATCGGCGATCGCACGGTCATCGTGTACACGAGCGACCACGGCGAAGCGTTCCGCGAGCACGGGCAAATGGGGCACACGTTCAGCATCTTCGACGAGGAGATCAAGGTGCCTGCCTGGATCGATGCTCCCCCGGGCGTGCTCACGCCCGACGAGGAGCGACACCTCGCCGAGAAGCGCGACGAGTACGTGTTCCACGTCGATATCGCGCCCACCATCCTCGACCTGATCGGCGTTTGGGACGACCCGAAAATCGCCGAGTACCGCGCGAAGATGCCGGGGCACAGCCTGATCGGTCCCGGCCTCACGGACCAGCCGCTGCCCATGACGAACTGCGCGGGCGTGTGGAGCTGCGCCTTCGAAAACTGGGGCTACATGCAGGGCCCCCTCAAGCTCGAAGCGCGCTCCTGGGATCGCGGGTGGCGATGCTTCGACGTTTCCGTCGATCCCTACGAGCACCATGACCTCGGCCCCGAGGGCTGCAGCCACCTGATCCCGCTGGCCTTGAAGACGTTCGGCAGACTGCCCGGAACGGACGCGTCGGAATAGCCCGTTGGTCAGCTCCTTTTCGAGCTGACACCGAAAGGACGACGGAGGCTCACACCTCGGTGAGCCAGCTCGTGAGCAGATAGTTCGCGACGAGGATGGCGACGGCGCTCTGGACGACGGCGCGGGTCGTCGCTTCCCCGACACCGCGGGCGCCGCCAGACGCGCGAAACCCCTGCGAGCAGGAGATTGCGGCGATCAAGAAGCCGAACACGGCGGCTTTGATCTCGCCCATGAAAAAGTCGTCGGGCGTGAGGTACCGCTCGATGTTCGAGATGAACGTGCCGGGGTCCACGTTGAGCCACTCGACGGCGACGAGCCACGCGCCGCCCATCCCGACCACGCTGTAGAGGATGCAGAGCAACGGGAGCATCGCCACGGACGCGACGAGGCGCGGCGCGACGAGATACTGAATCGGATTGACGGCCATGGTGACGAGCGCGTCGATCTGCTCCGTCACGCGCATGTTCCCGAGCTCGGCGGCCATCGCGCTCCCCGCGCGCGCGGTGACCATGAGCGCGGCGAACACGGGGCTGATCTCGCGCGCGAGCGCGATCGCGACGAGCGAGCCGACGACGCTCTCGGCGCCGAACTGCCGCAGGCTGTGCACCGTCTGCAGCGCGAGCACCATGCCGCTGAACACCCCGGTCAGCGACACGATGAAGATCGATTTCACGCCGATGAAGTCCATCGCCGTGAGGAGCTGACCCAGGCGATACGGCGGACGAATCGTCCAGAGCAGGGTCTCTCCGGTGAGCACGAGCGTCGCCCCAATCTGCTCGAACCACCCGAGCACGGGTGCGAGCAGGACCGAGAGCCCCGCACCCAGGGAGACGGTCGAGCTCTCTTCCTGCGACGCCATGAGTCCGCCCTATCCCGCGCGCGCGCCCGAGTCGAGCCGCTCCACGCCCTCGGCCAGCGCCGCGAGCAGCGCCGCGCCGCGCGGGCCCGTGGCCGAGAGCTGCGCTCGGCGCGGCTCGAGCGACAGCGTCATCACGAGGGCGTCTCCGCCGAGCTCGAGCACGTACGGCGCGCCCCACTCGACGAGCAGGACCGCGCCTTCGTCCCGCGCGACGTCGAGGCCGAGCTCGGCAAGCTCGCGCGCGCTCTCGACCCGATAGAGGTCGGCGTGGCGAATCGCGAGCCGCCCTTCGTACTCGTGCACCAGGGCGAAGGTCGGGCTCGCGACGCGCTGCTCGCGCGGCACGCCGAGCTCCCGGCAGAGCGCGCGGACGAAGAAGGTCTTGCCCGCGCCCAGCGCTCCCGCGAGCACGACGAGATCGCCCGGCTCGAGCCGAGGAGCGAGCGCGGCGGCGAGCTTCCTCGTGGCTCGACGGTTCGGGAGATCGACGACCAGCTCCATCGCGACGCGCCCAGGCCGGGCACCGTTGCCACCTTGAGCGGCCGCGCGCCGCCGTGCAAGACTCGCCGCGCTCCGCGGTCACCCCGAGCGCCGCCGCGCCGCCTCGTTCGGCTCGGCGGGCCGCACGACCGCCTCCGCCCGCCCTCTCGGACATGGCCTCGCTCGTTCCAGCCAGATCTCGCGGACAGGCGTGGTTCGAGCTCACCGGCGTCGTGCCGCTCGGTGTGTTCGTGGTCGTGCACGTGGCGAGCTACGCGAGCGTGCTCGTGGGCAGCGCCGATTTCGGGGTCGCGTCGGGGGGCGCGCTCTTCCTCGCCCTCGAACTCGCCCTGGTTTGGCTGCCGCTCGCGATCCACGCCGGGTACGGGCTCCGGAGGCTCGCGGCGCCCCTCGAGTCCGAGCCCGCCGACCGCGCGCGTTCGGTGGTGCTGCGCGCGTCGGGGGGGCTCTCCCTGGCTTTCATCGTGGCGCATGCGGCCTGGCTCCGCGTTCCCCTGTTCACTGGACGGCTCGGGCCGGAAGATCTGGCGGAGTTTCTGGCGGCCCGCTTCTCGTCGACGGCGGACGGTGTCCCCTGGTTCGCCATCGTGCACCTCGTGGGGCTCGCCGCGGTCACGGCCCACCTCGGCCTCGGGCTCGAGCGCTTTCTGGTGCGCTCCGGGATCGCGCGCGCCCGGGGTGCTCGCGGGTTTTCGCTTCTGGTCGGCGGGCTCTGCTTCCTCGCGGGCGCGGCCGCGGTGGTCGAGCTCGCGACCGGCTCGGCGGTTCCTCGGTTCCTGTACTGACCGCGCGGTCGCGGCGCCCGTTTGCCGGGGCCCCGGCGCTCTGTTATCGGCGGCTTCCGCGATGCCCAAGTGTTACCTCCTCGCGCTCGCGAGCGGTTCGAGCCTCGACCGGCACTCGAACAACGTGACCCTGTTCAACCTCGTCGAGCAGGTCAACTTCCCGAAGGAGCGACAGCCACGACCCGGCGCCCTGCTGCCGCTCGAGATCCACGCCTACTTCGAGCTCGAGCCCGAGGACGTGAATCGGCGCTTCGAGGTGCGCTATGCGCTCGTCGCGACCACGGGGCTCGAGACCATCACCGACGTCTTCTCCCACCGCTCGACGACGCCGCGCTACCGCACGCGCACGCTCGGGCTGCCGACACCGCCGACGGCGGGCAGCTATGCGCTGTGCGTGGACGTGCGGGAAGCGGGCACCGAGAGCTGGAGTCGCCAGGCGAGCCGTTGGCCCTTGCTCGTGACGGAGGTCGAGCCGCGCCCGGAGGTGACCCATTGACCGAGAGACGCCCACTTGGGACCCCACACGACTGCTTGCGCGTCGAGGGCCTCGAGCTCGAGTGCATCGTCGGCATTCGCCCGGCGGAGCGCAAGCGGCCGCAGCGCGTGCGCCTCGACGTCACGCTCGGCCTCGACCTCACGCGCGCCGGGCGCTCGGGACGGATCGCGCACACCGTGGACTATTCGCTCGTGCTCGAGGAGGTCACGAACCTGCTTTGCTTCCGCGAGTACCGGCTGATCGAGATGGCCACCGAGGAGATCGCGGCGATGCTGCTCGCCGCCCATCCCCTGTTGGAGACGGTGGCCGTGCACCTCGAGAAGCCCGAGGCGCTCGGTGGCAAGGCCCGCGCGGGGGTGATCGAGATCGAGCGCCCCCGCGCGAGCTTCCCGGTCGCCACCGTCGAGCTCGAGCACGGGCGCATCGAGCGCTACCTCGAGACGCAAGAGGCGGTGCTCGAGGTGATCACGGTGCCGGCGCACGGTGCGCTCGCTCCGCTCGATCTCAACACGCGAGCGATCGCATGGCTCACCGCGGGCGTCGTGATCACGGACGAAGGAACGCGCGCGGAGCTCGGCGTGCCGCTGCCCGCGTTCGACGGCCGCGCGGGCGACGGGGGTGCCGTCCTCTTCCGCTGCGCGCTGCGTTCGGAGAGCGCGCACGGCTCGTGAGGAACCCATATCGTTTGCACGGTTCACGCAATCATCGGGTTAAGTTTCTGAAAGAGCTCGTTTTTCCGGAGCGGGAAATCACGAGCCTCGTTGTTTGCTTGGGCTTTCATCGCGCTGGGGCTAAGGTTCTTCGGTCAGGGATTCCATCGAATCGACGCCCCTGATGATCCTGATGCGCAGAGGAGGGAGATGATGAACGTCCGCGTCCAGCCCATACCGGCCTCGCCGAAGCAGGAGACCTGCAGTGCGGGCGCCGGCGCTCGGGCCAGCGCCCAGCCGCCCGGTCCCATCCCGACCGACGACGCGCCGAGCGAGCCCGACGTGTTCGAGTTTCACGATACGATTCCAGCCCCGCCGTGGGTCGACGAGGAGATGGAGCCGGCGCTGTACTCGTCGAGGTGACCGGCAGCGTGTTAGCGTCGCGCGCCGGAGGTTTTCGTTGATCAAGAGTGCGCCGTCGCTGATTCACCGATTTCTGCTCACCCTCATCGCCCTTGCGTGCCTCCTCGTCCCCGCCACGGCGAGCGCCGCGGGGCGCGTGGAATGGAAATCGAAGACGATCAAGGAGCGCGAGGGCGGCTATTGGCGCCTCGAGCTCGCCATTTACATGCCGCGCGCACCGGACGTGGCCCACGTCCCCATGAAATTCGAGTTCCAGCCGACCGCGTACTACGAGCGGTCGATGGTGGACGGCGACAAGCTGCTCGAGCGCACCGTGCCGCTCGAGCACCGGCAGTCGCTGATCGAGAGCGTGGACGTCGGCTTCCTCGACTCGGGGACGGGCAACATCGAGAAGCGGACGCGCTTCACGTTCAAGGTGACCCGCGCCCACGGCTACGAGGCCGGTGAGTACAAGGTTACGATCCGCGACACGCGCAACGGGCAGACGGTAGGAACTCCGACCACCCTGAAGTTCCAGGGTGAGAACGAGATCATCGATCGCCGTTCGATCGTGTTCACGGGCAAGAAGGAGAAGAAGAAGCCCGAGCAGGCGAAGAGCGAAGAGGCGCCGGCCGCCGGAGAAACCGCCTCGGAAGGCGAAAGCGCGGGCGAAGCGATGCCGTCGGAAGGCGAAGGCGAAGCCGCCGAGGGCGACGACGAAGCGATGGAAGACGAAGGCGGCATGCCCGCGGACGGCCCGCCCCCCATCGAGGAGAAGCCGGGCGGCTGCGGGTGCCGCGTCGCGGGCCAGGGAGCGAGCCAAGCCGGGCTCGGCGTGGCGCTGCTCGGTCTCGCGCTGTTCGCGGCGCGCCGCCGCGCGCTCGGAAGCGCCCGGACCTAGGTCCGTACAAGAGCGGGCGCCGAGCCGACGGCTCGGCCGCGTGATTCAGTGGATCGAGCGCGCCCCGGGAGACTCCCGTGTGGCGCGCTCGACGTATCGGGCCACGCGTTCGATGCCCGCCTCGAACACGGCCTCGGGGGTCAACAGGCTCACCACGATGTGGGGCGGCCCCGCGAAATCGAACAAGTAGCCGGGGTGCACGAGCACGCCCTCGTCCTCGAGCAAGGCGAGCGCCCAGACTTCGTCGCTCTGCACGCAGGGCAGTCGGAGCACCGCGTACCAGCCGCCCTCGACGGGCAGCGGCGTGACCACGGTGTCGCGAAACGCCCAAGCCAGCCGCTCCACGTGCCGTCGCAGGCGGTCCGCGAGGGCGAGGGTCGTCGTGTGGCGGAGCAGGAGCAGGTCGGGGAGCGCCGCCAACACGGGCGCTCCGGGCGACAAGAAGGCGTCGGCGAGCAGCTCGAGCCGGGCGAGCGCCTCGCGGACGAGCAGCTCGGGACCGCCGACGGTGATCCAGCCGAGCTTCATCTGGGGGAGCGCCGCGAGCTTCGAGAGCCCGGAAAGCGCGAACACGGGCACGCTCTCGATCTCGAGCACCGAGCGCGCCGCGTCCGTCGGACGAGCGAGGGGAAACGGCGCGAACACCTCGTCGGAGACGATGGGGAGCCCGAGCTCCGCGAGCGCGGCGAGCTCGCTCCGTTTCGCGTAGTTTCCGGTGGGGTTGTTCGGGCTCACGACCAGAATCGCACGCGTGCGGGGCCCGACCGCCGCGCGCACGCTCGCAAGGTCTAAAAACCAGGCACCGTCGTAGGTGAGCGTGTACGGGCGCACGCCGACGCTCTCGAACCGCGCGAGGTGCTCGAGCAAGGGGTAGCTCGGCGCGGGGACGAGCACGTCGTCACCGGGATCGCAGAGCAGCTTGAGCAAGAACGAGTACGCCTCGCTCGTGCTCGCGGTGAGCACGATTCGCCCGGGATCGACGGCGAAACCGAGCTCCTCCCACATCGCCGCCACGATCTCCCGCGCGGCGAGCGGCCCGAACGGGACCGGCTCGTAGACGAGCGCCCCGGGAGAGGCGAGCGCGGTGAGCACGCCCTTGCGCTCGTACGGCAGCTCCGCGCGGGTCGGATTGCCGACGGTGAGATCGAGCACGGGGAGGCCCTGCGCGAGCCGGCGCGCGAGCGCCTGACTCAGCGCGTTCGGCTCACGGACGAGAGCGGCGCGATGCGAAAACATGAACCACCAGACCAACGGCAGAGCGGAGGGCCGCGCGGCCGCGATCCGTTATACTCGCCCGAACGCGCCATGAGCACGATGCACACGGAATGGCCGAATTTCGACGACATGCCGGACGACGACGGGCTCACCGCCGCGCGCCCCCGCGGGCAGAAGCTCGCCCCGTGGATTTGGTGGGACGGCGAAATCCGCGAGTCGAACGCGCCGACGGTGCACTACTACGCGAACGCCCTCCACTACGGCACGGCGGTGTTCGAGGGCATCCGCTGCTATCCGACGGCCAAGGGCCCGGCGCTCGTCCGGCTGCGCGAGCACCTCGAGCGGATGGTCACCTCCGCTCGGCTCTACGGCATGCGGCTGCCCTTCGACGTCGAGGCGCTGACGCGCGGGGCGATCGAGGTCACGCGCCGGAACGGAACCCAGAACGGCTATCTCCGTCCCCTCGCCTACTTCGGCGCGGGTCCGATCGACCTGAAGCCCCAGCGGGAGTGTCTCGTGCACGTCTTCATCGCCGTGCGCGAGCTCGGCACCTTCCTCGGACCCGACGCCCTCCGCAACGGCATCCGCGTGATGACCTCGAGCTGGCGAAGGCTTCACCACACGATGCTGCCGACCATGGCGAAGGCGAGCGGCCACTACGCGAACAGCGTGCTCGCGGCGCACGAGGCGATGACGCACGGCTTCGACGACGCCATTTTGCTGAACCAGGACGGCACCGTCTCGTGCGCGACGGGGCACAACGTCTTCTTCGTGAAGGGCGGCGTGCTCACGACGAACGACGAGAGCTCCTCGATCGTCCCCGGGATCACGCGGGACGGCATCTTGTCGATCGCGAGGAGCCACGATGTCCCCGTCCAGATCCGAGCCTTCACGCGCGAAGAGCTGCTCCGCGCGGACGAAGTGTTCCTGACCGGCACCGCGGCGGAGGTGACGCCCGTTCGCGAGCTCGACGGGGTCCGCTTTCCGACGGGAAAGAAGACGGTCGGCGCGTTGTTCCAGAAGGCCTATCTGCGCGCCGTGACCGGGAAGAGCCCCGAGTACGCGGACTGGCTCACGCCCGTCGTCTGAGCCTGCACGCGTCCCCAGTCACTCGAGCGCCTCGCCCTCATCGACTCGAATCGGGCGCGGCGCAAGGTCGAGGCGGTGGGCGACCGTGTATGCCCCACGCACGGAGACACAGAGCCGCGCCGACACGCGTCCGGACCCTCGCACTCACCCCCACAGATTTCCACGAACCGTGGTGTCTTCGGGAATACACCGTAGAGGGTTGTCCACTCTGGGGAGTATAGTGTCGCAAAATGGCCGTTTCGTCGTCGAAGCTCGCGCGACTCGGTGGTGGCGCTCTGTTCGACGCGCTTCGGATCGGCGCCACCCGGTGCAACATCGGCCTCGCGCTGGTGTTTCTCGACGGCGACCCGCCCGAAGTCGTCTTTCTCAACGACTACCCCTCCGATTTGCTGGGCTACTCGCACGAGGAGATGACCACGGTCGGCCTCTTCCGGCTGGCGGCCCCCGAGGACCTACCCGCCTGGCAACGCCAGGTCGCCCGGCTGCGAGAGGGACAGAGTCCGCCGTCCCACTTCGAGACCACGCTGGTGACGAAGAGCGGGGCACGCATCCCGGCGCAGCTCTCGCTCGCGGACATCGATCTCGGCGGCGCGCGCGCCGTCGTCGTGTTCTTCAGCGACGTGAGCGAGCGCAAGGCGATCCAGGCGCGCCTCGCCGAGGCCGAGCGGCTGACCGCGCTCGGCGTGCTCTCGGCCGGTGTCGCGCACGAGATCAACAACCCGCTCGCGTACGTCCTTTTGAACCTCGAGTACGTCAAGCAACAGCTGCCGCAAATCGCCTCCGATCCGGCGCGCCTCGACGGCCTGATGGGGCACGTCCAGGACGCGTGCCACGGCGCACAGCGGGTCGCGACCATCGTGCGCGATCTCCGCACGTTCGCTCGGCAAGACGACGGCACCCGCGCCACCATCGACCTCCGCGAGGTGCTGGAAGCGGCCATCAACATCGCCGGCACGACGCTCGACCAGGCCGCGCGCGTCGTCCGCGACTACGGCGAGGGGGTGCTCGTCAACGGCTCCGCCAGCCGGCTCGAACAGGTGTTCTTGAATCTGTTGCTGAACGCGGCGCAAGCGCTGCCCGGGCGCCCCGAGCGCGACGAGATTCGCGTTTCCCTGCGTCGTGAAGGCGGCCACGTCATCGCCGAGGTCTCCGACACGGGCCCGGGCATCCCACCCCACGTGGCCGCGCGCATCTTCGAGCCGTTCTTCACGACCAAGCCCGTCGGCGTCGGCACCGGTCTCGGCCTGCCCATCTGCCGCAGCATCATCGCCGCGCACGGGGGCACCATCGGCGTGATCCCTCGCCCGGGCACCGGCGCCACGTTCCGGATCACGCTGCCGGCCTCCGAGGCCCAACCCGCCACGCGTCTCGTCAGCAGCCGGCCACCGCCGAGCCCCGGCCCGCGCGGTCGCCTCCTCGTCATCGACGACGTGGCGGTCGGCAATACGCTCCGCCTCGTCCTCGAGCGCGAACACGACGTGCGCCTCGTGCGCAGCGCCGAAGAAGCGCTGACGCTGCTCGCCGAGGACTCCCGCTTCGACGCCATCGTTTGCGACCTGCTCATGCCGGGCATGACCGGCATCGATCTCTACGAGGCGCTGCGCCGCGACAGCTCGCCGCTCGCCGAGCGCATGGTCTTCATGACCGGCGGTGCGGTGCTCCCGCGCACCCAGGAGTTCCTCGCTCGCTCGCAGAGCCCGGTGCTCGAAAAACCGTTCGACGTCGCGCTCGTGCGCCGCGCGCTCGCGCGCTTCGTTCCCACGCTCGGCGCCGCACACCCGGCCTCGGAGTGACCCGCGGGAGCCGCGGCTCGCTGCTCGCTCCCGCACCGTTCCGGGTCGCTGCTCGAACCGTCGTCGCGGCACGCGGTTCGGCATGCGGCCTGCAGTCACGGCGGGAAGCCTCACGGAGACTCGCTCATGCCGCACGCACCCATTCAGGACGTTGGCCCGTCGTCGCGGCCCATCGAAGAACCCAAGCCGCCCTTCCCCAAGCAGCACCTCGAGGGAACGGGAGCGGAGTACGAGCTTCAACCCCGGCCCCGTTACGACGCGAGCCGCTACCGCGCCGCGGGAAAGCTGGAGGGAAGGGTCGCCGTGATCTCGGGAGGCGACTCGGGGATCGGGCGGGCCGTCGCGGTTCTGTACGCGCGCGAAGGGGCAGACGTCGCGATTTTGTACTTCTCCCACGATCGGGACGCCGAGGAGACGCGCTCTGCCGTCGAGGCGACCGGGCGGCGCTGCCTGCTCTTCAAGGGGGACGTCGGCAACCCCGAATTTTGCCGCCAGAGCGTCGCGGAGATCATCGAGAAGCTCGGCCACATCGACATCGTGGTGAGCAACGCGGCGGTGCAGACCAGCGTGCATGATCTCGAGGCGCTGAGCCCGGAGCAGCTCGAGCACACCTTCCGCACGAACGTCTTCGGCTACGTGTTCCTCGTCCAGGCATGCCTGCCCCACCTCACTCCGGGCAGTGCCATCATCGCCACGGGGTCCGAGACCGGCCTGTTCGGCTCCGGGCGCCTCCCCGACTACTCCGCGAGCAAAGGTGCGATCCACGCCCTCACGCGCGCGCTCGCTCAGCAGCTCCTCTCGCGAGGCATTCGCGTCAACGCGGTCGCGCCCGGGCCCGTTTGGACGCCGCTCAACCCCGCCGACGCGGGGCTCACTCCCGAGCAGGTCTCCCGGTTCGGGGAAGGAACGGCCATGGGCCGCCCGGCTCAGCCCGAAGAGATCGCCCCCGCGTACGTCTTCTTCGCCTCCGGCGCGGACTCGAGCTTCGTCACGGGACAGATCCTCGCCGAGCTCGGCGGCGTGACTCCCTGATCCGCGCCCGCCGCCGCGGGCACGCTCCGTCCGCCGCGGACCGCCGGAGATTTGGGCGGTTCTTCGCCATCTTCTACTCCGCAAGGGTGGGCGACTACTACCGCGTCCACCTCGCGGCCCTCGGAATGACGATCCCAGCCTACGTCGTGCTCTTCCTCCCGTTCTTGTTCAGAGACACCCTCGGGGAGAAGGAGACGACGCCGCTGCTGATCCCGCTGCTCCTCTTCTTCTACGGATACCTCCTGTTCCCAGCGGCCTACCTGCGCTCGCGGCTCGCGAATCTCTTGTATGGGAACACGCGCATCGGTCCCCACTCGCTCTCGTGCCGGCAGCGCGCGCGCGACCTCGTCGTCCTCTATCTCGCGAACGCGCTCGCCGTCCTGTTCAGCGCGGGCTTGTTGATCCCCTGGGCCAAGGTTCGCCTCGCGCGCTATCGCGCCGAGTGCCTGACCCTCCACGCCGAGGGCAGCCTCGACGTGCGCGCCGACCACGGCAAGGACGAAAGCGTCTTCGGCGACGCCGCGACGGATCTCGGCGACTTCGACCTCGGCATCGGCGCGTGATCGAGCTCTCGGCCAAGTACTACGATGGGGAGAGCTCGCGCGCGCTCGACGTCCGCGTTCGCCTCGACCACTTCGCCGACATCCTCCGAGCGCTCACCGACGCCGCCGGCGGCGACACCGGGAACACCGCGCTCCAGTACCTCGCTTCGCATCCTCCCCCGGAAGCTCGCGTCCGCCGCTTCGAATCGGCAAAGTAGGGCTCACCGCGTCGAGAGGGAGCGCACGATTGCCGCCGCGTCGAGGACGCGGGGGAACGCCTCCTGCATGGACTTCGGGGTGCAGTGAACCGTGCGACGCCCGAGCGGGGCGTTGCCTCCGAGGTCTGAAGCGGGGCTCCGTCGCGGCTCGACGGACGCCCGAAGTGGAGTCGTGTCTCCGGCGAGCCGCGTTCGTCGAGCCGCCGGAGGCGAGGAGGAGATGGAAGCCATGCAAGCATTCGTGATGAAGGCCATCGGCAAGGTGGGGTTCATGGACAAGCCGATGCCACGCCCAGGACCGAACGACGCGATCGTGCGCACGACGCGAGCGCTGATCTGCACCTCGGACACGCACACAGTCTCGGGCGGCGTCGGCCCGCGCGAGAACTTGACGCTCGGACACGAAGCGGTCGGCGTGGTCCACGAGGTCGGCAGCGAGGTGCGGGCGTTCCGTCCGGGAGACCGCGTTCTGGTCGGCGCCATCACTCCCGATTGGGGCGACCCCGCTGCACAGGCCGGCCATGCGTCGCAGTCGGGGGCGCCGCTCGGCGGCTGGAAGTTCGCGAACAGGAAGGACGGCGTCTTCGCCGAGTACTTCCACGTGAACGAGGCGGACGCGAACATGGCGAAGATCCCGGACGGGGTCTCGGACGAAGCGGCCGTGTACTGCGCGGACATGCTCTCGACCGGCTTCATGGGCGCCGAGCACGGAAAGGTGCCGATCGGGGGCACGGTGGCGGTCATCGCGCAGGGACCCGTCGGTCTGATGGCGACCGCGGGCGCCCGTCTCCGGGGAGCAGGCCTCGTCATCGGCATCGAGTCGGTGCCCCGCCGGCAGGAGCTCGCGCGGCGCTACGGAGCGGACGAGATCGTCGACTTTTCGAAGGTCGATGTCGTCAAACGCGTGCTCGAGCTCACCGACGGGCAGGGCGTCGATACCGCGATCGAGGCGCTCGGAGCCGACGCGACGTTTCAAACCGCCATCAAGATCACGAAGCCAGGCGGCACGATTTCGAACATCGGCTACTTCGGGAGCGGAGAGTTCGTGCGCATCCCGCGGGTCGAGTGGGGCGTCGGCATGGCCGACAAGACCATCGCGACCGGGCTCTGCCCAGGCGGCAGCTTGCGCATGGAGCAGCTGTTGCGCGTTCTTTCGGCGAAGCGCCTCGATCCCACGGCGATGACCACGCACACGTTTCGCTTCGACGAGATGGAGCGCGCCTTCGAGATCATGGACAAGAAGTTGGAAGACGTCGTGAAGGTCCTCATCCAGTTTTGAGTCGAGGGCCCCGAAGACGTCGTGACTCGGCGGGAGACATCATGCTCGAGCTCGATCCCACGTTCCGTCCGATTCGGCGCCTCGACGGGTATCTCCCGCTCGAGGATCTGGGCCTCATCGGGGATGGCGCGACGGCGGCCCTGGTCGGCCTCGACGGCAGCATCCCCTGGCTCTGCGTGCCGCGGTTCGATGCCGCTCCCCTGTTTTGTGCGCTCCTCGATCGGGAGAAGGGCGGGCAGCTCACGGTGGCTCCCGAGGGAGTCGTCGCAGCGCGGCAGTACTACGAGCGCGACACCGGCGTGTTGATCACCGAGCACCAGACCCCGACGGGGCTCGTGCGGCTCACGGACGCGCTGGCGTTGCGCTCGCGGGCGGACCTCACCGACGACGCGCCCGCACATCGCGGCGCGCTGATCCGCTCGGTGGCCGTGGTGGAGGGGAGCGCGCGCATCGACGTGGGCATCCAGCCGCGTGGCGGAGCGCGGGCCGAGGCGGTCTTCAGCGGCTTCGAAATCCAAGCCTTCGCGCGGCCGGACCTGCGGCTGCACCTTCGGGCCAACCGCCCGCTCGACGGCTTGTGGAGCACCCACACGCTCGGGCCCGGAGAACGCCTGGATCTGGTGCTCTCGTGGGGGCGCTTCCATCGCCATCATCGCTTCGACCCGGAGGCGATGCTCCGCGACACGGCAGCGGCGTGGCGCCGGTGGATGGAGAGCTTCGACTACCAAGGGCCCGAGGCGGCGCTGGTCCGGCGCTCCGCGATCACGCTGAAGCTGTGCGACGACTGGAGCAACGGCTCCCTGGCGGCGGCCCCGACGTCCTCGCTGCCGGCTCCGGTCGGTGGCGTGCGCAATTGGGACTACCGCTACGCGTGGGTCCGGGACGCGGCGTTCGCGGTGTTCGCGCTGCGCCGCATCGGCTTCGCGAACGAAGCCGACGCGTTCCTCGGCTGGGTGCTGGACGCGTTCGAACGGAGCCGCTCACCACGGATCATGTACACGCTCGACGGGGGGTGCGTCCCCGACGAGTGGATCGATGCCGAGCTCGCCGGATACCGGGGCTCGGCGCCGGTGCGTTGGGGCAACGGGGCCGTCGACCAGCGTCAACACGACGTGTACGGCGAAGTGCTCGATTGCGCCGAGCGCTGGGTGCACCGAGGCGGTCAGCTCGATCCTGCGCTGTGGAAGAAGCTCGCCGCGTTGGCCGACGCCGCCGAGACCGCCTGGCGACAGCCGGACCAGGGGATCTGGGAGGTCCGCAGCGAAGGCCGCGTCTTCACCTACTCGGCGGGCCTGTGCCACGTGGCCCTCGAACGCGCCGCCGCCATCGCCGAGCGGCTCGGCTTGCCGGGGCGCGTGGGGAGCTGGCGCGGTGCTGCCGAAACCATTCGCTCGGCCATCCTCCGAGATTCCTGGGACGAGCGTCGCCAGACGATCGGCGAGCAGCTCGGCGGCAGCGGCGGCGTGGACGCCAGCCTGCTCGCGTTGCCCTTGCGTGGGGTCGTGCCCGCCGATCATCCGCGCATGGTGGCCACCACGCGCGCCATCGTCGATCGCCTCGGCGCGGGTGGCGGTCTGCTCTACCGCTACCGTCACGACGACTCGCCCGACGGGATCGCCGGCAACGAGGGCGCCTTTCTGCTGTGCAGCTTCTGGCTCGTGGACAATCTCGTCGGTCAACGGCGCTTCGACGAGGCAGAAGCGCTGTACGCGTCGCTCTGCGCACGGGCCAGCCCGTTGGGGCTGCTCTCGGAGCAGATCGACCCGTCGACGGGAGAGCTCACCGGCAACTTTCCGCAAGCGTTCAGCCACATCGGCGTGATCGCGAGCGGCGTCACCCTGGCCCGCGCGCGGGCAACGGAGCACTCATGATCCAGCGACTCGCCCTACTCGGCGCTACCGGTGATCTCACCGGCCGCTTCCTCCTGCCCGGCCTCGCCGCGTTGCGCGCGGCGGGCGCGCTCGGCGACGATTTTCGGCTCGGCGCCGTCGCTCGGGAAGACTGGCACGACGACACGTTCCGGAGCTGGGCCACGACGCAGCTCGACCAGCACGCGCCCGAGCTCCCCGACGCGGCGAAACGCTGGGTCGTGTCCACCGCGCGGTATCACCGAGCCGACGTGACGGACCCGGCACAGCTGGCCCCGGTCGTCGCCGGCAGCAAGCCGTTGGCCGCGTACTTGGCGCTTCCTCCCTCCATTTTTCCCGGAGCGGTTTCGGCGCTGCATCGCGCGGGCACCCCTCCAGGCAGCATGATCGTTCTGGAGAAGCCGTTCAGCGAGGACCTGGAAGGCGCAATGCAGCTCAATCGCCTGCTCGCGATGCTGTATCCCGAAGAGTCGATCTTTCGCGTCGACCACTTCCTCGCCATGGCGACGGTGCAGAACCTCCTCGGAACGCGGCTCGCCAATCGTGTTCTCGAGTCGGTTTGGAACGGCGCCCACATCGCCAGTATCGACATCGTCTGGGACGAGTCCCTCGCGCTCGAGGGCAGGGCCGGCTACTACGACGGTGTCGGCGCGCTCAAGGACATGCTGCAAAATCATCTCTTGCAGCTGCTTTGCCTGGTCGCCATGGAGCCCCCGATCAGCCTCGGGGACCGCGACCTGCGCGACCGCAAGGTCGACGTGCTGCGCTCGATTCGGCCGCTGACCGCCGAGGACGTCGTCGCCCGCACGCGCCGCGCCCGGTACGCGAGCGGGCGAATCGGCGACCGCGCGATTCCCGCCTATGTCGACGAGCCCGGCGTGGATCCCGCCCACCGCACCGAGACCTTCGCCGAGCTCTCCCTCGAGCTCGACAACTGGCGCTGGGCGGGAACGAGCTTCCGTCTGCGCACGGGTAAGGCGCTGCGCCGCGATCGCAAGGAAGTCGCCGTCACCTTCCGACCCGTCCCCCACCTCCCCTTCGAGCACCACGGGCAGACCCGAGCCAACGTGCTGCGCTTCGGGCTCGAGCCCGAGACCGTCGCCTTGGAGCTGATGGGGACCGGGCATCGTCCCGGCACGCTGGCTCCCATCACCCTGACGACGCGCCTCGCGGCGGCAGAGCTGCCGCCCTACGCGCAGCTCCTGCTCGACGTCCTCTCCCGCAACGCCGCGCTCTCGATTCGAGCCGACGAAGCCGAGGAGTCCTGGCGCGTCGTCACGCCCGTTCTCCAAGCCTGGTCCGAAGAGCGTGTCCCGCTCGAAGAGTACCCGGCCGGCTCCGATGGCCCGTCGCCGACCCGCCGCGCGATGCTCCATCAACAGCCCGTTCCGCCCAGCGTCGGGATCAGCGCCCACCCGGGATGACGGCGGCCGTCGTCACCCCGGTCTCTTCCCACCCACCGAGGTCGGGTTTGGGAGCCGACTTCGAATTTTGGGTTTGGGTTTCGGCTCGGGCTCAAGCCCCCCAAGGCAGGCCGAGCAGATGCCAGGCGGCGAGGAGCAAGGGCCAAAGCACGAGCAGGACCAGGACGTACGGCAGCATCAGCGCCACGACCGTGCCGACGCCGGCTTCCCGCTGATACCGCGCGGCGAACGAGACGATGAGCGCGAAGTACGCGTTCAGGGGAGAGATGGCGTTCATCGGGGAGTCGCCGACGCGATACGCGGCGAGCACGGCCTCGGGCTCGACCCCGAGGCGCATCAACAGCGGCACGAACACCGGCGCGAAGATGGCCCACTTCGGGATCGCTCCGGTCATGATCAGGTCCAACACGGCGACCACGACCACGAATCCGATCAAGAGCGGCAGAGCACCGAGGCCGGCGCCCTCGAGCGCGTCGCCCATCTTCACCGCCGCGAGCGTCGCCATGTTGCTGTAGTTGAAGAAGGCGAGAAACTGGCTGATGATGAAGAGGAGGAAGATCAGGCCGCCGAGCCCCGCGACCGCCTTTTCCATGGCGGTGGTGACGTCTTTGGTGCCCCGGATCGTGCGCGCCCCGATCCCGTACGCGATACCCGCCACGAAGAAGAGGAGCGTGACGAAGACGATGAGGCCATCCATGAACGGAGAGTCGCCGACCAGCGCGCCGGTCTCGGGGTTTCGGAGCGGGGCGCCCCGCGGCAACGACAGGAGCGCGAAGAACGCGAGCGCGCCGAGGAGCGACAAGCCCGCGTACCGGAGCCCGCGCGACTCGCTCGCGGACACGCCCGCGGCTTCCGCAGGCACCTCCCCCGTGTAGCGGCCGAGGCGCGGCTCGATCACCTTGTCCGTGATCACGGACACCACGATCGTGAGCAAGAGCACCGAGGCGATCGAGAACCAGAGGTTCGACGCCAGCTCGATGGAAACGGACGGATTGACGAGATGGATGGCGTCGTTCGTGATCTCGGTGAGGATGCCGTCGAGGGGCTTGACCAGGATGTTGACGGTGAAGACGGCGGCCACGCCAGCGAACGACGCGGCAATGCCCGCAACCGGGTGGCGCCCGATGGCCAAGAAGGCGGTGGCCGCCAGGGGCACCAGGACCAGATAGCCGGCATCCGCGGCGATGCTCGACAGAATGCCGACGAACACCAGGATGTACGTCAGCGCCTTGCGCGGAGCGACCACCACGAGCTTGCGAATCAGCGCCGTGATCAACCCCGCGGCTTCGGCGACGCCGACGCCCAGCATGGCCACGATGATCACGCCGACCGCGTTGAAGCTCATGAAGTTGTCGACGACGCCCGCGAACATGAAGCGGAGCCCGTCTCCGGTGAGCAGGCTCCGCGCCGTGGTCGTCACCGTCTCGACGGCGTGCGTCTCGGGATTGATCGTTTCGTAGGTGACCGAGGCGCCCGCCAAGTAAAAGACGTGCGACAAGAGCATCACGAGCGCGATCAGCAGCACGAAGATCACCGCCGGGTGAGGGACCTTGTTCCCCACTCGCTCGATCGCATCGAGCGCCCGCGCGATCCCCGTCTTCTTCGGCGGGGTCTCCTTCGCCGGCGGGACGATCTCCTCGTCCATCGTGGTCGTGTGACTCATGGTAGAGCTCCGTCTGTGGGTGATTCGGGCACCGCTGGGGTGCCGTGCGCGCGTGTCGCCTTCGCAATGGCGCTCGGCGCGAAGCTACCCCGACGAGGGCTCTCGGCCGATGCTCACGGGCACGGAACGCCCGAGTTCGGAGGCTCGTGTCAGCGCCCAAATCGAGCGCTCGTGCCGTTGGGAGCGGGGAGTGTCGTGCTCGAGCGAGGCCCGAACGAGGTCGGCTTCGGCGTGGAGCCGTGAGAGGCGATCCCGATCCAAGCGACCGTAGACGGTCGCGTCCTCCAGCACGCGAGCGATCAGCGCCTCCGTTGCCGCCCGACCCTCCGCGCCGTGCACGCTCCGCGCGATCAGCCCGACCTCCAGCGCGATCTCGAGCACGGCGTCGAGCACCTCCGGGTCGGAAGCGCCCGAACGGAGCGGCGAGTCGACCGCCACGGAGATGAACTCACGCAGATCCGTCGCCATCACGGAGACGCGCACGGTGCCGTCGGGGTCGAGCACGTTGTAGTCACCGAGCGGCAGCGACGCGAGATGGCGGAGCACGGTGCGCATCTGCTGGAGGGCCTGCCGGGCCGTGTACGGATCGCTCCCGGACGTGGACAGCGCTCGACTGGCGACATCGGCGAGAATCCGAATCCCGTAGACCGGGTCGAAATCGAGCTCGCGGTTCGGGGCGATGGCCAGCGTGCGCGCGAGGCTGCGGAGGTCGACGGGCCTTCCGCCGTCGCTCGCCACCCAGCCGACGAGCTCGCCCCGATCGACGTATTCGCCGATGGTTCGGCAGATGCGCACTCTCGCGCCGGCTCGGCGTGCGAGGCGCGCCAGCCGGTCCACGTCGAGCTCCACGAAATACCCCGCCTTCGTCGCGAGCAGCGGGGTCGCCCGCGGCGTGAGGGAGAGCTTCACCGAGCCGCCGAGAGGAAACGGGACGAACTGCTTGCGGACGCGTTCCACCGACGCGAGCGTGGCCTCGCGGACCAGGCCCAGGACCCGCTCGACGCGCAGGTATCGGAAGGTCCTCACGACGTCGATCGTCAACACCGTGAAGGCGAGGAGGAGCAGGAGGAAGGCCCCCGTGACGACCGGTCGCGGTCGCACCTCGTCTTCGACGAGCACGCCGAGCGTTTGCACGGCGGCCACGATGTACGCCCCGGACAGCACGAACAGCGGGACGCCTCGGCGAAGCGGCGCGTTCCTCAGGTAGAACGGCACGAGCCGCGGGGAGTACTGATTCGCGGCCGATTGCAGCGTCGGCGCGTTCAGCGAGAGCACGATCGTGAGGACGGTGACCTGGACGCTGAAGATGGCCGTCAGCGCCGCCCGCGCGTCCTCGGCGTTCGCCTTCCAGGCGTGACCCCAGATCTCCCACCCCTCGTCCACCTCGATCCGCGCAGCCCAATGCCCGGCGCCCCCACCGAGGATGAGGGCACCGAGCAGCACGAGCCAGAACGGCTCCGTGATGGCCTTGCGCACGCGCCGGGGGAGCATTCGAGCTCGGCGGTTCGATCGCGAGGCTCAATGGCGCGTCGCTCGCGGTGGCGCGAAGTTCATCAAGAAATCGATGAGCAAGCGCGTGCCGAAGCCGGTGGCTCCCTTCGAGCGAAAGGTCTCGTCGCCATCGCCTTTCATCGCGGTGCCCGCGATGTCGAGGTGGGCCCAGGGCAGGTCCGCGACGAACTCTTCCAAAAAGAGCGCGGCGGTGATGGCGCCCGCGTCGTCGCCGCCGACGTTCTTCAGGTCGGCGATGGCCGAGTCGAGCTCTTTTCGATAGCGCCGCTCGAGCGGGAGCTGCCACACGCGCTCGTCCGTCCGATCCGCCGCCGCGATCACCTGGCTGACGAGCGCCTGGTCGTTCCCCAACACGCCGGCGCGCTGCCGACCGAGAGCGCGCTGGCAGGCGCCGGTGAGCGTGGCGATGTCCACGATGGCGTCGGGTTGCGGCTTCTGTTCCGTCGCCAGGACGAGGCCGTCGGCCATGACGAGCCGGCCTTCGGCGTCGGTGTTCAACACCTCGACCGTCTTGCCGCCACGGATGGTCAAGACGTCTCCGAGCTTCATGGCCGACCCCGACGGCATGTTGTCGGTGCACATCAGGTATCCGGTCACCTCGCACTCGCAACCGAGGGCCGACAGCGTCGACATCGCTCCCAGGATCGCGGCGGCGCCGGACATGTCCGCCTTCATCGTCGCGTGGACCAGATCGTTCGGCTTGAGACTGATGCCGCCGGAGTCGTACATGATGCCCTTGCCGATCAGCGCGACCCGGGACGGGGGCTCGACGGACGTCCCGGTTGCCCGCGGCTTGGGCGTGTAGGTGAGCTTGATCATCCGCGGCGGCTCTTGGCTGCCCGCGTTGACGCCGAGAATGCCGCCACAGCCGAGCTCCAGCAGCTTCTCCTCGTCGAAGATCTCGATCGCGAGCCCCGTGTCCGCGGCGACGGCTTGGGCGATCTCGGCCATCTTCCGCGCGGTCAGCAGCGTCCCCGGAGCGTTCGCCAAGTCGCGCGCGAGCTCCACGGCGCGGGTCGTCGCCTCCGCGCGCCGAAGGCCGTCCTCGATCTCGTCGATGGCCGCCGCGGCCCCGACGACCGTGAGCGCTTCGAGCGGCTGCTCGTTCTCTGGATGTCGGAAGGGACGGTAGCGATAGCGCGCCAAAACGGCGCCCTCCGCGACGGCCTGCGCTCCCGCATCGAGACGGAGAACGCTCGCCGTGTCCGGGAGCAGCACGGCGATCCGCGCGTGTCGCCCGCTCGCGCGCGCGAACGTGGCGGTGGCATCGCGCAGCACGGCGGCATCGATCTTCGCTCGCTCTCCGACGCCGACGGCGACCCAGGTGGGACCGCCCGCCCGCGGGACGACCACGGTTTGGCCGACCTTTCCTTCGAAACCGGCGGCTCTCAGCGCCGCACGGTCGAGCCCGAATCCCGTCGGGACCTCGCCGTCCTCCGACACGGGCACACCGACGCTGCCCACGTCGTCCGGGATCCGCTCGGCGGCGCGGAGGGCAGGCAGCGCGCTCTTCATTCTCGACGGGGCGGGCTCGTAGCCAGCCTGAGCGCTCGCGTGATAGCTCGGCAGCGTCATGCTTGGATCTCCTCGGCTCGGGTGCATGCCCCGAAACTGCAAGCCATGTGCCGGAACGGCTACTCTGGCGCGAGGGCAAGCCGTAGCCTCGAGCACGGAGCAACGGCGCCTTCTCGCGTGAACGCGTCGGGTTGCCCGTCGACGACGAAATCACGAGTGTGGTCGTGAAATCGATTCAGAACGCGACGGTGTAGCCGACCTCGGTGGCGAGCCCTACCACGGTACCGTCCGCGTCCATCACGATCGGCACGGAGACCGATGGGCTCAAGATACCGTGGAGAGTGACCGAAATATTGAGACCGACGCGTGGAATCATCTCGAAGTCGAAATCGTCGCCATCGTGTCCGACGCCTACGCCGAGTCCCCCGAACACGAACAATCCCTCTCGGAGCGGAACATGGTAGCTCGGCTCGAGGACTAGCGCATAGGCCTGCGTCTTCTCGCGCTCGCCGGTGTCCGCGTCTCTCTGGTTCACGTAGGAGATCCGCGCGATCGCGGACAGCTCCACGAACTCGACGACGAAATAGCCGATCGAGGGGGAACCCTCGATTCCGAAGGTATCCTCGGACCAATTCACTCCGAGCCTTCCGCCGAGCTCGAGCACGCCGGCCTCCGCGTAGTCGTCGTCCTCTTCCTCGGTTGCCTCTTGCGCCGCGGCCTCCGCCTCGGCGGCCCGTCCGGGCTCGCCTGCGGCGCTCGGGGCGCCCTCTTGCGCTTCTGGGGGCACCTCTGCTGCGCGTCCCCCCGCAGGAAAGGTCGAGAGGCTCACGAAGATCGTCGACGACCAGCGCACTCGCAACTCCCGAGTCCGAAGCTCGAAGCCTGCTCACGCAGATCGAAGTCGTCAACGGCGCGCCCCTTCGCGCGGGCATGGCTCGGAGTCCGCGTCCCGAGCGGCGTGCTAAGCCTACAATTCTGGCTTGCCAGGCTCGACGGGACGCAATCACCGTGGTGACTCGGCTGTCTCTCGGGGCGTCTCTGCTCCTTCTGTCGCTCGCAGCGACGGGCGCCGCTTCGGCCGCGGAGTCTCCAGACCCGAAAGCAGGGGACGCGCTCTCGAGCTCAGGCGAAAACGATGTCGATCCGGCTTCCCCGCGTGCGGCAGTCCACTCCTATCTCGACCTCGCCCGGCGCGGGGAAAACGAACGAGCTCTGGCGTACCTCGACCTGTCCCGAGACGCGAAGCCTCGGGGCGCGGTGCTCGCCGAGAGGTTGCGGTTCGTGCTCGAGCGATACGGTGGGGCCGAGCTCGATGCGCTGTCGCCCGACCCGGAGGGAGATCCCGACGATGGTCTTCGGAGGGGTGTCGACCGCGTCACCGTCGTCACGTCCGCCTCGGGTCGCACCGAAGATCTCCTGATCCGCCGGGTACCGACCCGGGACGGCAAGCGCTGGCTCTTCGCGGGCCAGAGCGTCCGCCGCATCGACGCCTGGTACTTCGCCTTGCGCGAGCACCGCTGGCTCGAGGCCCTGTCCGCTCCCCTGCGCCGGAGCGGTCCCTTGGACCTGCTCTGGTGGCAGTGGGGCGCGGTTCTGCTCCTCACCGCGATCGGATGGCTCGTCGGAACGCTCCTCGGAAACGTCCCTCAACCCAAAACGCCGATCCGTTCGACTGATCGGCGTTCGAGCCCTTGCTCGCAGGGGCGGCTCACCGAGAGCAACGCAGACTATCCCGCCTGCGGTACGTTCGAGCCGCGATGGATCGCGCGCACCGTTTCGAGCGTGTCGGCCTGATCGGGCGTTTTGTCGGGGCGATAGCGGAGGACGCGCGCGAAGCGGAGGGCGAGGCCGGAGGGATAGTGCGGGCTCTCCTGCACGCCGTCGAAGGCGATTTCGACGACCATCTCGGGGCGGAGATGGACGACGTTGCCCTCGCTCCGTACCGCGAGCTTTTTGAATTGCTCGGTTTGCCAGGCGAGCATGGCGTCGGTCATGCCCTTGAAGGTCTTGCCGAGCATGGCAAAGCCCCCGCTCTCGGGAGCGCGCGCGCCGAGGTGGATGTTGCTGAGGAGGCCCGTGCGGCGACCGCTGCCCCATTCGACGGCGAGCACGACGAGATCGAGGGTGTGAGCGACCTTGATCTTGAGCCACTGGGCGGCGCGGCGCCCCGCTTCGTACGGGGAGTCGGGCTTCTTGGCGAGCACGCCTTCGTGGCCCGCGGCGAGCGCGCGCTCGAGGAACCGATCGGCCTCCGCGGGGTCGACGACCACGATGCGCGGCACACGCGCGGACTCCGGGACGCGCTCGACGAGCGCTCGGTTGCGCTCCGAGTTCGGCGCATCGACGAGCGCCTGACCGTCGACGTAGAGGCAATCGAAGAAGAACGACGAGAGGGGGAGCTCGTTGACGAGCGCCTCGCCGCCGCGACGCTTGCCGAAGCGGCGCATCGTGGTCTGGAACGGCTCCGGGCGCCCGTCGGGGCGGAGCACGAGCGCTTCGCCGTCGAGCAGGAGCTCGTTCGCGGGGAGCGAGCGCGTGAAGTCGACGAGCTCGGGGACGGACGCGGTGACGTCGTGGCCGCTGCGAGAGAAGACGCGCACGTCGTCGCCACGGCGATGCACCTGGATGCGCGCGCCGTCGAGCTTGTACTCGAGCGCGACGGGACCGATGCGCGTGAGCGCCTCGGTGAGCCCGTCGGCGGGCTGCGCGAGCATCGGGCTGAGCGGGCGGAAGAGCTCGACGGAGAAGCGACGCAAGCCGGGCTCGCCTTCGAGCAGGGCGGCGCGCGCGACCGCGGGGAGCTCGCCCGCGAACAAGAGCGCGCGCCGCACGAGCTCGGGCGGGACGCGGGCCGCCCGCGCGAGGGCGTCCTGGAGCACGCCTTCGAGCGCCCCCTGACGGAGCTCGCCGACGACCAGGCGCACCAAGAAGTCGCGCTCTTGCGCCGTGGCGCGCGTGAAGAGCTCGCCGAGCAAGCGATCGCGCTCGCGGCTTCGGCCCTTGCCGCTCTGCGCACCGATCGCGCCGAACGCCGCGTCGGTGTCGAGCAGCGTGAGGGTTGCCTCGCGCGCGGGCTCGAGGTCGCGAAAGCGCGCGAGCGTGGCCCAGCCGAGCCCGATTTTGCCCTGGCCGAGCTCGCGCGCGAGATACGACACCGCGATCGGGATCTCGTCGGGGCGAAGCCGGGTGAGCAGCTCGGCGAGGCGCTCGATCTTGGCCGTGCGCGCGCTCACGCGAGCGACGTCGCGCGACGCGGCCACGAGCTCGCCGAGCTTCACGCGGAAAGCGTGGGAACCCGGGGCGGGCCCGTCAAGGGCGCAGGGTGACGCGCAGGTTCCCGCCCTCGTCGGGAATGGGCAGGACGTTCAGCGCGTCGGGATCTTCGACGAACACGGGGCGGTTCAGGTCGAAGCGGCGCGCCACGTCGTCCACCAAGCCGGGGAAGTAGCGGGCGAGCGCCGTGGCGCCCGCGGACGCGCCGATGGCCGTGGCCCAGCCAACCGGGCCGAGCGGGCGGCAGCCGAAGGCGTGGCTGAGCCCCGGCGTCTGCACGACCGCGGTGAGCGCGAGCGCCGAGCCGATGCTCGTCGCCAGCACGGGCCGCGAGAGCTCGCCGGAGAACAACGTTTGGCCGAGCTGGGTGCCGACGAGCGCGACGAGGCCGACCGTGCCCGCCCGCGCGTGCCCCGCGGTGAACCGGCTGACGAGCCACGCGCTGCTCGCGCCGAGCGCCGTGACGCTCGCGCGCGCCACGATGTCGCGGTTCAAAGGCTGCCCGAGCGAGCGCTCCGGGCCCTCGTGCACGAGCGCGCGCAAGGTGTCGACCGACGGCGGGCGGAGGGCGATGGCCATCGCGGGCGCGACGTCGGTGAGCAGGTTCACGAGCAGGAGCTGGCGCGCGTTGAGCGGCGGTCGACCGTCGATGAGGCCCGCGCCGAGCGTGAAGCCGATCTCACCGAGGTTGCCGCCGACCAGGATCGAGACGGCGTCGCGAACCGAGGCCCACATCGCTCGTCCCTCCCAGACGGCCTGGGCGAGCGACTCGATGCGCCCGTTGGTGAGCACGATGTCCGCCGCCGCTTGCGCCGCGGCGGTGCTGCGCTCGCCGATGGCGATGCCGACGTTCGCGAGGCGAATCGCCGGCGCGTCGTTCGCGCCGTCACCGACCATGGCGACCACGCGCCCCGCGCGCTGCAGCGCGCGCACGATGCGCACCTTCTGCGGCGGCGTGACCCGCGCAAAGACACCGACGCTCTCGATGCGGCGATCGAGCTCGTCCTCGCTGAGCAGCGCGAGCTCGGCTCCCGTGAGCACGCCTTGCGTACCCAGGAGCTCGACCTCCTCCGCGACGGTCTGGGCCGTGCTCGGGTGATCGCCGGTGATCATCACGGTGCGAATGCCCGTGGTCGCGAGCTCGGCGACGGCCCGCGCCGACGCCGTGCGCACCGGATCGCGGAAGCCGATGAACCCGAGGAACACGAGCTTCTCGGGCGAGCCCGGATCGAGCTCGACGTCGCCGTCGAGCGGCACGGCGCGTTCGGCCACCGCGAGCACGCGGTAGCCGCGCTGGCCGAGCTCGCTCGCGTGCTGGTTCAGGGCGGCGGCGGTCGCGAGATCGAGCGGGACGGTCTCGCCGTCGCGGCGCAGGTCCGTCGCGAAACGGACGATGACCTCGGGAGCGCCCTTCACCGTGAGGATGCGCTCGGTGCTGGTGACCCCGAGCGTCGCGTGGAAGCCGCGCCCGGCCTCGAACGGCCGCTCGCTCGTCTTGCGGAAGCCGCTCCGCCCGTGTTGCAGCGCGACCCCGAGCTCGGCGGCCGCGCGCCCGAGCGCGCCGTCGGTCGGGTCGCTCGTGCTCGCGCCGTCCTCGCTCGCGCGGAGCGCCGCGCCGAGCAACGCGCGGTGCACGCTCTCGAGCTCGGTGAGCCGCCTGCCCTCGCGGCCGTCGCTCACGATGTCGAGCTCGATGCGACCCTCGGTGAGGGTGCCGGTCTTGTCGAGGCAGATCACGTCGACACGACCGAGCGCCTCGATGCTGCGCACGTTGCGCACCAGGGCGCCGATGCGCGACAGCCGCCCGGCGGCCGCGAGCTGCGCCGCGGTCGCGAGCAGCGGCAACCCTTCGGGAACGGACGCGACGGCGAGGCTCACGCCGGCGCCGACGAGCTCGTCGAGGCCCCGGCCGCGCACGAGCCCCGAGCCGACGAGGCCGACGCCCGCGCCGAGCGCGATGGGACCCGTGAGATCGATGAGCGAGCGCAGGCGGCGCTCCACCCCGCCGCGGCTCGGATCGCGCTTGTTGGCCCCCGAGCCGCGCCGCGCTTCGGTCTCGTCGCCGACGGCCCCCACCCCCGCCGTGGCGCGCCCCGCCCCGCACACGGTGCCGTCGAACAGCATCGAGCTCTGGTCCGCCAAGTGCCGCTCGAAGCAGGCGAGCGCGGACTTCTGCACGGGCAACGATTCCCCGGTGAGCGCGGAGGCGTCGACCTCGAGCCCCTCGGCCTCGAGCACCCGGCAATCCGCCGGGACGACGTCGCCCGCGGCGAGCAGCACGATGTCACCGCGCACGAGCTCGCTCGTGTCGAGCTCGACGAGGGTGCCGCCGCGCCGCACGAGCACGTGCCGTCGCGAGTTCTGGCCGAGCTCGCGGATCGCGCGCTCGGTGCGGAAGCGGAGCACGCCGCCGAGCGCGGCGCTGAAGAGCGCCACGCCGCCGACCATGCCCGCGTCGCCGAACGAGCCCACGGCAGCCGAGAGCCCCGCGCCCGCGGCGAGCAACGGAGACAGCGGATTGAAGAGCTCGTCCGTGACGGCCTCGGTGAGCTCGCTCACGGCCGAGCGGCGCCGGGGGCGCACCGCCGCACGCGCGTGCGCCTCGCGGCGCGTGAGCCCGCGTTCGTTGGTGCCGAGCTTGTGCAGCACGCCGCGCGCCTCGAGCGCGTACCAGGGCGTGCGATCGCGCGGGGGCGGGAGCGCCTGTCGCGAGAGCGAGAGCGACGAGCGCACGCCGCCCGCCATCGAGATCAACGACGCGAGGTTGACGACGGCGATCACGCGCCGTGTGGTGAGCGGCAGCACGCCGCCGGCCGACACGAGCGCGCCGAGCGTCGCGGCGCCGAGGGCGATGTTCACGCTGCGCTTGCCGACCCGGCGCGCGGCGATGCACGCGACGAGCAGGAAGCGCGCGTCCGAGAGATCGTGACCGCAAATCACGTGGGCGCCCCACGGCGGCGCCGCGCCGTCGCGCAAGAGACCCACGGAGCAATCGGCCGCGGCCAGCGCCGCGCCGTTGGTCGTGCCGATCGCGAGCACGCCGCGCCCTTCGCGCTGCAAGCGACGGATGCCGCGCACCATCCCCTCCCCCTCGGGGATGATGTCGTCCACCGACAGCCCCTGGAGCACGGAGGGGTCATCGGAGGCGATGACGACGCGCATCTCGGCTTCGTGCGCGGCCGCGATCAGCTCCTCGACGCCGGTCTGCGGGATCCACTCGACCTCGGCGAGCGCGACGGCGTTGTCCGCGCGCGACAGACAGAGCACGAGGCCCCCGCGTGACCCGAGCTCGGCCGCGGCCTCGGCGAGCTCCTCGGGGAGCGCGCCGGCCGTGCGCGTGCCGAGCGGCTCGAGCGCGTAGCCGTCACGCTCCACCCGATCGATCGGGCGCGCGGCGTCGAAGCGCTCGCACACGAGCTGCCGCGCCTCGGCGTCCCCGATCTCGGGCACGCACACGACGTTCCGCACCTCGAAGCGATCCCGCGCCGCGAGGCCGCCTTCGAGCACGAGACAATCCAGGCGATCGAGCCGACGGAGCGCGTCGCGATCGACGACGAGCGCGCCGCGCCGGGCGAGCTCGACCTCCAGGTGCGCGATGAACGCTTCGCGCCCGTGCCGCGCGGGCTTGGGGAGACCGCCGAACAGCGCCGCCACCGCGCGCTGCACGCTGCGCGTCGCGATGAGGCTCACGGCGAAGCCGCCCGCGGACACGATCCACGCGCGGTCCGCGTACTCCTCGATCGGGCCGCGCGGCAGCGGCCGCGGTCGCGGCTCGGTCGAGAGCGGCGGCACGGACGGACGCGGGCCCCGGAACAACTCGGGCTCGCGGAGCTCGAACACGCGGCGGCGCGCGCGGACCGCGGCGAGCTGGGCCGCGTTGTGCACGAGCTCGACGACCGCGCTGCCCGGCCGCTGCGCGAGCCCGTGCGCGAGCGCCGCCCCGATGTTC
>CAYYWA010000020.1:0-32337 GCA_964475255.1 uncultured Sorangium sp.
CACGTCGAGGAAGCGCTGCTCGCGGCCGAGCGATCGCCGCGCCTCGCGCCGCCGGCGCGCGCGTACGCTGGAGCGCTCGCGGCGCTCGCGCGCGTCCGCCGCGGGGACCTCGCCGCGGCCCGGTCTCGCCTGCGCGAGCTCGGGTACCTGGATCGCTGGCTCGTGCTCGGCCCCTTCTCGAACGAGGGCAAGAGCGGGCTTTTCGCGACACACGGTCCCGAAGCGGAGCTGTCGACCCCGATCACGCCGGCGAAACCCTATACGGGGGCCGAGCGGCCCGTGCGCTGGCGCGCCGTGCCGGAGGCGTTTCCGTACGGGTTTCTCGACCTGGCGTCGCTCGTTCGCCCGGAGGCCAAGGTGTGCGCCTTCGTGGCGAGCACCGTTCGTGACGCGGAGCGCGCGGCGAAGCCGCGTCCCGCGACCGTCTGGATCGGCAGCGGCGGCGCGTTCCGAATGTTCTGGAACGGTCGCGAGGTCGCAAGCCACGACGCGTACACGGCGCACGACTTCGATCGGATCGCCGTCACCGTCCCGCTCGAGCCCGGTCCGAATCTCTTCGTCCTCAAATTGTGCGGCGAGGACCGCGCGCCGGTCGTCTCGGTGCGGCTGGGCGACGCCCGCGGGGCCCCGATCCCGGGTCTCGTCGTGTCGAACGAGCTGGCCGACGTCGCGGCCGCGACGGAGCGGGCCGCAACGCCGGCGACGGCGCTGCCACAGACCGTCGAAGGGCCGCTCCAGTGGTTCGGCCGGGTGACGGCGCGCGCGGGGGCGACCGCCGCGGAGCTCGAGGCGCACGCGCGCTACCTCGACCTCACGGGGGGCCACGACCCAACGCAGCATCTCGCGAGGGATCGCGCGCGGCGCGCGGCCGAGCGCGAGCCGACGATCGAGCGCTTGCTCCTCGCGGGCAAGCTCTCCGAGGATCGCAATCGCGCGCACGAGTGGTTGGTGGAGGCCGAAAAGCTCGCTGCGGCGTCGGGCCAGCCGAACCGCGACGTGTTGCTCGCCCGGGCCTTCCATCGCCGCGGCAGCCCGAACTTCCGGGAAGCCTTGCCCTACTACGAGCGCATCCTCGCTCTCGATCCGGCCGATCTCGACGCGCTGCGAGGCCTGCTCGAGCTCTACAATCTCGCGGGCCTGCCGCGCACGGCGCTCGCGCGCATCGAGCGCGCGGTGGAGGCGCAGCCGCACTCCGTGGGACTGCTCGCGCTCCACGCGGCGCAGCTTCGCTTGCTCGGGCGCACCGCGGAGGCCGACGCGGTGGAGGCGCGGTACAGCGGGTTGCGCTTCGACGACCCGGGCTACCTCGGGCAAAAGCTGGAGCTCGCGCTCGACCGTCGCGACCGCGCCGCTGCCGAGCGCTGGGCCGAGCGGCTCCTCGCCGTCGAGCCGCACGATCTCTGGGCGCTCGGGACGGCCGCGCGGGCGTACCGACGCCTCGGGCAGAGCGAGCGCGCGGTGGCGACGTTCCGGCGCGCGCTCGCTCTCGCGCCGGAAGACGTCGAGACGCTCCGCAGCCTCGCGGACCTCTCGGGAGAGCTCGGGCGGAGGGACGAGCAGGTGGCGCTCTTGCGCGAGCTCTTGCGCATTCGCCCGCAGGAGCGCGACGCCCGCGAGTACGTCGAGCACCTCGAACCGAAGAGCGCGCGCGCCGACGAGCGGTACGCGTGGGCGCCCGAGCGCTTCCTGCGCCTACGGCACGCGCCGGCCCAGGGCGAGAACCGGCGCACGCTGCGCGACCTCACCGTCTCGACGGTGTTCGAGAACGGCCTCTCCAGCCAATTTCGCCAGATCGTCTTCCAGCCGCTCACCGAGTCGGCCGCCGCTCAGGACCGTCAGTACGTCTTCGCTTACGAGTCCGAGCGTCAGCGCGTCCAGCTCCGCGGAGCGCGCGTCTACCGAAAGAACGGCAAGATCGACGAGGCCATCGAGTGGGGTGAAGGGCCCGCGGACGATCCCACGATCTCGATGTACACGTCGGCCCGAGCCTTCTACGTGCAGTTCCCGCGGCTCGACGCGGGCGACGTCGTCGAGCTCCGCTACCGCATCGACGACGTGACTCCGCGAAACGAGTTCGCCGACTATTTCGGCGAGATCGTCTACCTGCAGGGCCTCGACCCGATGGCGAACGCCGAGTACGTGCTCAGCACGCCGAAGTCCCGAAAAATCTACGTGGACGTGCAGCACCCCGGCCTCGAGCGCCAGACGAGCACGTCGGGTGGACGCACGATCCACCGCTTCTTCGCGAAGACCGTCCCTGCCGTCCAGCCCGAGCCCGAAATGCCGCCGCTCTCGGAGGTGCTCGGCTTCGTGCACGTGTCCACGTACGCGACGTGGGAAGAGCTCGGCCGCTGGTATTGGGGCCTCGTCAAGGATCAGTTCGACCTCGACGACGAGACACGCAAGCTCGCCCGCCGCATCACCGAGGGAAAGACGACCGATCTCGAGAAGGTCAGCGCCGTGTACGACTGGGTGATCCGAAACACCCGCTACGTCGCGCTCGAGTTCGGCATCTACGGCTACAAGCCGCGGCGTTGTGTGCAGACGGTCGCGCGCGGCTGGGGCGACTGCAAGGACAAGGCGACCGTGATCGTCACGCTGCTCAAGGAGCTCGGCATTCCGTCGACCTTGGTCGTCCTGCGGACTCGGCTGCGCGGTGATTTCCGCTCGAGGCTGCCGAGCTTCGCGCCGTTCGATCACGCCATCGCCTACGTGCCGTCGCTCGGGTTGTTCTTGGACGGGACGGCCGAGCATACGGGTCCGACGGAGCTCCCCCGCATGGATCTCGGCGCGCTCGGCCTCTTCGTCGGGCCCGAGGGGACGGAGCTGCGCGTGCTGCCCAACGCGGATCCGGAGAAGAACTTCGTGCGGCGCTCCGTGACGGCACGGCTCTCGCCGAACGGCGAGGCGCGCCTCGAGCTCGACTACGAAACCTCCGGCTTCGTTTCGGCCGAGTGGCGCCGTCGCTACCACGCGCAAGCGACGCTGCGCGCGCGGGTGAGCAGCGATCTCGGCGGGGAATATCCGGGGTTCGAGCTCGCGCCGGGCCCGCGGGGCCTGCAAACGAGCAACCTCGGAGACGCCCTCGAGCCCGTGCGCATCCGCATCGCGGGCTCGACGAAGACCTTCGCGCGGCGCGAGGGCGACGAGCTCTCCATGGCGGTGACGCCGAGCCTCCGACTGACGCCGAAGTTCGCGTCGCTCTCACGACGCACCCAGCCGGTCGTCACGGAGAGCTTCACGACGACCGAAGAGACGGTGGTCGTCGAGCTGCCCGAGGGGGCGCGCGTCGTCTCCGCGCCGACGTCGGTGGAAGAGAAGGGGCGCTTCGGCTCGTATTCGGTCCGCGTGAGCGTGGACGGCTCGCGCGTCGAGGTGAAGAGCCGCGTGGCCGTGACCGCGAACCGCATCGCGCCGCGTGACTACGCCGACTGGAGACGATTTTGCGAAGCCGTGGACCGAGCCTTTTCCCCTCGCCTGTTGGTGCGGCCGTGATGCGCCGTCGGCTGTTCGCCGCCTTCGCGTGCGGGCTCCTCCTCGCGTGCGGGGCTGGGCGCGACGCGCCCGCCACGAGCCCGAGCGCGCCGGAGGTGCGCGAGGAGCTCGCCGACTCGAAGGATCCGAATGAGCTCGCACGCTGGCTGCTCGCCGAGCTGCTCTCGGAGGGCGGTGACGCGAAACAGGCCGCGCGCGCGCGCGAGCGCCTCGACGCGGTGGGCGGCGGCGGCATGATCGCGTCGCTCGCCCGCGGCCTCGACGACACGCTGCACGGACGGCTCGACAGAGCGCCCGATCACTACCTCGAGAGCGTGGCCGCGGCGCGCCGCTCGGAGAGTCCGGAAGCACCGCTCGTCGCGTGGTTCGCGGCGGAGCAAGCGGCGAAGCTGCGCCACGGAGCGCCGGGCCTCGACGAGCGCTGGGGCGCGTTCGTGGAACAGGCGCTGAAGGCGCCGGGCGCGATCGGCTGGCGCGCGCGCGCCGAGCTCGTCGATTTGTGGCAGCAGTGGGCCTGGTCCGATGCGCGCGCCGATGTGCTCGATCGCGCCGCGGCGCTGCACGGTTGCGTCGAAGCCGTGCGCCTCGCGGGCCCCTTCGGTCGAAACCTGGCGCGCGCGAGCACGCAGCATTTCCCTGCGGAGCGTCCCGGCCCCTGGCCGGCCAAGTTCGAGGGAGAAGCCCGCGCGAGCGTTCACGAGGTGGAGCGCGAGGGCTGCTTCGTGTCCGCGAGCGACGAGCCTCCCGAGGGGATCTACTACGCGGAGAGCTACTTCGAGCTCGAGCGTCCGACGGACGTGCTGATCGCCGTTCAAGGCGCCTACGCGATTTGGGTGGACGACCACCTCGTGCTCCAGCGCGACATTCGGACGTTCGGCGCGTGGCCGCGCTTCGGCACGCGCGTGCGCCTCGGCCCCGGCCGCCACCGCCTGCTCGCCCGCATCGGCGATTCTCGGACCTCCGTGCGGCTCATGCACCCCGACGGGCGCCCGCTCGCCGTGCGGACGAGCGACGACCCGAGCGCGCCGTACGTCCTCGCGCGACCGGAGGTGCTCCCGGGAGCCAATGTGCTCGACGCGTACCTCGTCGATGGCACCGTGCGCGACCCAGGCGACGACCTGCTCCGGTTTCTCGCCGCGATCCTCGCGCAGATCGAGAGCCAGCCCGACGCGGCGAACGTGTTGCTCGAGCCCCTCCTGGTGCGGCCGGAGCGCGCAACGGGGCCCGTGTTGGCGGCCGCGGCGCTGTTCTCACGAGCCGACCCCGTGTACTCGGACACACAACGCCGCGATCTCGTTCGCGAGCTCGAAGAGCGCGCCGTGGCGCGCGACCCGCGGCTGTGGGAACCGCGCCTCCTGCTCGCCATGCAGCGGGGCGCGCAACGCGGCCTCGTCGAAGCGGTGGGCGAGCTCGAGCAGCTCGCCCGAGAGTTCCCGGCGGTGCCCGGCATTTTGCGGGAGCTCATCGACGTGTACACGGAGCTCGGCTGGGGGCCGGAGCGCGCGCGCGCGGCCCTCGAGCTCGCGCGGCGGTTCCCCGAGGATCCGGGCGCGCTCGAGCCAGCCCTGGGCGTGCTCGAGGCGAGCGGGCGCGCCGCCGAGGCGGACGCGCTCGTCGAACGGATCCAGAAGCTCGATCCCGATCGCGAGATCCGCCTTTCGCGCGCCCTCGAGCGGCGGGACTACGACGAGGCGCTCGTCGAGCTCCGGCGCCTCGCCGCGCGGCGCCCGGAGCGCAAGGACCTCGCCGCCCGCATCGCCGACGTGCTCGTGCAAGCGGGCAACGAACGGGAGACACGAAAGCAGCTCGAAGCCGCGCTCGCGAAGGATCCCCGCAGCGAACGGGCGCGGCTCGACCTCGCCGACGCGGGCCTCGCGAGCGGGGAGCGCGACGCGCTGGTGCGCGCGGTGCTCGACGCCGTGGAGGACGGCGCGCCCGTGCGCATGCTGGAGGAAGCGTTGGATCTCGTCGCGGGTGTGAGCGAGCTCGAGCCGTACCGGCTCTCGGCGCGCGCCGTGATCGACGAATACGAGCGCTCGGGCGTCGAGCTGCCGGGAACGGCGGCGCGCATCCTCGACTATGCCGTCGTCTGGGTCCACGGCGACGGCTCGAGCCGCTTGCTCGAGCACCAGATCATCCGGGTCCAGAGCGCCGAGGCGATCGCCGACATGGCCGAGCAGCACGTCGGCAACGGCATCCTCTTGCACATGCGCGTCATCAAGAAGGATGGCCGCATCCTCGAGCCCGAGCCCGTCGAGGGCAAGCCAACGCTCACGCTGCCGCACCTCGAGGTGGGCGACTACATCGAGACCGAGCGGATCGAGAGCTTCGCGAGCGACGGCGCCCCCGGCGAGCGCTACCTCGGTCCGCGCTGGTACTTCCGCGAAGAGAACATCGCGTACGCGCGCAGCGAGTTCGTGATCATCTCGCCGAAGAACCAAGAGCTCTCGATCGAGGCGCGCAACGACGTCCCGCCACCCGTGATCGAAGAGCGCGGGGGGCTCGTGATCCGCCGCTACCGCGTGGATCACAGCCCCGCGGCGCCCGTCGAGCCGTTCGGGGCGCCGATCGCGGAGTTTCTGCCGAGCGTGCAGGTGGGCTGGGGCGTCTCGCTCGAGCGCACCGTGGAGGCCATGGCGGACGCCGCGTTCGACCCGACCCCGAACGATCCGCGCGTCGTGCGCGTCGCGGAGAGCATCGTCCGCGGCGTGCCCGAGAGCGAGCGCGCCGAACGCGCACGGCGGCTCTACCGCTGGCTCGTCGACAACGTCGAGGAAGGGTCGGAGAACGACGGGCGCCGCGTGGTGCTGGGGCGCAACGGCAACCTCTGGCGCGGCTACATCGCGCTCTGTCGCGCGCTCTCGATCCCGGTCTCCTACGCGGTCGCGCAGAGTCGGCTCAGCCTGCCGCCGACGGGCCCGTTCTCGGAAGCCACGTTGTACTCGATGCCGCTCTTGCGCGTCGGAACCGAGAAGGGACCCGTCTGGCTCACGCTCGGGGGCAAGCATCTGCCGTTCGGGTACGTGCCCGCCGAAGCGCGCGGCATGCCGGGCCGCGCGTTCGTGGGAGACACGGTCGAGCGCGTCGTCATCCCCGCGGACGGGGCCGTGGATCGCGTCGTTTACCGGGCGGACCTCCGCCTCGACCCGGACGGCTCGGCCGAGGTCGAGCTCGAGCACGTCCTCTACGGTCGCTACGCGGCGGGGCTGCGCGGCGCGCTCTCCGAGATGAGCGAGCAGCGCCTTCGCGACGTCATCGAGTCGCGGCTCGTCGGGCATGCACTTCGCGGCGCACGGCTGCTCAGCCACAGCGTGCTGAACCTGGACGTCCCCGAGAAGCCGCTCGTGGTCCGCACGCGGTCGCACGTGCCCGCGTTCGCGCACGTCGCTGGAGGCGTGCTGCTCGTGCCGCCGCCGTTCGCGCCGCGCATCGGGCAGCTCGCGACGCTTCCCGAGCGGCACACGCCGCTCCTGCTCGTCGAATCGACGCATCAAGAAATCCAGGTGCGCATCACGCTGCCCCCCGGCGCCCAGGTTCAGGGCAAGCTCGCGCGTGAGGAGCTTCGGGACGGCGAGCGGCAAGTCGTGATCGGTGACCGGGTCGAAGGCGGACGCCTCGTGCTCGATCGGCGGGTTCTCCTCCCGGCCGGCCGCATTCAGACCGGCGCGTACCCCGAGTTCCACGCGTTCGCGCGCCGAGCAGACGAGGCGCTCTCGGCGACCGTCCGGGTCCGGCTTTCCGGCGGGAATGCCACGGCGCGTCATTCTTCCGAGCGGTACTGAGCTGAGCGAAAGTCCATCCACAGCTCTGTGGACGCCCTGTGGATAGAGACGGTCTTCGGCGCGACGTCCGGGGGCCGCACGAAGACCGCGTCCCGAATGGAATCGTCGTGTTCGGGGGTCGAACGCACGGAAACCTGGGTTCGGTCCGGTGAAGCGGAGCCTGTTGGAGGCATCGCGCCGGTGCTGCCCAGAAGCCCGCCGGCGAAGCAATCGCCCCGAGACTTGCGTTCGCAACTCTCGAGACGCGCACTAGGATGCGGGCCGTGGCGCACCGCCGGGCGGTACGTGAGTTTCCGTGGGAGGCGCTCGAGATCACGGCCCTCGCGGTCGAGCGCCGGCTGCGCAGCGCGCGGCGCGCCCTCGAGCGCTCCGTGGTGCCTCACCGCCTCGCCGAGAGCCTGGCTCCGGTGATCGGCGCGACCGTCGAGATCGTCGTCCGCGGGATCGATACGCGTGAGCCGGCCGGGCACTTCACGCGCTTGGTCTTCGAAACGCCGGAGCGCGATGCGCGCTGCCTCGTCGGCGTGGAGCCGCCGCTGGCGACGGCGCTGCTCGCCAAGTTGCTCGGACAGCGTCCTCCGCTGGTGCCCGCAGAGCTCGCGCTCGAGCCGGCGCTGCTCGGCGCGCTCTCCGCGCTGATCGTGGAGGCCGCGCGCGCGACGGGGGCGCGCGAGCCGCTCCGCCCGGCGCCCGTGGCGTCGCTCGCCGAGCCGGTGATCGTGCACGCGACCGTGATCCTCGACGGGCGCCCCTACGCGGCCGCCCTCTGGTTCTCGCCGCGCTGGGCGCGCGAAGCGGGTTCGTCGGCGCGCCTCCGCGACCTCGGGACCCTCGAGCTCGCGCTCCCGCTCGTGATCGGTGTCGCGCTCGCGACGCCCGGCATGCTCTCGGCCCTCACCCGCGATGCCGCGTTCTGTCCGGGCTCCGGGCTCTGGGTGAACGCCACCGGCGAAGGGCGGGCAGCGCTCGTCGCGCCGACGAGCAGCGCGGCCGCCTTCGTCGAGGTCCTCGCGAACGGAAATCTCGTGCTACGGGAGCGAGGAACCCTCGATTTCACGGTTTCGGAGTCAAACGCCATGGCAAACGAGGAGCCCGGCGACACGCCCGCGCTCGAAGCAGCGGTCCTCGATGCTCCGCTCGTGGTGCGCATCGAGCTCGGCACGGTGTCCATGCCCGCGCGGGACTGGGCGGAGCTCCGCCCCGGAGACGTGATCGAGACGCGGCGGCGCATCGGCGGACCGGTGGTGCTGCGCGCGGGCGGTCGCGCGCTGGCACACGGCGAGCTCGTGAACATCGACGGGGAGCTCGGCGTGCGCGTCACGCGGCTTCTCCCGGAGGGCTCGGAGTGAGTCGAGCGCCCCGCGCGCGCGCGGTCGTCGGCGTGCTGCTCGGGTCCCTGGTCGTCTTCGCGTGCCGCAAGGACCCGGAAGCGACCGGCACGTCGCCGCGGGCCTCGGTCGAGGCAGCGAAGCCGGCCCCCTCGGCGAGCGCGCCGCCCAAGGAGCGCCCCTGGTACGCGGGGACCTGGTCGGGCAGCTACGAGGCCGTGCAGCAACCGGCGGAGAAAATGCCCGGCGCCGTCCGCGAATGGGCGAAAGACGACGGGACGGCGGCCTCGGGCAAGGGCACGCTCCGGCTCACGGTCGACGACTCGGGCCAAGTCAGCGGCACGTCCGAGGGACCGCTCGGCGCGCTCGCGATCACCGGCCTCGCCGACGAGGACACGCTCCGGCTCTCGCTCGCGCCGAGCGGCACGACCGATCTCCGCGCCTTCCGCGGCACGCTCGTCGCAAAGAGCGAGGGGGGTGCCGCCCGCGGTACGCTCAAGGCCGCATCGGGCGACGGCCACGTCCTCCGCACGGCAACGGCGGAGCTCCGGCGCACGACACCATGACTCTCGCCGCGAACCTCGAGGCCATCGAACGACGCATCGCCCGCGCCGCGGAGCGCGCCGGGCGCGCGCCGAGCACGGTGCGGCTGATCGCCGTCTCGAAGGGGCACCCGTCCGCAGCGATTCGGGAGCTGTACGCGGCGGGGCATCGGGATTTCGGCGAGAGCTACGCCCAGGAGCTCGAGAGCAAAGCAGCCGAGCTCGCCGACCTCGGCGAGCTCCGGTGGCACATGATCGGGCACCTGCAGCGAAACAAGGCGCGCAGCGTCGTGCGCCACGTGACCTCGGTGCACTCCGTCGACTCGATCGCGCTCGCCAGCGAGCTCGGCCGCCGCGCTCGGGCCGTCGCCGAGGAGCGCGCGCAGCGCTTCGGTCCCGAACACGCGCGCCTCGACGTGCTCGTCGAAGTCAGCATCGCGGGCGAGGCGCAAAAGAGCGGCGTCGCCCAGGACGCGCTCGCCGAGCTCCTCGCCGCCGTGGAGTCGGACCCGGCGCTGCGCTTGGTGGGGCTCATGTGCATCCCTCCCTGGGGCGACGAGCCCGAGGCGGCGCGCCCGTACTTCGAGAAGCTGGCGCGACTCCGCGACGAGCACGGCGGCGCCGAGCGGCTCCCCGAGCTCAGCATGGGCATGACGCACGACTTCGAGCAGGCCATCGCGGCGGGCGCCACGATCGTCCGCGTCGGCACGGCGATTTTCGGCGAGCGCCCGCCCCGGAGAGGCTGAGTGGCGAGCCGACGCGCGCGCCCGCCCGAGCAGCCGGCGCTCTTCGAGCGCAGCGCCGCGGCCGGTCCGCGCCCGCTCGCCGACCGCATGCGGCCGCGCTCGCTCGACGAGATCGTGGGCCAGGTGCACCTGCTCGGGCCGGGCAAGCTCCTCGTCGAGTCGATCCGGACCGATCGCGTGCCTTCGCTCATCCTGTGGGGCCCGCCGGGCTCCGGGAAGACGACCATCGCGCACGTGATCTCGCGGATGACGCGGAGCGAGTTCGTGCCGTTCAGCGCCGTGCTCGGCGGTATCCCCGAGCTGCGCACTCTCCTCGAAGCGGCGCGCGAGCGGCGGCGCTACGAAGCGCGCGGCACGACGCTCTTCGTCGACGAGATCCACCGCTTCAACAAGAGCCAGCAAGACGCCTTCTTGCCGCACATCGAGGACGGAACCGTCACGCTCGTCGGCGCGACCACGGAAAATCCGTCGTTCGCCGTGAACGCGGCGCTGCTCTCCCGCTGCCGGGTGCTGCGGCTGCAGGCGCTCACGGCCACCGATCTGCTCGTCCTCTTGCAGCGCGCCTTGTCCGACACGGAGCGTGGCCTCGGCGCGAAGCACCTCCGCGCCGACGACGAAGCCCTCGAAGCCATCGCCGAAGCCGCTTCCGGCGATGCTCGACGCGCGCTCGGCCTGCTCGAGGTCGCCGCCGAGCTCGCCGGAACGGGAGGCGTGCTCGACGAAGCGCTCGTGCGCCGCGCCGCCGAGGAGCGCACGCTGCTCTACGACAAATCCGGCGAGGAGCACTACAACGTCGCGAGCGCGCTCATCAAATCGCTCCGCGGCAGCGATCCGGACGCCGCGATTTACTGGCTCTTGCGCATGCTCGACGCGGGAGACGATCCACTCTTCATCAGCCGGCGGCTCTTGATCTTCGCGAGCGAGGACGTCGGCAACGCCGATCCGCGCGCCCTCGCCGTCGCCGTCGATGCGGATCGCGCGTTTCGTCGCATGGGGCTCCCGGAAGGCGTCTACCCCCTGGCGCACGCGTGCCTGTACCTCGCGAGCTGCCCGAAGTCGAACGCGGTGAAGCGGGCCATCGGGAGCGCTCGCGCCGCAATCGAGGAACACGGAGCGCTGCCCGTTCCCCTGAAGCTCAGAAACGCCGTGACCGCGCTCATGCGCCGCGAAGGCTACGGCTCCGGTTATCGCTACGCCCACGACTACGACGAGAGCTTCGTCCCCGGAGAGACGTACCTGCCCGATGCCCTCGCGGGCCGCCGCTTCTACGAGCCGTCGAACCAGGGCCTCGAGACCCAAATCCGCGAACGGCTCGAGCGCCTCCGCCGCCGCGAGTGACGGCTCGGGCCGCGGCGGAGGCGCAGGCTCGACCCCTTCGCGTCGCCTGCTCAGAAGCAGGTCACCTGAGTGCGCTCGCCGTCGCCCTTGTACGAGGGGCTCGCGCAGATCGACTTCCTGTCGCGCGGGCAAATGCACGAGCACGCGGCCAGCTTGTCGTCGTAGCAGAGGCCGTCGGCGAACCAGTTGCACGGCCTGCGCGGCTCGTCCGCCGGGCTGAAGCCCGGGACGCAAGGGCCGAGGCTCGAGTTGGGATCGATCGCGCCGCCACCGGTGCTCCCCGTGCTCCCGCCCGTGGCAGACGGAGTCTTCGGCGACTCCGTGGGGCGTGGTTTGGAAGCCGCGCCGCCGCTTCCGACGCCCTCGGGACTGCCGCCCGAGCGAGCACCACAAGCGAGCGGGAGGAGCGCCAACGCCGCGAAGAACAGGCCCGGGACCCGCCCGACTCGGACGCTCGATCCCATCGTTCTCGATCGTTCCGTCGTCATGAAACCCGCGCGCCCAGGGTACCGCGTTCCGCGCGCGTGAGCGACGGCGGAGTGAACGGCGCGCCCGCTTCGTGCCGTTCCATCGGGCAGAAAGCCAGCCGGATTGGGGGCACTTGGCCGCCTCATTCGCGGCGCCGTTGGGCTCGGCGGGCGCACGCCGCGGCGCGCAGAGCCCCCGGACGAGCTCCACACGGGCGCAGCGTCAGCCGGTAGCGGCGTCGGGACCGTCGCCGATCACGCCGACGTAGGGAAGGTTCCGATACCGCTCCGCGTGGTCGAGCCCATAGCCCACCACGAACACGTCTTCGATGGTGAAGCCGAGATAGTCGATATCGACGGGTCGAATGGAGCGGGCCGGTTTGTGGAGCAGCGCGCAGACCCGAACGCTGCGCGGGCCGCGCGCGCGGAGCTGCTCGAGCAAGTAGGTGAGCGTGAGCCCGGTGTCCACGATGTCCTCGACGACGAGGACGTCTTCACCCGTGATGGGGTGGGCGAGGTCGAGGGTGATCTGCACCTCACCGCTCGACTCCGTTTGGTGCCCGTAGCTCCGCACGCCGAAGAACTCGACGCGCAGAGGCACGTCGATCGCGCGCACGAGGTCCGCGGTGAAGACGAAGCTGCCCTTGAGCACGCTCACCACCACGAGCTCGCGCCCCGTGTAGTCGCGCGTGATCGCCTCGCCGATTTCGCGCACGCGCCGCGCGAGATCTGTCTCCGGGATCAACGGCCGCACCATCAGCGCTCCTCGAGCACGGAGCGTATCGTTTCGTGCGCCCGATGTAACGACCCGTTTGCGAATGAGTCTCGGCCTCGTTTTGGGTCGCGTCGTCCGCGGTCGTCCCTCGGGCGTCGGCTCGAAATCCGGGCTCAGCGCTCCGCGTTTTCCGCGGGGGATCTTGGTGTTGACGCGAGAACCGCACGGAGACGGCGGAGGAGAACCGGAATCGTTGGGCGCGTCGTGCCCACCCACAGCCCCTGGCCGTCCGTGCGTACGTGAATCGCCCCCTGACGATCCGTGCGCACGACCTGCGCGCCGGCCGCGATGAGGCGGTCCATCACCTCGGGCGATGGGTGCCCGAAGCGGTTCCGCGCGCCGCACGACACGGTCGCGACCCGCGGCGCGACCCGCGCGAGCAGCGCTTCGCCGGTCGAGGTTCGACTGCCGTGGTGGCCGACCTTGAGCACGTCCGCTCGAAGCGGTGCGGCGGGGTCCGCCGCGAGCTCCTGCTCTTGCTCGTGCTCGGCGTCCCCCATGAGCAGGAACGCGCGCTCGCCGAGCTCGACGCGCACGACCAGCGAGTTGTCGTTGATCGATCGTCCGGGGACGGGCTCGGGACAGGGAGCGAGCACGCGAGCGACGGCATTCCCGAACGCCCGGGGTCGCCCGCAGAGCTCGCGCGGGCCAAGCACCGGAATGTTGCGGCGCGCGGCCTCGGCGAGGAAGCGCACCTCGAGGAACGGCGGTTCCCCGGAAGAAGGAGGGCTCACCGGAAACCAGATTTCTCCCACGGGGACGGCTTCGAGGACGGCGAACACGCCGCTCGCGTGGTCGGGGTGCGGGTGCGTGACGAGGAGGACATCGACCCGCTCGCGACGGCGCGACCGCAACACGGGCACCACGACGCGCTCGCCCGGATCGGGAGCGCCCTCGAAGAGCGCGCCACCCGCGTCGACGAGCATGAGGGAGCGATCGGGAAGATCGACGAGGGCCGCGTCGCCCTGGCCCACGGCGAGCGCCGTGAAGGGGAGCGCCCCCGTGGGCGCGCCCGCGCGACGTACCGCGATCTCGATGAGCCCGAGGCCGAGCGCGGCCGCGACCGCCCAGGTGCGCCACGCCGCGCCCGCGCCGCCGCCCGAGAGCACGGCGAGCAAGAACCCGGTGAACAGCGGCGCGCACAGCGCGAGCTGATACGCGTTCGGGTCGGGCACACCGAAAGCGAGCCACGTCGCGGCCGCGCTCTCGTGCGCAATTTGTCGGACCACGAGGAGCGCCCCCGAGGCGACGAGCGCCACCCCTTGCTCGAGCGGCGGCACCGCGGCGGTGACGGCGTGGGCGAGACAGAGCGGGAGCGCGACGAGCTCGCCGAAGGGCGCCGCGACGACGTTCGCGAACACGCCGGCCAGCGTGAGATCCGAGCCGAGCATCGCGAGCAGCGGCGCGCAGGGGGCCATGGCCGCGAGCGTGGTCGCGATCGCCTTGCCGAACGCGCGCGCCGGCCGGGACCGCAAGCGCTCGCAGGGCCGTCCGAGCGGGCCGCCGAGGACGAGCAACCCGGCCGTGGCCGCCGCGGACAAGAGGAACGACACGTCGAACGCGACCAGCGGATCGAACGCCCAGCCCGTGATCACCGAGAGGGCGAGCGCACGACTCGCACACGTCATTCGCCCGAGGGCGCGGGCCGCGAACACGGCCATGAGCATCCACGCCGCGCGCCACGCCGAGCCGCTGCCGCCAGCGAAGTCGGCGTAGAGCGGAGCGAGCACCATGCCGAACAGCGCGGCCATACGTCCGACGTCGCGCGCCGCGGAGAGTCGCTCGATGCGCACCAGCACGGCCGCGAACGCGCGCACGATCGAGACGACCGCGAACACCAGGTGCGTGCCGCTGACCGCGAGCAAGTGCGAGAGGCCGCTCTTCTTGAACGCGGTGTCGTCCTCCTCTTCGAGATCGTTCTCGCCGAGGACGAGCGCGCGCGCGAGCGGGGCCGCGGCGGGGGCGAACGTCGCGAGAATGCGCTCGCGCACCGCCGACCGCGCGCAATCGATGAGCGCCGAGAGCCCGCGCCCGGGCTCGTCGATCGTGACGTCGAGCGCGGTGCCGGAGATCACGCTGCCACGCCGGGCGGCGAACAACCGCGGATCCGAGAGCCCCGGGTTGTGGAGCAGCTCGAGCGGGGCGAGCTGGGCGATCACGGACACGCGGTCGCGCCGCGAAAGCTCGCGGGGTCCGCCCCCGAGCCGCACACCGATGCCGCCCGGGAGGCGATGCGACTCGCAGACCCCTTCTTCGACGAACAGCGTGAAGGCGATCCGATCGTTGCCCAGCACCGGCGACGACGTGACCTGCCCGCGAAGCGCGCAGCGCTCGGGCTCGCGAAAGCTCGCCCGCGCGCGCTCGTACGCCGCGTCGTACTCCGCGACTTCCCAGTGAGCGCGCGCAAAGCCCACCCCGAGCGCAACGCTCGCCACCACGAAGACCCGCCAGGACACGTGGCGCCGCAGCACGACGGCGACCCCCAATGCCCCGAGCGCCGTCGCGAGGGGAGCGTTCGCCAGGAACGCACCGGCCGCGAGCGCCAGGCCGACCAGCAGCACCGGGTCGATCCACACGCGCGGACGGCTGCACGTCGCGCGCCGCCCTTGCGTGTGCGAGATCCAGCTTCCCCGCTCCCGGCGACCAGCGGCGAGCGGCGCTCGGGCACGCCAGGATCACGGACCGTGATCCGCGAGCTCGGAGCCTCCGCCTCGCGAACGAAGATCGCCGCACCCGCGAGCCTCGGCGCGAGCCCGCTTCTCCGAGCGGGGGAACGCCGATCCGTCGCGTCGACGGACCGGCGTCCTCAAGACCGCTCAGCTACAGCTAAACTCGCAGTTGGCGTGTCCCTCGCCGAAGATGCACTCGCAGAGGCGGCACGGGTCGTCGTCTGCCAAGCAGTCGTCGATGGAACCGGGGCTGCCTCCGTTCGCCGGAGGATTCCCGGCGGGGCGCCCTCCGACACCCTGAAGCCCGCTCTCGCCGACGCGCACCGGTGCGTCGGTGTCGCGAGCGATGTCGCTGTCGTTCCGGGGTCGGTCCGACGCGCTCCGGTCTTGCTCGCCCGTCGTGGGGACGCGGTCGTCAGGCCAGTCGTCCTCCGCGCGTTCAGCGCCGCCGTCACCGCCGCACGCCATTGCCGCCGCGAGGGCGAGCGCCGTGAGAAGTGTCACGTGCCGAAAGTTCACGTCAGCCTCCTTGTCCGGGGAACGCCGCGCCAGCACGGCAGCATAGCGTGCCCGCGCGGGCGTTCACACGTGGTCAGAAGTAGTAGAGGGCGGCGACGTTCGACGTGAAGATGTTCCAGGGGTTGTCGAACGACGCGGTCCGGAGCAGGGTCGCGCTCTGGGTCGTCTCGGTGTCGCCGCCGGGTGCTTCGACGGTCGTCTTCGCGTTTTGCAGCGTGAAGAGAAGACCAACGGACGCCTGCAACGAGAGCTGCGGAATGTCGATGAAGCCGAAATGGATCTCGGCACCCGCGCGCGCTCCGATGTCGAGCTGGAATCCGCTCAGGTCCACGTCGGGATCGACGGACCCGCTGCCGAAGCCGATGTTCGCTTCGGGCACGACCTGAAAGACGAAGTGCTGCGAGCTCGCGAGAGCGAGCGGAACACCGCCGTGCACGATGAGGCCGAAGGCGCTCGCTTCGGCTTCTGCCGGGCCCGTCTCTTGAGACTGATTCTCCAAGGCGAGGCCGAGGCCCAGGTCGATGCCGAGCCCGCGGTCGAGCCAGTAGCGAACTCCGATCACCGGCGCGGCCAGCTCCTGCCCGCCCGCGCCGTCCGCCCCCACTTGGAGCGTGCGCCGGCCGAGGTACCCGACGGCGAAGCGACCGACCATCTGGTCGTGATCGGACGGCCCTGCCGCCTGCGCCTGCTGAGTGCCCGCGGGAGCCGCGCCGGGCAGCCCCATTCCGACCTGCCCTTCCGCCTCCACCTGCGCGAAGGCCGGGGTGGACAGCAGGAAAGCCACGACACCGGCCGCGATGCCGGCCGAACCGAGCTTGGTATTGTTCATCGAGTCCTCCTCGAAAAGTTTTCGAAAAGGGAATCTCCTCCAGAGCAGCCGACTGGGTCAAAAAAGTGACCACATCACGCGACAGGCCCGCCGGGCCGAAGGTGCGGGCGGATCTCCTGCTGCTCGAGCAGGGACACGCCACGTCCCGCGCTCACGCCCAGGCGCTCATCCTCGCGGGCGACGTCTTCGTGGGCGACGATCGCGTCGAAAAGCCGGGGCAGCTCCTGCGCCGCGAGACACCGCTGCGGGTCCGCGAGCGGGAGCGGTACGTGTCCCGCGGCGGCTACAAGCTCGAAGGGGCGCTCGACGGCTTCGCGCTCGACCCCGCCGGAATGGTCTGCGTCGACGTGGGGGCCTCGACGGGAGGCTTCACCGATTGCCTCCTGCAGCGCGGTGCGCGCCGCGTGTACGCGGTGGACGTTGGTGAGAACCAGCTCGCACCGAAGCTCCGTGAAGACCCGCGCGTCGTCGTCCGCGATCGCACCAATGCGCGCTATCTCGACGCGAGCGCGTTCGACGAGCCCATCGATCTCGTGGTCGTGGACGCGTCGTTCATCGGTATCGACAAGCTCCTGCCAGCGCTCGCTCGGATCGTGCGCCCGGGAGCGCTCTTGCTCGCGCTCGTCAAACCGCAGTTCGAGGCGGGTCGGCGCGAGGTGTCTCGCGGCAAGGGCGTGATCCGCGATCCGGAGGTGCGCGAGCGCGTGCTCGCGGCGGCGCGCTCGGCGATCGAAGCGCACGGCTTCACCGTGCTCGGTGCGGCCGACTCGGTGCTCGGCGGCCCGAAGGGGAACCGCGAGCACTTCGTGTTCGCGCGCCGGACGTGATCGGGGCTACTCGACCGAGCTTGCGCCACCGAGCGCGGGGAGCACGAGCACCCAGACGTCGTAGAGCGCGTGCGTCCACACCGCGGCGGCGAAGCCGCGGAGCACGTAGATGACGGTGAAGACGACGCCGCACACCCAGCGAAACACGAACGACCGCGGCTCGAACGCGTCGGCGAACTCGCCGACGTAGTGCCAGGCGCTGAACACGAGCGCGGCGACGACGGCCCAGCCGAGCGTGACCGCGAGCGCGGCGAGCCCCCGCCTCGCGCCGAAGACGTGGCGCACGAGACGCACCCCGAGCCCGAACAGGAGCACGCGGAACGCGAGCTCCTCGTAGAAGCCCGCGCCGAGCGACGTCACGAGCCCGGAAAACCAGGTCACCTCGGGCCCGACGGCGGCGAGAGAGAGGCGCCCCACGACGTAGCCCGCGAGGAGCCGCATCGAGACCGCGTACACGATGCCCTCGAGGAGCACGAACGCAAAGCGCTCACCCCGGAGCTGCTGCTCGCGGCCGAGCACGAGCAACGCCCCGGCGTAGCCGAGCCCGATCATGATGGTGAGCGCGGCGTAGCCGAGCACACTGTGCTCGGAGAACGCCACCAACCGGTGCGTCACGAGATCCGCCGCGTTGCGCACCGGCAAGAAGATCACCCCGAGGTGGTAGCCGAGGAACACCGGCAGCGTCAGGGCGAGATCGTCGAGTGGCCCGCTGCCCTCCGGGAGGAGGCGCGCCCTCGACTCGTCGGTTCTGTAGGCGTCCACGTGAGCGAACGGAGCGGCGCTTAGCTTGGCCGCAGATGATAGACGACCCACATCACGAGCCCCACCCAGAACAGGATCACGGCCACGAACGGGCCGTCCCGCACGATTTCCTGAGTCGGGCTCTCGGCGCTCGGCCGGTCGCGCACGATCGTGAGGAAGCGAAGGATGCCGAGCACCACGAAGACCGTGCTCACCCAGAGCCAGTCACTCTGGAAGAACGTCCGCGTCCGCGGATCGAGCGTGTACGTGAGGTACATCGCGACCGTGACGAGGGCCGTGGCGGCGAGGGCGAGATCGAGGCCGCGCGGTGAATACGACTCGAGCGCCGCGCGCTGCTTCCCCGCGCGAGCCTGCGCGACCGAGAGCTCGTGACGGCGCTTGCCGAAGCCGAGGAACAGGGCGAGCGAGGCGGTGCACGCGAGCAGGTAGTGCGAGACCGCGATGTTCGTCGCGAAGCCGCCGGCCATGACGCGCATGACGAAACCGGCCGCGATGCAGCTCACGTCCACGTACGCCACGTGCTTGAGGCGAAACGAGTACGCGACGTTGAGCACGAAGTACGCGACGATGACCCCGAGGAACTTGAGCCCGAGCAGGGCGGCCCCCCCGAGGCAGACCGCGATCAGCCCTGCGGCGAGCCAGCGGGCCCACGCGACCGGGACGCGCCCCGACGCGATCGGCCGGAAGCGCTTGAGGGGATGCTCCCGGTCCGCCGCCACGTCGGCGAGGTCGTTCATCGTGTAGACGGCGCCCGCGAGCAGGCAGAAGATCGCGACCGCCGAGGTCGCGCGCAGCAAGAGCTCGGTCGCGAAGATCTCCTTCGCGAACACCACTGGCGCGAGGACGAAGACGTTCTTGTGCCACTGATGGGGGCGGAGCGTGAGGAGCACGCCCGACAGCCGCCACGACAGGGGACCCTCGGACCGCGGCTCGAGGTCGTTCGCGGCCGTCACCGTGATGCGACTCGGCGTCGCGTGAGATTCGGGGGCTCGTTCGGGCTCTCCGCCGACGGACATGAAGCGCGGCGGACCTTACCCTGTTCTGAATGGGTCGCCCACCCACCCCTACTGGAGAGGCGGCGCGCGTTCCCGCGCGCATTATGCTAGGCGCCGATGGACCCGAGGACTCCAAAATTCCTGCGGAATCGCGGCGCTGGCCAGTGGAGGGCCGAAGCATGAGCCCGAAGGCCGGGACCGCGCGAGCGCGTCATGAGGCGCTCCTCCGGGAGATTCGTGCGCACGACTACCGCTACTACGTCCTCGACGACCCCGCGATCTCCGATCGCGAGTACGACGCGCTGTACAGCGAGCTCGTGGAGCTCGAGGCTCGGCACCCCGAGCTCGCGACGCCGGACTCTCCCACGCGACGCATCGGCATGTCGCCGCGCGGAGCGCTCCGCACGGTGCGCCATGTCGCGCCCATGATGTCGCTCGACAACACGTACGACGAGGCCGAGGTCCGCGACTTCGCGCGCCGAGTCGAGGCAGGGCTGCCCGCGAGCGCGCGGCCGCGCTACTGCGTCGAGCCGAAGCTCGACGGCGCGAGCGTCGAGATCCTATACCGCGACGGCCGCCTGCACGAGGCCTCCACGCGGGGCGACGGGCTCGTGGGCGAGGAGATCACCGAGAACGTGCGGACCATCCGCTCGCTGCCGCTCACCATCGACTACCGCGGGCCGCTCACGCTCCGCGCCGAAATCGTGATCTTTCGGCGCGAGCTCGACCGCATCAACGAAGAGCGTGAGGCCGCGGGGGAGCCTCCCTTCGCGAATCCGCGCAACGCCGCCGCGGGGAGCTTGCGCATGCTCGATCCGCGCATCGTCGCACGGCGCCGGCTGCGCGCGGTCGTGTGGCAGGTCGTGGAGGGGCCGGAGCTCGCCGACTCGCACTCGGCGGCGCTCGACCGCCTCGCCGAGCTCGGGCTGCCGACGCACCGCAAGCACGTCTGCTGCGACGACATCGACGCCGTGCTCGAGGCCGTCCGCGCGCTCGACGCCGATCGCAAGAGCTACCCGTACGAGACGGACGGCGCGGTGATCAAAGTCGACGCCTTCTCTCACCAGGGGATCCTCGGCGCCACCGCGAAGTTTCCGCGCTGGGCCATCGCCTACAAGTTCGGCGCCGAGCGCGCGACGACGCGCGTCATTCGCATCGAGGTGGGTGTGGGGCGCACCGGAACCCTCACACCGGTGGCCGTCCTCGAGCCGGTGCGCCTCGCGGGCACCGTCGTCTCCCGAGCGTCGCTCCACAACGAGCAGATCATCGAGCAGCTCGACATCCGCCTCGGCGATCGGGTCACGATCGAAAAGGCGGGCGAGATCATCCCGCAAGTCGTGGCCGTCGACGCGAGCGCGCGGACCTCGACGGACGTGCCGCCCTTCCGCATGCCGGAGAACTGCCCGGTCTGCGACACACCCGTCGTGCGCTCGGACGGCGAGGTCGCCGTGCGCTGCCCGAACCCCCATTGCCCCGACCAGGTGAAGGGTGCGATCTTCCATTTCTCGAGGCGGTTCGCGATGGACATCGACCGCCTCGGAGAAGCGTTGATCGACCAACTCGTGAGCAAGGGCCTCGTGCAGGACGTCGCGGATCTGTACGAGCTCCGCGCCGAGCAGATCGTGGAGCTCGAGCGCATGGGCAAGAAGAGCGCCGAGAACGTGATCGAGTCCATCGCGAAGAGCCGCGAGCGCACGCTCGACCGCTTGATCACCGGGCTCGGCATCGAGCACGTGGGCCCGGTCGCGTCGCGTCAGCTCGCCGAAGCGGTGCACTCGCTCGAGGAGCTGCTCGCGATCCCCGAGGAGGCGATCGGGGAACGCGTCGCCGCCATCGCCGGCTTCGGGCCGAAGATGGTCGAGAGCGTGCGCGCCTTTCTCACCGACCCCGAGTCCAGGAGGCTGCTCGAGCGGCTCTCGAAGCTCGGCGTCTCGCGGCCACAGCCGCAGCACACGGTGGCGGCTACGGGTCCGCTCTCGGGGATGAGCTTCTGTGTCACGGGCGTGCTCTCGAGGAAGCGCGAGGACGTGCACGCCGCCATTCGCGCCGCGGGCGGCGAAGTGCACGACAAGGTCAAGGCCGGCACCCGCTTCCTCGTCGCGGGTGAAAAGGTCGGGGCCGCAAAGCTCACCGCGGCGAAGAAGGCCGGCACCCAGGTCATCGATGAAGCCACTCTCGACCGGCTGATCCAGGGCGAGCCGTTGCCCGAGGCCGCGACGTAGGCGATGACCCCGTCGCCCCGCATCGCCTCGGCCTTGGCCGCGATCGCCGCTGTCGCGATCGTGGTTCGCTTCGCGATCGCCGAGCGCGAGCCGCCCGTGCGCTGCCCGAGCGGGCTCGAGCGCAAAGGCGCTCGCTGCTGCGGCGCCGGTCAGGATCTCGTGGGCGCGCGCTGCACGGGCCCCCTCGCGGCGTGCGGCCCCGCGCAGTTCCGCATCGACGCGGGGATCGCGTCGGCGTGCGTGCTCGAGGAAAAGAAGATACGGCTCGAGGGCGGCGTGCTCCCTCCGGGCGCGGCCGATTGGCAACGCGCGCCGAGCGCGGAGCCCATCGAGGTGAAGCCCTTCGCCATCGACCGCGGCGAGGTCACCGTCTGGCGTTACGCCGAGTGCGTGGCGAAGAAGGCCTGCAAGGAGCTGCCCGGCACGCCGGAGCCCGGCCTCCCCGTCACGGGTCTGCCTCCGGCCGAGGCCGAGCGCTTCTGTCGCTTCGCCAAGGGGCGGCTGCCGACAGCCGCCGAGTGGCGCTTCGCGGCGAGCGGGAGCGAGGGCCGGCGCTTCCCGTGGGGCTTCACGGGCCTCGTCTGCCGACGCGCCGCGTTCGGGCTCGAGCAGGGGCCGTGCAGCCACGCCGGTACCGGACCGGACCTCGCGGGCGCGCGCCCCGACGGCGCGACCCCCGACGGGGTGCTCGATCTTTCGGGCAACGTCGCCGAGTGGACGCGGGACCCCGACGGTCGCTACCGCGCGCGGGGGGGCGCGTACCGCTCGCGCGTCGCCGCAGAGCTGGTCGCGGCGGCGGTCGAGAGCCCGGATCCCGCAGCGAGCCACGTCGGATTCCGCTGTGTGTACCCGGCCGCCGGAAGCTCCAAGCCCTCGTCGGCCAAGTAAACCTGCGCGTCGGGAACGCCGCCTCGACGGCGCTTTCCCTGTCGGGCAAGCTCGCGGGGAGCATGGCGACCGCGGCGGTTCTCTGTGTGGGAACGGAGCTCACCCGGGGCGAGCTCTTGAACTCGAACGCCACCTGGCTCGCGGAGGCGCTCACCGAGCTCGGCTTCGTCGTGCTCGAGATGGCCGTCGTGCCGGACCACGCGGCGCCCCTCGGCGCGGCGCTGGCGCGGCTCGGAAGAGAATACGACGTGCTCGTGTGCACGGGTGGGCTCGGCCCGACCACCGACGACATCACCACCGAGTGCGTCGCGCGCGTGCTCGGCGCGCCGCTCGAGCGCGACGAGGCCTCGCTCGCGGTGATCCGCGCGCGCCTCGAACGCGCCGGACGAACGCCCGCCCCCAGCAACGACAAGCAAGCCGATTTTCCGCGCGGCGCGGAGGTCCTGCCGAACCCGAAGGGCACGGCGCCGGGCTTCTCGGTGCGGCTCGATCGCGCGCTCGCGTTCTTCATGCCGGGCGTGCCGCGCGAGATGGTGGCCATGTTCCGGGCGAGCGTGGTGCCGAAGCTCGAAGGGCTCGTCACCGGAGCGCACCGTCAAATCCTGCTCCGGACGCACGGCTTGCCGGAGTCGGAGGTCAACGATCGCCTCGCGGGCATCGAAGCCGAGTACGGCGTGACGCTCGGCTATCGCGCGACCTTCCCGGTGATCGAGGTCAAGGTGCGCGCCGAGGCGGCCGATCGCGAGGAAGCGGAGGCGCGGGCGCGGGCCGCCGCGGACGCCGCGCGCGAACGGCTCGGCGTGCGCGTGGTGTTCGCCGAAGGCGACGTGCATTTCGCCGAGGCCGTGGGCAAGGCGCTCGTGGATCGCGGTCTGCGCCTCGGGTGCGCCGAGTCGTGCACGGGGGGTCTCGTCGGCCAGCTCCTCACCGAGCGGAGCGGCGCGAGCCTGTTCTTCGCGGGCGGCATCATCGCTTACGAAAACAGCGTCAAAACCGCCGTCTTGGGCGTGCCGGCCGAGCTCCTCCAAGCGCACGGCGCGGTGAGCCGCGAGGTCGCGCGCGCCATGGCGGAAGGGGCGCGGACGCGGCTCGGCGTCGACGTCGCGCTGTCGATCACCGGCATCGCGGGCCCGGAGGGAGGGACGGCTGAGAAACCCGTCGGTCTCGTGCACTACGCCGTCGCCACCGCGGACGGCACGACGGACAAGCATTTCGTCTTCGCCGGAGAGCGCCACCAGGTCCGGCTCCGCGCGGCCTACGCGGCGCTCGCGCTCGTGCTGCGCATCGTGCGCGACGGTCACGGGAGCTCGCCCGAGCCATGACCCCGATGCGCACCTTCATCGCGCTGCCGCTGCCGCAAGCGGCGCGCGAGCACCTCGTCGAGGTCCAGCAAGAGCTCGCCCGACGCGTGCCGCGCAAGGCGGCGCTGCGCTGGACGGATCCGGAGAACCTGCACCTGACCCTCAAGTTCCTCGGCTACGTGGATCCGGAGCGCGTCCCCGAGCTCGAGGCGCTCGTCGAAGCGGCGGCCGCCCCCTTCTCACCGATGGACACGACGCTCGGGCACGTCTCCGCCTTTGCGAGCCCGCGACGGGCCCGCGTCGTGGTCGCTCACTTTTCACACCCCGCCGAGCTGTTGGAGCTCGCGGCGCTCGTGGAGCGCCTCGCGGGGCCGCTCGGCTTTCCTCCCGAGACGCGCCCCTTCGTCGCACACATCACGCTCGCCCGTCTCCGACAGCCGATGGATCTCGCCTCGGCGCTCGAGCCGTTTCCTCCGCTCGAGCTCCCCATCCACCTCAGCGAGCTCGTGCTCTTCGAGTCGCGGCTCACGCCGACACGCGCGTTCTATCGACCGATCACCACGCGCACGCTGGGTTCGCCGCCGTCACACCGCGATCAGTCCCCACCGAACACGAGCGAGAGGGTGTAGAACCCGTACACCACGACGAGGGTGACGACGAGGACGGTCACGCCTCGATCGACCCTCCGTCCAAACTCCCGCAGCTGCGGCTTGAGCTCTCGCAGGCGCGGCTTCACGAGCAACGCCGCCAGCAAGAGGACGATGCCCGTCAACAGCGCGCCGCTCGAGAACACACACGATCCTGAGATCGACCCCGTGGAAAGTCCAGCCTTCGATCTTTCCCGGAAATCTGGGCTAAGACTCGGGCCCAAATGGCTTGGGTTTATCTGATCGTCGCCGGCCTGCTCGAGGTCGCCTGGGCCGTCGGCCTCAAGTACACCGAGGGCTTCACGCGCATCGTCCCGAGCGCGCTCACCGTGGGCGCGATCGCCGCGAGCATGTGGCTGCTCTCGGTCGCGGCGCGCACCATTCCGATCGGCACGGCCTACGCGACGTGGGTCGGGATCGGGGCCTTCGGTGCCGCCGTGCTCGGCATCGTGCTCTTCCGCGAGCCGTTTTCGGCCGCGCGCGGGCTCTTCCTCGCGCTGCTCGTGATCGCCATCATCGGCTTGAGAGCGACGTCGTAGCGCGCGCCGCTTTGGGCGCCCACGGTGCCGCCGGGATCAAGGGGACACGCGGTGCTCCCACATGGCGAGCGGACCGAGCGAGCGGTAGCCGAGCCGCTCGTAGATGGGTCGCCCCTTGCTCGTGGCCTGCAGTGTCGTCGAGCGCGCGCCGCGATTGAGCGCTCGACGGAGCGCCACCGCGAGCAGGCGCGAAGCGATCGCGTGTCCGCGCGCCTCCGGCAGCGTGGCCACGGCGTTCACGCCGCAGTCCCCCTCCGACGACTCGTGGGTGAGCACCGTCGCCACGGGTCGGCCGTGCAACGAAGCGACATAGCCGTACCAGCGCGGCTGGCCGATGCGCGTGAACGCCGCGGCGAACGCGGGCGACGGGAAGCCGTACGCAGCGTCGTTGATCGCGCTCACCAGGCGCGCATCGTCCGTCTCCCGCCAGTAGAGGTCGCCCACGGCGGGTAACGTGAGCTCGGCGAGGTCGGCCCCCATCGCCATCGGCTTCGCATCGAGCTCGTGGCCGCGCCGTTCGAGCGCCTCGCCAAGCCGTGAATCCTCGGCATCGCTCCAGACCGTCCACGCGCGCACTCCGGCCTCTGCGTGCGTTCGCGCCAGCACCTCGTAGTTGTCGAGCACGGCCTGGCTCGACTCGGGAACTACCCAGTTGAAGAGGGACCGATCCGGCGCGGCGGGATTCACCGAAGCGAGGAGCCCTGGGAGCTGGAGCACACGGCTCGACTCGGAACCGCTGCCGAACAGCCAGGTCTCGTGCCGAAGGCACTGCCACACTCGGGCCCGAAGCTCTTCGTCCGAGGTCACGGGCCCTATTCTATCAGGTGCTCGCTTTTTGCGAGTGCGCGACGAGCCAAAGGGGACGCATGCTCGTCACTGGGCGTCACACTTGAGGGATGAGAGTCCTCGTCGCGCTCGACAAGTTCAAGGACGCGCTCTCGGCGGAGCGCGCCTGCGCCGTCGTCGAACGGGAACTTCGCCGCATGCACCCGGATTGGAGCATCGACCTCTGCCCGCTCAGCGACGGCGGCGAGGGGTTCGGTCGGTTGCTCACCGATGCCGCTCAGGGCTCGCGCATCGAGGTGCCCGCGAAGGGGCCGCGCCTCGAGCCGCGGTACGGGTCGATCGGCTGGGTCGCCACGAGCCACCTCCCTGCGCGTGCCCGCACGCTGCTCGCGCGTCACGTTCCCCTCGGTGAGCGCATCGGCGTGCTCGAGATGGCGGAGGTGAACGGCCTCGCGCTCTTGTCTCCCGATGCACGCGACGCGCTCTGGACGAGCACCTATGGAACCGGCGAGCTCTTGCGCGCAGCAAGCTGGTTGGGCGCCGAGCTCCTCGTGCTCGGCATCGGCGGCAGCGCGACGAGCGATCTCGGCTTCGGAGCCCTGGCCGCGCTCGGCTTCGCGTTCCGCGACGAAACGGGACAAGAAATCACACCGCCCTTTCCGGCGAACTTTCGGCGCATCCGGCGAGTCGAGGGCAGAAGGCCGGAGGGCTTGCCGCCGCTGCTCGTGGCGCACGACGTCTCGAATCCGCTGCTCGGCCCGAACGGGGCTGCGGCGACTTTCGGCCGGCAAAAAGGCCTCGATGGGGCGGCGCTCCTCGATCACGAAGCGGAGTCGGAGCGGCTCGCTTCGCTGCTCTGTCGGCACGCCGGCGTCGATGCGAGCCTCGCGCGCGTCCCCGGCACCGGCGCCGCTGGCGGGCTCGGCTTCGGGCTGCTCGTCGGAACAGGAGCACGCCTCGTCAGCGGCTTCGAGCTCGTGGCGGCCTGGACCGATCTCGACAGGCGGCTCGAGGCCGCCGACTTGCTCATCACCGGCGAGGGCCGCTTCGACGGTGCCAGCCTGTCCGGAAAAGGACCGGGCGAGGTCGTGCGCCGCGCGGCCCGCGCCGGCCGCCGCTGGCTCGTGCTCGCGGGCACCATAGACGAGAGCACTCGCCTCGGGTTCGACTCGGGACGGGCCGTGGCGATCACGCCGCCGGGCACACCGATCGAGTCCGCCCTCGCCCAGACCGAGCGAAACCTCGCCCGCACCGTCGCCGCCGAGCTCGGCTGATCCACCCGGCGGCTTCCGTCACACCGTCGCTCGCGGGCGGCGTTTCGCCACGATAGCCATGATGGCGAGCACGACCAGGGCTCCGATGATGCTCCCGATGATGCCCGACGTGTTCAAATCGAGGATCCGTCCGCCGCCGATCAGGCTCGCTAGGAACCCGCCGACGAACGACCCGGCGATTCCGAGCAGCGCCGTCGCGATGAACCCCATGGATTGCCGGCCCGGCATCAGAGCACGCGCGATGTAGCCGGCGATGATGCCTATGATGATGAACCAGATGATCGACATGCCTCGGGTCGGAGCAACCGCCGAGCCAATCCTCGGCGGCCGCTCCTGAGGCGATGCGTCAGCTGGGCGCCCCGCTCGCCGCGCGCCGGGCCGTCACTCCGCCGCGCGCTGCCCTTCGGCGCTCCGACTCGAGAACACGAGCTCGCCGCTCGGCGAGCGGTCCACGACCACCGTGTCCCCCGGCTTGAACTCGCCGCCCAGGACGCGCCGGGCCAGCGCATCCTCGACGTGGCGCTGGATCGCGCGCTTGAGCGGCCGGGCGCCGAACTGCGGGTCCCAGCCCACTTCCGCGAGCATGTCCTTGGCCGGTTCGGTGACGACGAGGCCGAGCTCGCGCTGCGCGAGGCGCTGGGCGAGCTGGGCGAGCTGGATATCGACGATACGCCGGAGCTCGTCGCGCTCGAGTCGTCCGAACACCACGATCTCATCGAGGCGATTGATGAACTCCGGACGGAAGTGACGACGCAGCGCTTCCATCGCGACCTTGCGCTCGAGCTCGGACCGCTCTTCCTCCGTCAGATCCCGGCGCTCTTCGATCGCCGTGAGCTCCGCCGTTCCGATGTTGCTCGTGAGGATCACGACCGTGTTGCGGAAGTCCACGGTGCGGCCCTGTCCGTCCGTGAGCCGCCCGTCGTCGAGGAGCTGCAGCAGCGTGTTGAACACGTCCGGGTGCGCCTTCTCGATCTCGTCGAACAGGAGCACGCTGTACGGTCGTCTGCGGACGGGCTCGGTGAGCTGGCCGCCCTCTTCGTAGCCCACGTATCCGGGGGGCGCGCCGATCAAGCGCGAGACGGTGTGGCGCTCCTGATACTCGCTCATGTCGATGCGAATCATCGCGCGCTCGTCGTCGAACAAGAACTCCGCGAGCGCCTTCGCCGTCTCCGTCTTGCCGACACCCGTCGGACCGAGGAACAAGAAGGACCCGATTGGACGGCGCGTGTCGCCGAGGCCAGCGCGTGAGCGCCGCACCGCGTTCGCAACGGCGGTGAGCGCCGCGTCCTGGCCCACGACGCGCTTTCGCAGGTTCTCCTCCATGCTGAGGAGCTTCTGCATCTCGCTCTCGAGCATCTTCGAGACGGGAACGCCCGTCCACTTGGAGACGATCGCCGCGACGTCCTCGTCCGTGACCTCCTCCTTCAGGTACGCGCCCTGCTTCTGGAGCTCGTTCAGCGCCGCGCGGTCGGCCTCGAGCGCCTTCTCGAGCTCCGGGAGCTTGCCGTACTGGATCTCCGCGGCACGCCCGAGATCGCCCGATCGCCGCGCGCGGTCCGCCTCGTTGCGGAGCTCCTCGATTCGAGCTTGCCGCTCGCGGATGCCGACGATCATCTCCTTCTCGCGCATCCACTGCGCCCGCGTGCGGTCGCGCTCGCTCGAGAGCTCGGCGATCTCGCGCCGGAGCTCTTCGAGCCGCGCCTGGCTCGCCTTGTCACGCTCCTTCTTGAGCGCCTGCTCCTCGATGCGAAGCTGCAGGAGGCGCCGCTCGATCTGGTCGATCTCGACGGGCAAGCTGTCGATCTCCATCTTGATCTTGCTCGCGGCCTCGTCGATCAGGTCGATCGCCTTGTCGGGCAAGAACCGATCGGTGATGTAGCGGTTGCTGAGCACGGCCGCGGCGACGAGCGCGGGATCGGTGATGTGGATCCCGTGGTGAACCTCGTAGCGCTCCTTGAGCCCGCGCAGGATGGCGATGGTGTCCTCCACGCTGGGCTGGGTCACCATCACGGGCTGGAAGCGGCGCTCGAGCGCAGCATCCTTTTCGATGTGCTTTCTGTATTCGTCGAGGGTGGTCGCGCCGATCGCGCGGAGCTCGCCCCGCGCGAGAGCGGGTTTCAGCATGTTCGCGGCATCCATCGCGCCCTCGGCGGCTCCGGCACCGACCAAGGTGTGCAGCTCGTCGATGAACAGAACGATGTTGCCGCTCGCGGCCTCGACCTCCTTGAGCACGGCCTTGAGCCGATCCTCGAACTCACCGCGGTACTTCGAGCCCGCGACCATGCTCGCCAGATCGAGCGCGAGGATGCGCTTGTCCTTCAGCGACTCCGGGACGTCTCCCTTGGCGATGCGGTGCGCGATCCCCTCGGCGATGGCCGTCTTGCCGACACCGGGCTCGCCGATCAGCACCGGGTTGTTCTTCGTCCGCCGCGACAGAACCTGCATCACGCGCCGAATCTCTTCGTCGCGCCCGATCACCGGATCGACTTTTCCGCGGCGGGCGAGCGCGGTGAGGTCCCGCGTGTACTTCTCGAGCGCCTGGAACTTGCCCTCGGGATCGGGATCGGTGACGCGCTGCGAACCGCGGATCTCCGCGAGCGCGCGAATGAGCTTTTCGTGCGAGAGGCCGTGCCTGTCGAAGATGGCCTGCACGTCCTTGTCGCCCTTCGCTCCCGCGAGGAGGAAATGCTCGACGGAGACGTAGTCGTCCTTCAGACGCTTCGCTTCGTCCTCGGCCTGATTGAGGAAGGGGGTCGTTCTCCGCCCGAAGCTCGGCTCTGCGCCGCCGGAAACGCGCGGGAGCTTGTCGATGCGTTCGCCGAGATCTGCCGCGAGCTCGCGAGCCCGCGCGCCGGCGCGCTCGACCAGCGCGCTGCCCACTCCGCCCTCCTGTTCGAGGATGGCGACCAGGATATGTTCGGGGATCAGCTCGGGATTGCCGCGTCGAGTCGCGACGTCCACGGCTGCTCGCAGGGCTTCTTGGCTCTTGGTAGTCAGGCGATCCATGCGCATGGCTGGGCTCCGATCAGCATCTTTCGTGCCACCCGAAGCTAAGTCGTCGAACCCGCCGATCAACCCCCGGAATGCTTCGATGAAGGTAGCAGCGAGCGCTGCCTCCACGCGCAGCGTTTTCGTCGAGGCGGCGCAAGCTGCACCCCTCTCTTCTCGGCGCCTGGGCAGGCTCTCGGGCCGTCATGGGGCACCCCCCGAGGAGGAGAGGTGGAGCCCGGCGTACGCGAGCCCGGCGAGCGCGGCCACCGCCGCCGTAAACGCGAGCGCTTCCAGAGGTCGGCGCGCCGCGATCGTCCAAAGATGCGGATCGGAACGGGGCGTTGCCCTCGAGTGCGCGAGCGCGCTCGGGCGTGCGGGTCGCGGCGATTGGGAAAGCACCGGAAGCTCGGATCGCGGTGGTCGGGAAAGCGCCGAAACCTCAGGTTGCTGCTCGGGCGCCACGCACGCGACAGGGGGAACATCGGCGTACACGGCGGGCAGAGCGTCGGCGTACACGGCGGGCAGAGCGTCGGCGTACACGGCGGGCAGAGCGTCCGGCGGGATAGGGGCCGTGTGCTCACGGCGGAGCGGTTTCGCTCGCTGCACGCTCGCCGGCGCCCGCTCTTCGCGGGGATACCGGTGCCGCACGATCGCGCGCCTCCCTGCGAACTCGATCACGGCGGGAAGATCGAGCACGGTCGGGCCGGTTACGCGCGTTCCATCCACGCGCAGCGGACGGGCGCGATAGGCGGGCACGAGCCACACGTCGCGCCGGCGACGTTCGAGATAGAACTCGATCGGAGAGACACCGATCGCGTTCACGCGCACGTCGGCGTAGCGCGAGCTGCCGATCGAGAACGCGCGGTCCTCATCGGCGTCGAGCTCCATCAATGCGCAAGCGTCACCAAGGTCGAGCTCGAGTAGGAAGGGTGCCTCTCGGGTGCGTGCGATCGCGGGTTGAGCCATGGACGTCCCCAACGAGTGGCGGCCGGCGCGCTAGGTGCGCACCCGCACGTGCCATCCTTTTCGGGTCCATCCGGGAGCAGTTTCCTCTCACCGCGCGCACTCGCGACACCGCGGCCCCGGGCATCACGCGCTCGCGGCGTTCCACCGCCGGGCGACCTGCCGGCTCACCGCGAACAACCAACGCGTGCCGCTCGCGCGAACCGGACCCGGATTTCTCCTGACCCCCGTGTGAAAGGTGAGGGCCAGGAGAAATCCGGTCCTACCGAGCATCGGAATGAGCTCGCACGAACACGCGGCCTGCGCGTCTCCGTGCTTGAGCTACGCCCGCGGCGGACGCAGTGAGCGACCCCGACGCGACCGTGGGCTCCTCCCGTTGCTGGACGAGGCCGCGCCGTTGCCGAGCAACGAAATCACGTCGTCCCAACGGTCCGGCCGCTTCATGAGGGCTCCGAACAATGCGGGAGGGAGGTGACCGGCAGCCGCCATCCAGCGGTACCGTTCAATCCCATTCACGCGCAGGAATGCCGCGATTTCTTCGAGGCGCGAAATTCCGATCCCCTTGCAGAGCCCCGATTCCAGCATTCCGACATAGCTCCCGGAGCGAACCCCGAGCTTTCGTGCGAGATCCTTCTGGGTGAGTCCTCGGTCCATACGGGCGGAGCGAATGAGCTGTCCGATGCGTTTCGTGCCTTTGGCCATCAGTCCCGTGCCACTCGACGATTCGGCGTTCCCTCCTCACGGCCGAGCGGCCCCTCCTTTCTACGTGTCGGCTCTGTGTACCTTTCCGAGCGTCGATGCTGGCCCCAGCATGCGGGCTAGCCGCCGCTCGCTGACGCAGAATACCCTCACGCGATTGCGTTGAGTAGTCGGAATGAAGCACGGCGTGTGCGTTTCTTCGAAAGGTCGCACTCCGTGGTGTTTCGGCGGCGTTCGTGCGCGACAACCGGTTCGCGCGATCGCGTGCAAATCCCGCATTCTTCAGGCGTTTTCTGCTGCGGCGCCGTCTCCTCCCGTCGCCGTTGCCCTCACACGTGTGGCGAACGTGCACTCTCCTCCGCAGGGTGAGGAGCGCGACCCCCAGAGGCTGCGTCTCGGATGTCTCGAAGTGGCGGTGGTGCCGAAAAAACCGGCAACACGGATGGTTATGGAGCCGAAGAGAACCCTGGCTGCGAATGGCCCACGGACCGAGGTCCGCTTACGACCGAGGGTCGCCCGTGGTAGATGCTTGGGCCTCAACGCCCGCCGAAGTGTCAGCGGCTCCGACACTCGGCCCCGGGCGCCGGACGGAAAAGGGACATCTGAATGCGATTCTCGACGTTTGCGAACTCAGCGCTCCTCTCTGCCCTGGCTGCCGCCATCGCCGCTGCATGCGGCGGCTCGGAGTGCGCGGAAGAGGTCTGTTTCAACTCCGCCGAGAGTGGCGCTTCGGGCGCGAGTGGGACCGCTGCGTCGGGAGGCTCGTCCGGCAAGTCGGGGCAAGGTGGGTTCGGCGACGCGGGTCAAGGGGCGGTCACGGGCACCGCCGGCTCGAGCGGCGGGCTCGGTGTCGGCGGGAACGCTGACGACGGCGCCGCCGGTGCCTCCGGGGCGGAGGACGGCGGCAGCGGCTCGGCGGATGGTGGCGGCTCTGGCTCGGGCGGCGAGGCCGG
>CAYYWA010000021.1:0-446 GCA_964475255.1 uncultured Sorangium sp.
GAACGCGAGCGTCGAGACGCCGCTCCTCGAGCTCGTTCAGAGCGTCACGCGCAAGGCACACGCCGCGCGCGCGGGGCGCGCCGCGCGCGAACGCATGGTCTCGGAGCTCGAGGCGGCGCGCGACGAAGTCGTTGCCGTGACCGACGAGCGGGCCGCCAACGACGCGAAGGCCGAGGCGGGAGCGCGCGAGCTCGCGGCAGCGCTCACGGCCCTCGGCTTGGATCCCGGCATCGGGCCCGAGGAGGTGCGCGCGCTCCTCGAGCACGTGGCGGCCCTGGGTGAACGCCTCGAGACGTGGCCACGCCTCAGCGCCGAGGTGGCGGCCGCGGAGCGTCAGATCGAGCGCGCCGAGCGCCTGGCCTCCGATCTCGCGGCGCGCGGAGCGCCCGAAAAACCCAGCCCGCCGCCCCCCCCACGCCCGCGCGAGGGACACCAGGCGCCCCCCC